>JBAUAR010000029.1:0-3592 GCA_049675875.1 Streptosporangiaceae bacterium
ACCGACGGGTGCGCCGCCCCGAGGCTCGACCGCGCCCGCAGGCAGCCCGCCGTCCACCGCGAGCCGGACCCGGCGCTGGTCGGCGTGGCGCGAACTGCCCATCCTGATCGTCGTCGCGCTCGTGATCGCGCTCGTGATCAAGAGCTTCGTGGTTCAGCCGTTCTTCATCCCATCGTCCTCCATGGAGGACACCCTGCTGGTGGGCGACAAAGTGCTGGTCAACAAGCTCGTCTACCACTTCCGCGGCATCCACCGGGGCGACATCGTGGTGTTCAACGGCAACGGGTCGTGGAACCCCGCACCCCAGCCAGCCAGGCCGTCCTCGGACCCGCTCGTGCGTGCCTACGATGCCACGCTGGACCCGCTGTTCCACTCGATCGCCGGGCTGTTCGGCACCCCGGCGGACCAGACCGACTTCATCAAGCGCGTTATCGGCCTGCCCGGCGATCACGTCGCCTGCTGTAACGCGCAGGGTCTGGTGACGGTGAACGGCGTGCCATTGCAGGAGTCGTCGTATCTGTACCCTGGCGCCGCGCCCTCGCAGATCCGGTTCAGCATCACCGTCCCGGCCGGGCGGCTGTGGGTCATGGGCGACAACCGGCAGGTCTCGGACGACTCGCGAATGCGGCAGTACGACCCCGGTCACGGCACTGTGCCGGAGAACATGGTCATCGGCCGCGCGTTCGTGATCGTGTGGCCACCGAGCCGATGGCGGATCCTGCCGATTCCTGCCACGTTCGGCCAGGCTGGCCTCACCAGGGCGGTGTCCGGGGCGACGGCGGCAGTGGCACCCTACGCGCCGCTCGGCGCCGGGCTTGTCGTCGCGATGCCGCTGACCTGGCTGCAGCGCGGGACACGACGCAGATTGGTCCGCAGGTGGCAGATTCGCCGGGCCGGGCGGGCTAGGCGGGCGAGGTGACCCCGGCGCGGCCGCAGCTGGCGGAGGGCCGCCCCGTCGGTTTCACGCCCAGGCGCGACAGCGGGCTCAGCGGCTACGAGCGCGTGCTGGGCCGGGCCGGGCTTGGGCCCGTGGCCGGGGTCGACGAGGCGGGTCGTGGCGCCTGCGCTGGCCCCCTGGTCGTCGCGGCCGTGATCCTCAGGCCGGCGCGGATCGCCGCGATGACGGAGCTGGCCGACTCCAAGGCGCTGACGGCGCCGGCCCGGAATGCGGCGTACCGCCAGATTATGGACGCGGCGCTGGACTGGCACGTCGTGATCATCCCGGCCGCGGCGATAGACCGGATCGGGTTGCATGTCTGCAACGTGTCCGGGATGCGCCGAGCGCTGGCCGGCCTTGCCGGCCGGCCAGGGTATGTGCTGACTGACGGGTTCCCGGTGCGCGGGCTGCCGGCGCCGGCGCTGGCCATGTGGAAAGGCGACCAGGTGGCAGCCTGCGTCGCGGCTGCGTCTGTGGTAGCCAAGGTAACCAGGGACGCCCTCATGCGCGACCTGCACGAGACCTTCCCGGACTACGGATTCTCCCGTCATAAGGGATATTCCACCCCAAGTCACATGCGTGCGCTGGCGAGCCACGGTCCGTGTCCTGAGCACCGGATGTCGTTTGTGAATGTGCGGGGTTGCCGGCCGGCCGACGTGGTGGAAGCCATGGCCGGCGAGGACGCCATCATCGCTGATCTTGCCCCCGACGTGCCGCCTGGCCTGACCGCCGGGCTGGATCCGCACCTGCCTGCCGACCTGGTTTCGGGGAACGAAGGCGATGCAGACTCGTGCTACCCGCCTGGCAGTGGGCAGAATGGCCCTATCGTTGACGTGAACGACGACCATGGTTGGCCGACGGCAGGTCTCGCGGCGATGGCCCGCGGCGCCTGATCGGAGGGGAGAAATGAGCGCGGAGGATCTCGAGAAGTACGAGACCGAGATGGAGCTCCAGCTCTACCGCGAGTACCGCGATGTGGTCGGCCTCTTCACGCATGTGGTGGAGACTGAGCGGCGGTTCTATCTGACCAACCAGGTCGAGCTCAACGTTCGCCAGGCGGACAACGGCGAGGTCTTCTTCGAGGTCACCATGCAGGACGCGTGGGTTTGGGACATGTACCGGCCTGCACGTTTCGTGAAGAATGTTCGAGTTGTTACCTTTAAGGACGTCAACGTCGAGGAGCTTGCCAAGAGCGACCTCGAGATTCCCGAGCCGAAGTAGGAACGCGGCTCAGTCCTGGCGATGTCGCTGGTTCGTTCGCTGCCTGTCATCCCGGCAGCGGCGCCGCGTCCGCGGGCAGCCCGGTGCGAGCGCCAGCTCGGTGGTGAGCGCCAGCCCGCTTCGAGCCCAGCCCGGTGTGAGCGCCAGCCCGGTATGAGCGCAATCGGGCTGCCGTCGCGAGGGCGCCACTGAGCGGGGGCGCCATTGTGTCAGGGCTGGCGGACATTCTGCGGCGGTTGTCCACCGGACCGTGGTCGCTGCGCCCCGGCCCGGCCCGCCTCGCGGTCGCTGTCCACAGGCCGCGCCGTCGAGCTGCGGTCGACCAGCCCGCCCGCCATGGTGGTGGGCGGAGGTGGTCGGCGTGCAGGCCAAGGATGTGCTCGGACTGCAGGGTGAGCAGGTAGCGGCGCGGTTCCTGACCGAGGCCGGCCTGACTGTGCTGGGCCGGAACTGGCGGTGCCGCGATGGCGAGATCGACATCGTCGCCCTCGACGGCCGGACCCTGGTCATCTGCGAGGTCAAGACGCGGTCCGGGGTGCGCTTCGGCACCCCGCTCGAGGCAGTGACCAGGCCCAAGGCGCAGCGGCTGCGGCGGCTCGCGGTGGCGTGGGTGCGCGCGCACGGTCTGGTATTCGACCAGATCAGGATCGACGTCGTCGGCGTGCTGCGGGCCGCCTCGGGGGAGTTCAGCGTCGAGCACGTGCGCGGCGTGGGCTAGCTGGCGCTGGCCGACGCAGAAGCGATGGCCTGCCATAAGCAATCCTTAGGACTGGATCAGCGGATTTGCAGTTCCCGGGCGTCATTGGCTGAGCTGACACTGAATGCCAAGGGAGGCAGCGAGTGTCAGCGGTCGACGAGGTCAAAGCCGCGGCCGTCGGCGAGCTGGCGGCCGAGGGCCCAGTCAGGGCGTGGCAGGCGCGCGTGCTCGGCCACTTTCGGGCCCTGGTTCCCGGAGTCTGCTGCGCGGCTGCTGTGGCCGTATGTGCCACGCTGCTGGGCGGCCTGGCACCGGTCGTCGGCGCACCGGTGTTTGCCGTCGTTGGTGGTATCGCGATTGCCGTGGTGCGCAAGCCGTCAGCGCGGCTGAGGCCAGGCATCGCATTCACGTCGAAGCGGGTGCTGCAGGGCTCGATCGCGCTCATGGGTCTTGGGTTGTCGCTAGGCGAGGTGCTCTCGATCGGAGCCCGGTCCGTGCCTGTATTGCTGGGCACGCTCGCGGCCGCTCTGGGCATGGCGTGGGTAGCGGGCTGGCTGCTGCGCGTGCGGGGCAACACGCGGACACTGATCGGGGTTGGGACGGCAATCTGCGGTGCATCGGCGATCGCCGCGGCTGATGCGGTCGTCGGCGCGGACGAGGCCGACGTGAGCTATGCCATCGCCACGATCTTCACCTTCAACGTCGTCGCCGTACTGCTCTATCCGACCCTCGGGCAC
>JBAUAR010000030.1:0-9604 GCA_049675875.1 Streptosporangiaceae bacterium
CGCCGGCCCCGCCGGCCGAGCCGAGCCCGCCGGCAACGCCGGCCCCGCCGGACTTGACCGGCACGAACCGGTAGCCAACGTTGCGGACGGTACCGATCAGCGCTTCGTTGTCGGCGCCGAGCTTCGCCCGCAGCCGGCGCACGTGCACGTCGACGGTCCTGGTACCGCCGAAGTAGTCGTAACCCCAGACCTCCTGGAGCAGCTGAGCCCTGGTGAAGACCCGGCCGGGGTGCTGCGCCAGGAATTTGAGCAGCTCGAACTCCTTGAAGGTCAGATCGAGGGAGCGGCCGTTGATCCGCGCCGAATATGTCGCCTCATTCACGACGAGCCCACCGGACCGGATCTCGTCCGGCAGCTGGGCGGTGGCCTGCGCTCGGCGGCCGATAGCCAGCCGGAGCCTGGCCTCCACTTCGCCTGGGCCCGCTGTGTGCAGCAGCAGATCATCGGCGCCCCAGTCGGCCGAGACCGCCGCCCAGCCGGCGTCGGTCACGATGACGATCAGCGGGACGGTGGTGGCGGCGGCGCGCAGCACCAGTACCACGCGCCTGGCCAGCACGAGGTCACGGCGGCCGTCGACGAGAATCGCGTCCGGCGCCGGGCCCGCAAGGACCTGCTCGGCGGCAACGGGCGCAAACCGGACTGAGTGCGGCAGCAGGCTGAGCGACGGCAGGATGTCCGCCGGCGGCTCGCGCCCGCTGGTGAGCACCAGGACGTTGCTCAACCGTTGCACCTCCGGCCCCGGCGGTACCCATCGGCCCGCGAAAACCCCATCTCACTCCGCACCTACACCCGGGTCGTCGTCGTCCAGGGCCGCTATAGGCGAGGATAGCTGACATGGCCATCGTGACCATGCGCTACTGGGCGGCGGCGAAGGACGCTGCCGGTGTGGCCGAGCAGCGGGTGACCGCGGACACACTGGCTGCCGCGCTGGCTGCCGTCACCGGATCTGACGACCGCGCTCGGCTGCGAGCCGTCATCTCCCGCGCCTCGTTCCTCGTCGACGGGACGCCCGTGGGCCGCCGCGCGGCGGAGACGGTTCAGCTCCGCGAGGGCAACGTGATCGAGGTGCTGCCGCCCTTTGCCGGGGGCTAGGTGCCAGGCCGGCCGTGCTTACCTGACAAGCAGCCTTCCTTGGCCGAGGAGTGAACCAGCACGCGACGATGGACGTACTAGCGGGTATGACAGGCCCTGGCGGCGCAGGCGCCGGCAACTCCCGACGGATAGCATCCGACGAGGAGCTTGTCCGTGCGCTCTATGCCGAGCACGCGGGGCCGCTGCTCAGGTACGCAGTTCACCTGATGAGCGGTGACCGGCAGCGCGCGGAGGACATCGTCCAGGAAACGCTGCTGCGGGCCTGGCAGCACCCCGAAGCCATCGCGGACCGCCCCGCTCGGCCGTGGCTCTTCGCCGTCGCGCGTAATCTCGCTATCGACTCATACCGGGCCCGCCGCGCTCGGCCCCAGGAGGTAGGCGAGGCGGCGCTCGACGTCCGGCCTGCACCCGACGAAGCGGAGCGAGCTCTGGAATCCTGGGCGGTCGCAGACGCCCTGCTGGCCCTGCAGCCGGATCACAAACGGGTGCTGCTGGAGACCTACTACCGGGGCAAATCGGTCGCCGAGGCGGCCGCGACCCTGGGCGTGCCAGCTGGGACCGTCAAGTCGCGCACGTTCTATGCGCTGCGTGCGCTCCGGCTGGCTCTGGAAGAGCGGGGGCTCGCGCCATGACGACGAGAGAGACCAACAGCGGCGCCGGCTGCCGGGAGATCCGCCATCTGCTCGGCGTCTATATCGTCGGTGCGATTGATCCGGCCGAGCGGTCACTCGTGGATGACCATCTGATGGGCTGCCCGACCTGCCGGGACGAGCTCGCCGGTCTGGCCGGCCTGCCGGCCATGCTGAGCCGAGTGCCAGCCCCGGATGTGGAGCGCCTGAGCCTGGAGCCAGGCCCGGCCGATGACGACCCGCCACCTCCAGGTGAGCTGCTGAACTCGCTGCTCAGGCAGGTGTCAGTGCGGCGTCGCAGCCGCCTGTGGCGGGGGGCTATCACGGTGGCGGCTGCGGCCGCGGTCGCTGCCGCCGGAGCTACGGCCGCGGTGGAACTGGCCCGGCCGGCCGCACAGGCCGGGAGCACCGAGGTGGCCAGTGGCGTTAACGGCCGCACTGGCGTGGCCGCGGTGGTCGATTACGCCAAGACGCCGTGGGGCAGCACGACTATGCGCGTGCAGGTGACCGGGATCCGGCTGGGCACGACATGCAAGTTCTGGGTCATGGGCACGAACGGTAAGGCGTACGCGGGCAGTTGGACGGTCGGGTACGGCCAGCGGGCCTGGTACACGGGCGCGTCGTCGGCGGCGCCTAGTTCCGTGCGCAGCTTCCAGATCACTTCTGGCGGCAAGGTGCTGGTGACGATTCCCGCCTGAGCCGGGAATGTCGCGGCTCGACCGCGCGCTATCACCGGGCGTGTCCGGAGGATTCGTCGCGCTGCTTGCCGCGATTGTCGTCGCCATCATCGGCGGCCTCGCCTTGCGGCTGACCAGCGGCCGGATGCGAGTTCCGGGCTCGCTGGTGCCGTCGAGCGCCGGACTTGGCGACGGCAGGGATATTTCAGAGCGGAACGGGCTCCGTCCGGGGCCGGCCACGCCAGCCGGTTCTGCCGCCGAATCGGCGCGGCTGACCAGCGAGCAGCTCGGCCACCCGCTCGGTGAGCGAGCGACGCTGCTGCAGTTCTCCACAGCGTTCTGCGCGCCGTGCCGCGCGACCCGGCGAGTCCTGGCGGACGTGGCGGACATGACCCAGGGCGTCGCGCATGTGGAGATCGACGCCGAATCCCGGCTCGACCTGGTCCGGCAGCTCAACGTACTGCGGACGCCGACGGTGCTGATCCTCGCTGGCGACGGCAGCGTCGTCCGCCGGGCCAGCGGCCAGCCTCGCAAGCCCGACGTTATCGCTGCCATCGGCGTTGCGGTGGGGCTGTCATGACTGGAGTGTCAGCGGGAAGACCGCTATCCCTATATATTAGATCGATAAAAGAGATAGTGACACGAGCCGCTGGCCCGCATAGCATCGGTTACGTGCCTGCTCAGATGCGCAGCGTGGGCGGGGTTCGACGCCCCGAGATCGCGTTGACCAAGCGCCGCGCGGTGGACTTCTGCCGCGTCGCCACGGCCATCTGTCCGGTCGCGCCGCTGTCGCGTACGCGCTGATCCGCGAGCCCGCCGGCGCTGTCCCGACCCGGGCTCGGGCGGACAGGCCGGCCGCCTGGCCGGACGGCCCCGTTCCCCGCAAGGAATTCCGGAGCCGCACGGCGGACAGCGTTTCGCAGGTAGCGGCGCATTTCAGAGCTCAGGGCCAGCAGCCACGATCATAAGGAGAGTCGCGCAGTGCAGATCGACCCGCGCGGACCGCGCTTCGGCGCCCTCATTACCGTGCCGATGTTCGCGGCGGTACTGATCACCGGCAACGTCTGGGTGCTGGCCGCGCAGGCGGTGGTGTTCGCCGCCGGGGCGTTCTTCGGGCTTGCGCGGTCCCCCTATGGACTGCTCTACAAGTGGCTGGTCAGACCCAGGCTGGGGGCACCAGCCGAGCTCGAGGCCGCGGCGCCGCCGCGGTTTGCCCAGGCGGTCGGCCTGGTGATCAGCCTCATTGGCATCATCGGCTACGGCAGTGGCGTGGCGCCGCTTGGCATGGCGGCCGCATCCGCCGGGCTGGTCGCCGCGGTGCTCAACGGGGTATTCGGACTATGCCTGGGATGCGAGATGTACCTGCTGATCAGGCGCACCTGGCCAGCCGGGGCTGGCGCCCGGACATGACACCGGCAGATGTGACTCAGGCCGTGGCTCACCGCGAGCCCGGCCAGCACTCAAGGAGGAAATGCGAGCATGAGCCGTTCTGACGTCCTAGTGGACGCTGGCTGGGTCGAAGCACACCGTGACGACCCTGGCGTCGTCCTGGTTGAGGTAGACGAGGACACCAGCGCCTACGACAAGGGCCACATTCGCGGCGCCGTGAAGATCGACTGGAAGAAGGACCTGCAGGATCCGGTCCGTCGCGACTTCGTCGACCGGGCGGGGTTTGCGAAGTTGCTTTCCGAGCGCGGCATTTCGAACGACGACACGGTGATCCTTTACGGCGGCAACAACAACTGGTTCGCCGCCTATGCCTACTGGTACTTCCGGCTCTACGGGCACCAGAACGTCAAGCTGCTCGACGGCGGTCGCAAGAAGTGGGAGCTGGATTCCCGCGAGCTGGTGACGGACGTACCGCAGCGGGCCGCCAGGAGCTATCAGGCCAGCGAGCAGGACACCGCCATCCGGGCCTTCCGCGACGAGGTGGTCGCCGCCATCGGCGCCAAGAACCTCATAGACGTGCGGTCGCCCGACGAGTTCGCCGGCCGGCTGCTGGCGCCTGCGCACCTGCCGCAGGAGCAGGCGCAGCGGGGCGGGCACGTGCCCACCGCCAGGAATGTGCCGTGGTCCAAGGCTGCCGAGGACGACGGCACGTTCAAGTCCGACGACGCGCTGCGGACCCTCTACGGCGAGGCCGGCGTCGACTTCGGCACGGACACGATTGCCTACTGCCGGATCGGGGAGCGTTCCGCGCACACCTGGTTCGTGCTGCACGAGCTACTCGGCCAGCCGAACGTCAAGAACTACGACGGCTCCTGGACCGAGTACGGCTCGCTGGTCGGCGTCCCGATCGCGGTCGGAGACGAGTCCTGATGGCCGCTGCGAGCCAGCCTGGGGGCACGCCCGGCCAGGCGGCGGCGGGCGGGTGCGGTGCACCCGCCGGCGGCGTGCCGGTTACCAGCGCGGGCAATCAGGCGATCGTGCAGGGCACGGTGACCAGGGCCGGGGCCCCGCTGCAGGTCGGCTACGCGCGGCTGCTCAACTCCGGCGGTGACTTCGTCGCCGAGGTGCCGCTCGGTGCCGATGGCGGTTTCCGGTTCTTCGCTGCGCCGGGTGACTGGACGCTGCGGGTGCTCGCTCCTGGCGGCGTCAGGGCCGATCGGATCGTGACCGCCGCGACCGGCGAGATCAGGGAGCTGGAGGTAGCCGTCTAGCACAGCACAACCGCGGCATGCAGCCCGCGCAGGCGGGCGCGCAGGTCGTCAGTCGGGGCAGCGTGGCCGGGCCGGGCGCGGCCACGCTGCGCTGTCGATTGCTGCCGGTTATTGCTGCCGGGCAGCCAGGTGTCGTTAGCTGTTTTGCCACTTGTCGTACGCCAAAGCGGCCAGCGCGTGTTCAGCGTTTGTTCACCCGATGCGCCTACAACAAGACGTGACCGTTCACAGAACGGCGACTGGCGGCCAGGCGGCCGGCTTGCATCCGGCCTGGTGCACCCGACCACGAGGGACAAGCGGCGGAATGGCATATCAGCCACATCCGGTTCGGTCCGGAAACGGGCCCGGCAGGACTGCGGCCCCGACCGTTGAGATGACACCTGCCATGGCCAGGGCCAGGCACGACGCGGTGTGACCGGCAATGACCGCTCCGCACAGTAGCTGGTCGGCAACCACTGGTGAGGGTGACGCCTCGCAGCTGGGAATCCCGTCGGCCGGCGCCGAGAGCAGCGGCACGCGCACAATGGGGCCGCGGGGGCGCAGATCATCTCGCCACCCCGCCGAGCAGGCAGGAGCGGCACGCGTGCCTGGTCAAGCCGTGAACGTGCTAGCGGACCGGCTTGCGGCAGCGCTCGTCCATCATGAGCCCGGCTGGCGACTGCCGCGGCATTCGGCGCTAGCCCGCCGTTACAACGTGAGCACCACGGAAATCGACGCGGCGGTGGAGGAACTCGTCGGCAGGCATCTCGTCCGACGACTGGCCGACGGGCAGCTGTACCGCGCCAGCCCAGCCGAGTACGTGATCGGCCTTGAGGGCGTGCCCGGCCTTACTACCTTCATCGACACCATGGGTGGTGAGTTCTCCTGCCGCAGCCGCCAGGTGACGTGGCGGCTGCCGCCGGAGGACATCTCGTGGGCCCTTCAGCTGTCCGCCGAGCAACAGGTCTGCACGGTGCGACTGCTGTGGACCGCGGCCGGCGAGCCAGCTGCGGTCTGCACCACCTACGTGCCCGGCGACCTCGCCAGCCGGGCGAACATCGGTGCCGCGGCCGGGCTGCCCGCCACGCTGAACCTGCTGCAGGTGACCAGCGTTGCTGACGTGCCTGCTCAGCCTGGCGTCGGACCGGGCGACGGAGAGCCGGTGGCCGGCTCGCCCCTGACCCCGCCGCTGGCCGGCGCGCCAGCCGCACTGCACATCGAACTGCAGGCACCACCGCCGTCAACCGCGCGCAGTCTGCGGCTGACGGCCGGTCAGCCCGCCCTCATCATCACCGTCAAGTTCACCAACACTGAGACCGACCGTCCGGTCGCTCTCACCATCGCCGTGCTGCGGCCCGACATGTTCCGGGTCATCGTGCAGCCACCGCAGCCCTTGCTGCCAGCGCAGGATCCGGGGACGTCACCAGTTTCCTGGGCGCATATCTCCGAAGGCTAGCAACTTGACGCGGCTGCCAGGATGGGTCCATGGCCCGACAGTTTCGTCAGGTTGACGTTTTCACCGAGACGCCATACCGAGGAAATCCGCTTGCTGTCGTGCACGATGCGAGCGGGCTAACTGAGGCTGCGATGCAGCGCTTCGCGAGCTGGACCAACCTGTCAGAGACGACGTTCCTGTTGCCGCCCGACGATGCGGATGCCGACTACCAGGTGCGCATCTTCACGCCAACCAGGGAGCTCCCGTTCGCCGGGCATCCCACCCTCGGGAGCTGCCACGCGTGGCTCGAGGCCGGCGGGCAGCCGCGGCAGCCTGGCGTCGTCACCCAGCAGTGCGGCGCGGGCCTGGTCGCCATTAGGGTCGCCAACGGCGAACTGGCCTTCGCCGCGCCACCGCTGGTGCGATCCGGCCCGGTGAGCGACGCGCTGGCCGGACAGGTCGCGCAGATGCTGGGCATCGGCCGGGCGGACATCGTTGACCTGCAGTGGGCCGACAACGGGCCCGGCTGGATCGCGGTGCTGCTGGCTAGCGCTGAAGCGGTACTGGCCGTCCAGCCCCAGCCCGGCGACCTCGACGTCGGCATCGCCGGACCACACCAGCCGGGCGGACCGGCCGCGTTCGAGGTACGGGCGTTCTTTCCGGGCGGCGGCGTGACGTATGAGGACCCGGTCACCGGGAGCTTCAACGCCTCGCTGGCACAGTGGCTGCTGTCCACCGGCCGGGCGCAGGCGCCCTACCTCGCGAGGCAAGGCACCGCGCTGGGCCGCAGCGGCCAGGTCCGTATCAGCCAGGATGCGCACGGCCAGGTGTGGGTGGGCGGCAGCGTCGTCACGTGCGTGTCCGGCACGGTAGACCTGTGACGAGGCGTCCGGCGCAATCCGGACCAATCGTCAAGCGCACTCGCTCTGGACCTGGTAAGCACGAATCATGGGAGTGACGTCGGGCATCGGCGGGGGCTCGGCCGGCCTTTGGTACCGCGTGCAGGCCGTGAACGCGACCTCCCTGACCGGCACCGCAGCTGCGGACTACGCCTTGATCCTGCCCGCGGTGCTCGACGCGGCCCGGCACCGGCAGTCATTCATCGCAGGCTGGCTGTCTCGCGGTGGCGGCGCGCCGCTCGAACTGGTCACCAATGCCGGGCCACTGCCCGGGGTGGCCTTGCCCGCCGAGCCGGCTGGCCTCGAATCGGCGTCGGACCCGGCTGCACGTCGGCCGGCTGACGCTGCGGTGGTGGAGATGCTGTTCCCGTGGGGCGCGCGCGGCGCCCGCATCGACGGGAACATGATCGACGAGCTGGACCGGCTCGTCTGGGCGCCGTGCCCCGGTCGGCGGGTCCCGATCGACGCTGACGCCGATCGCCGGACCTGGCCAGTCGATGCCGACGACGGCGGCCCGCCCACCCTGTTCGAGTCCGCGCTGCAGACCCTGATGGGCCGGCCGTTCGGCTGGCTGATCGTCGCTGACCCCACCGACCTGCTCGACGCCGAGACCGCGGAGCTACGCAACGAGCTCACCGTGCTGCGCCGCTACGAGGACGAGCAGGCCAGGTTCGAGGCGCGCCGGACCGGGCAGCGGCTCGCCGAGCTTGACCAGTTCCGCGAAGCGGGCCTCTGGCAGGTGCGCGTGCTTGTCGGCGCCGCGAGTGAACAGGATCTGGATCTGATCGCGCCGGTGCTCGTCGGAGCGGTCGACCTCAGCGCGCATCCGTACCGGCTGCGCTGTCCCGCGGGGGCGCAGGAGTTCACTGATGTGCTCGCGGCGAAGTTCACCGACTCCGCAGACGCCTCCGGTGTGCCGTTTGCCGCGACCGCGGGAGCGCTTACGGCGCTCACCGGCCTGCCCAGGCACGGAGTGCCCGGCGTGCGGCTGATGCGTACCGGGGCGTTCGACGTCACCGCGGACGCCATCGTGGCGACGCCGGCCGTCGGCCTGGGCCAGATTCTCGACGCGCGAGGCTGCGAGGTCGGGGCGTTCACCGTGCCGCTCGGCACGCTCAACAGGCACGCGCTCGTCACCGGCGCTACGGGGTCCGGCAAATCGCAGACGGTCAGGCACCTGCTCGAGCAGCTGACGAGAGCAGGCATCGGCTGGCTCGCGATCGAACCGGTGAAGTCGGAGTACGGCGCGATGGCAGCCCGGCTGGCCGCTGACCGCGAGGCAGCCGGCGACGGCGCCCGGCTGGGTGACGTGACCGTCATCAACCCGGCCGATCCGGAGGCGGTGCCGCTGTCGGTTAATCCGCTGGCGCCCGAACCCGGCTTCCCGGTGCAGGCCCACATCGACATGGTCCGCGCGCTGTTCCTGGCCGCCTTCCCCGTCAGGGAGCCGTTCCCGCAGATCATGTCGGAGGCGCTGTTGCGGGTCTATGGAGAGTGCGGCTGGGATCCGCTGACCGGCGCCGGCCGGGCAGACCAGGAAGCGCCCCCGGTGGCACCGACGCTCGCCCGGTTGCAGGCAGCTGCCCTCGCGGTGATCGCAGCCGGGGGCTATGGCCGCGAGCTGCAGGCAGACCTGCGCGGCTTCGTCGAGGTGCGGCTTGGCTCGCTCCGCAGCGGCGCGGCAGGCCGGTTCCTCGAAGGTGGTCACCCAGCCGACATCAGCGCGCTGCTGGCGGGCAACGTCGTTCTCACGCTCGAGGACCTGGCCAGCGACGAGGACAAGGCGTTCGTCATCGGCGCGCTGATCGTCAGGATGGTCGAGCACCTGCGGCTGCGCTCCCAGTCCGCCGGCGAGTCGGACGGGCTGCGGCACGTCGTCGTGCTGGAGGAGGCGCACCGGCTGCTCCGCGCTGGCCAGGAAGGCGCGAGTGCGCACGCGGTTGAGCTGTTCGCAAGCCTGCTGGCGGAGATCCGCGCGTACGGCGAGGGCATCGTGCTGGCCGAGCAGATACCGGCCAAGCTGGTGCCGGACGTCGTCAAGAACACCGCGCTGACGGTGCTGCACCGGCTGCCCGGCGCCGACGACAGGCAGCTGGTCGGCGGCTCGATGAACCTGGACGAACGGCAGTCCCGGCAGGTGGTGTCGCTGCTGCCGGGCGAGGCCGTCGGGTTCGCTGCCGGGATGGACCGGCCGATGCGCGTCCGGCTGCCGTTCGGCGGCGATCGCGAGCGG
>JBAUAR010000031.1:0-2133 GCA_049675875.1 Streptosporangiaceae bacterium
GCTCAAGGGCGACGTGGTGACCGAAGTCTCGAAGCTGAAGCAGGATCTGGCGGGGGACATCGTCGTCTACGGCAGCATCCAGCTGGTGCACGCGCTGATGGAGCACGACCTGGTCGACGAGCTGCGGCTGACGATCTACCCGGTCGTGCTCGGAGCCGGCGAGCGGCTCTTCGGTGAGATCAGCGACAGGAAGGCCATGCGTCTCGTCCGCGCCGAGACCGTTGGTGACAGCCTGGTCTTCCTCACCTACGAGCTCGTCCGAGACGCCTAGGACGGTGCTGAAGTAAGGCCGTCTGGGGTGCGGGGCTGGCCGAGCGTCCGGTGGCGGCCGCGGCGTGGCGGACGTGATGCCTGCTTGCCGGTGACGGGGATGCGCGCCGGTGCTGCTGCAGGTTGCTGGTGCGTCGGCGTCGGCCTGCTTGGCGGCGGGAGTGCTGTTCAGGTTGCGGTTAGCGCCCAGCCGGCCTGGTCGCGGTGCAGGCCGAGGATGGCCAGTCTCGCCCAGTTCAGGGCGCTGGCGCGGGTGTCGAGGTCGGTGGCGATGCGGGCCAGCCCGCGGGTGCGGGCTTTGCGCCCTCCCCAGGCGCGGCGGGTGAAGTGGGAGATCTTCCGTTCGACGATGGGCCGGTCGGTGCGGTACTGGTCCTGCCAGGCCGGGTCACGCTGTTGCTGGCGGGCTCGCTGCAGCACGTCCTCGCGGGGGTGGATGGCGATGGTGCGGCCGCGGCGGGAGGCTGTGCACGCTGGCCGCAGCGGGCAGGCCGCGCACCAGGGCCGGAACGATGCCCGGCCGCCACCACCAGAGGCGGGGGCGATGACCGCGGTCTGCCCGGCCGGGCAGGTCACCGTGCCGTGCTCCAGGCTGATGGTGAACTGGTCCTTGGCGAACCGGCCGCCGCTGTTGCGGGCGGGCGGGCATTTCGCGATCACCGTGAAGCCTTGCTCTTCCAGTGCGGCGCGGGTGGCCGCGTCCCCGTAGGCGGAGTCACCGATCACCTCGGGCTTCTCCTCGCCGGCGGCGAGCTCATCGAGCAGCCGGGCAGCGGCGTCCCGGTCCGGGGTGTTCGCCGCGGTGGCGGCGACCTCGTCGATCAGCTCGGAGTCCGGGTCGATGGACAGGTGCGCCTTGTACCCGTCGAACCGCCGGTTCCGCGACTTGTGCCCGTGGCGGGCCTGGGTGTCCACGGTGGAGATCACCCGGTCGGCCGCGGTCTTGCGGGCGATCCGGAACACCCCGTCGTCCCCCGGTCCGACGTCCTGCCCGGAGACCAGCGCGAGCAGATCCGCGGCCTCGGCGGCCGCGCCGAGCTCGTGCCCGTCGAGCGCCGCGAGCGCGGCCAGCGCGTCTTTCACCAGCTCATCGACCAGCGTCTCGCGGGCGGCCGGGTCGTCCCAGTCGCACGGCGGCTTACCTGCACTGGCGTAGTCGTCGTCGCGGCGCAGCACCTGGCGGACCGCGGCGGCCAGCGGACTGCCAGCCTTATCCAGGACGGCCAGCGTCTTGCGGATCGCCGCGCGCAGCTGGGTCACGGTGTCCTGGGTGGCGACCGCGTCATAGACCGCGGTGGCATCCAGCACCCGCGCCCGGCCCTTCATCGCCCCGGTGGCCCGGGCTGCCACCTTAGTGTCCTCGAACAGCCGCCGCGGCCGCGCCGAGGCCCGCAGCTTGCTGCGCATCCCCACCAGCACGGTGGGGTGGAACGCCCGGTGCCCGGCATCCACGCCCGCGGCGGCCTGCCACCGCAGGTCGGCCTCCAGCCGGTCGCAGGCCTCCCGGTCGCTTAACCCCTCGAACGCCTGCAGCAGCATCACGGTCGCGACCAGCCGGGCCGGGATCGTGGGCTGCCCCTTCGCCGACACCGAGTACAAGTCGGCAAAGTAGCCGTCCGGGAACATCGCCTGCCCGTGATCGGCCAGCAGCCGATACAGCGATCCCTCGCGCAGCCGGTCACCCAGGATGTCCCGCGGATCCTGAAAGCCCTGCTGAATGCGTGCCCTGCCCAGCGCCATGACACCATTTTCCCAGGTCACGGCACACATCACGGGCCATGACACGAAACTGACGCAACCTAATCCAGACCTGAATCCGCATCCCGAAGACTCAGGCGACCGACTACTTCAGCACCGTCCTAG
>JBAUAR010000032.1:0-14281 GCA_049675875.1 Streptosporangiaceae bacterium
CCGGTGCGCCAGGCACCTGGCCCGCCGACGCGAGCGGGCTGGCCGGGCCGGCCGCCCGCATCCTCGCCTGGCGCTGTGCTCACCGGTCAAGGGTAGCGAGCGACAGGCCGAGCACGGTGATCAGCGCGCTCGGCCCTGACCTGCTTCAGTCCTCAGTCGGCCGGCGGAGCCGCTTGACCGCGCTCCGCCGCTGCTTCTCGGCGAGCCGTCGCTCGACCGACGACCTCGTCGGCCGGGTGCGGCGCCGGGCCGGCCGCGGTGGCGCGGTCGCCTCGGTGAGCAGCTCGCTGAGCCGAGCCGCCGCGTTCTCCCGATTGCGCAGCTGCGACCGGTGCTCGCTGGCCGTCACGGTTACGACACCGCTGGCCAGGCGGCCTGCCAGCGTTGCGAGCGCGCGCTCCTTGAGCACCGGCGGCAGGGCCGCCGACCCGGCCAGGTCGAAGGACAGCTCAGCCTGGCTGTCCGTGGTGTTGACGGACTGGCCGCCGGGTCCCTGAGACCGGGAGAACCGCCACGTCAGCTCCTCCGGAGGGATGGTGATGCCACGCACCGTGACCGCCAGGCTCACGACAACGTCTCCGGCATCTTGTCTCCCTATCACACCGAGCTCGCGCTGCACCTTCAGCGGCCGCCGATGGCTGTGCGCAGGACCGACATCCTTCTACGATCTCCTCAAGTCGCTGCTTACCGCTGGTAAAGTCGCGGCCTGCCGAACGTACGCGGTGCCGGTGCCGGTGATGGCTGGAGGATGAGCATGAGTGGTTTCCGGAAGTTCCTGATGCGGGGCAACCTCATCGACCTCGCCGTTGCCGTGGTCCTCGGCGTGGCGTTCAACGCGATCATTCAGGCACTCGTGAAGGACCTGATCACGCCGCTCATCACCGCGATCGTGGGTGACCGGATCAACTTCAACAACCTGACATTCACGGTGAACAACTCGAAGTTCACCTACGGCGCCGTGATCAACGCTGCGATCTCCTTCCTGGTGATCGCGGCGGTCGTCTACTGGCTCGTCGTCGCCCCTGCCGCCAGGGTGACCGCGCTCGCGACCAGGAACAAGGTCGCGACCGAGCGTGCGTGCCCGGAGTGCCTCGGCGAGATTCCGGTCGGCGCCAAGCGCTGCATGTACTGCACCAGCGAGGTGCCGCCTGTCCCCGAGCCGGTGGCCGACCCGGCGAAACTGCGACGCGCCCGGCATGGCTACCTGGCGCCGGAATGAGGACGCCAGGCAGCTGACCGACGGCGCGTTCGCGCCGTAATGCGCGTTCCCTGGAAGAAGTTGTTGGCGAGCCGCTGGCTCGCTGCTCCTACCCGTGTAACACCAGATGCCCGCGCCCACCGTGGTGGGCAGAGGCGCACCGGGAGGAGATCCGATGAACGCACTGAGCCGAGTTGCCGCCGCCGCCGCCAGCCTCGCCTCAGGCGCCGCGGTGGGACTGGTATTGCTCCTGCCGGTGCATCACACCACGCCGGTCAGCGCGACCACATCTGGACTGAGCGCCGGGGCTGCCGCCGCAACCGCGAGCAGCAGCCCTGGCGTGCAGCAGTCGTCCGGCCGCAGCGCGACCGGGTCGACGCGCACGACAGGTACGGCGGGAGCCGGGGTCAGCTCAGCGAACGGATCAGGCGGGTCCGAGTCGGGCTCTGGGTCAGGCTCGGGTTCCGGCACGGGCTCGGGCTCGGGCTCGGGTAGTAGCTCGGGCTTCGGCTCACACGGCGTCAGCACTGTGCACCCGATCATTCCGTCGCTCCCGCACATACCGCTCCCGATCATCACCACGGTCCCGAGCCCGACCGGGACGATCGGCGACCCGAACATGCCGTGCCTGCTGGGCTACGTGTGGCGGCAGGCCTGCAAACTGTGACAGTCATGGTTACCCCGGCTCCCAGCCCCGCGCCGGCGCCGCCCTACAACAACACCGTGACCGTCAACCCTGGCGGCGTCGTCGTGACGATCCGCTACGCGCCCTCCGGCTAGATCACTTGGCGTCGGCGTAGCAGCCGACGACCGACGTCGTCATGGGGAAGCTCACGTCGGTGTCGCCGAACACGAGCCGGGTGGCGTCAGCAGCCGCGCCCTCGATGGCGGCGACGTTGTCCGCCGCATCCGCGGCCGCGCAGTGCACGATGACCTCGTCGTGCTGGAAGAACACCAGCTCTGGCGGACAGTGCACGGGACCGCCAGTCGATGGCAGCACGGTCGCCAGCCGGGCGCGCAGCAGGGCGAGAAGGACCAGCGCCCAGTCCGCGGCGCTGGCCTGGACGACGAAGTTCCGGGTGAACCGGCCCCGAGCCCGGCTGGCCGCGGCGGCGCCGGGGTCGCGCTCCTCATCGGGATCACCCGACTCGCTGGTCAGCGCGAGCCACGCGGCCGATGGCGGCGGGCAGGTCCGGCCGAGGACGGACCTGATCACGCGCCCCTCCTCACCCAATCTGGCCGCGCCCTCGACGAACGCCGATGCCTGCGGGAACCTGCGCCGCAGCAGGGCCAGAGACTGACCGTGATCGCCGCCGGTACCGCCATACATCGCCGATAGCAGCGCTACCTTCGCCTGACTGCGATCGCCGCCGATGGCCGCGGCTACTGCCTCGTACAGATCACCGGCAGCAGCCGCCTGCGCGAACGGCCGGTCGCCAGCCAGCGCCGCCAGAACGCGCGGCTCAAGCTGGGCCGCGTCAGCCACCACGAGCGTCCAGCCCTGGTCGGCAACTACGGCCTGGCGCAGCAGCCTCGGGATCTGTAGCGCGCCACCACCGCGCGAAGCCCATCGGCCAGATACCACGCCACCAACCACGTACTCAGGCCGGAACCGGCCGCCCGCGACCCATGAATCCAGCCACGACCAGCCGTTCGCCGCGTGCAGTCGCGCCAGTTCCTTGTACTCGAGCAGCAGCGGGACAACTGGGTGATCGACCTGCCGCAGCGCCGCGGATCGGGTCGACCGCACTGGGACACCCGCGGCCGCCAGCGCCCGCACCAGTTGCGCTGGCGAGTCCGGATTGACCGGCCGGGTGGCGCCGAGCGCGACGGTTATCCGCCCGGCGAGTTCGACGAGCCTGGCCGGGCGCATCGCGGGGCCGGTGGTCACGGGCGGACGCGATCCGAGCAGACCCGTGAGCAACTGGTCGTGCACCTCAGTTCGCCAGGGCAGGCCTGCGGCCGACATCTCCACGGCAGCCAGGGCGCCGGCCGACTCGGCGGCCGCGAGCAGGCCGAACTTAGCCGGGTTCGGGTCGGCCCTGATCCGCGCCAGTTGGCCCGCGTGTGCCGCAATCAGGGCCGCCATCTGACCTTCCAGGTCAGCTTCCCGGCCGTCACCGGTATCGAACGGCAGCGTGGCAGGGCCGGTACCGGCAGACTGGGGCGCGCGGGGCGGGAGTATTCCCGCGCTGCCGGCTTGCGACGGCCCGGCCTCGCCGTCACGTACCTGCAGCAGCGTGCCAATGAGCTCAACGTCGTGGCAGCGGCTGACCCTGGCGCCGGATCGGAACAGCTGCGGGTAGCACAGCCGTCCCGATCCCCATACCCACCGGACCTGGCCGACGGCCTCGCGCGCCGCAACGGCAGCCGCCAGGTCCGGCACCCGCTCGGCGGGGCCGGCCGAGGCCCCGTCGTCACCGAGCGGGCTAAGCAGCCCGCTCGTGCCCGGTCCTGCCACCAGCGCCATCCGCACACCCCGAGTGTGCGGCACGGTACCGACACACGCGACGCTGCCGACGAGGAACGCGCCGCCCGTCCTGGGCCCGCCGCCCGTCCTAGGCCCGTCCGCCGCCCTGAGTCCGTCTGCGGGCCGACCGGCTCAGCTTGGCGACGTGTGTCGTCCTAGCGGACCTCGGCTCGACGCCGACGTCGGCGTCCCCGTCGTCTTCCGCAGCACCAGCCGACCGCGCCGATGACTGACCCGCACTGCGACCGGGGTCGTATCGCGGTGGAAAGCCCTGGTAGCGCGGTCCGCGGTAGCCGGGTCCCCGGGTGGGCCCGTTGGCGGTCGCGGCTGAGTGCGGTACCACAGCACCCGGCAGGTCCGGCTCGTCCACCACGTCATCCGCACGCGGCCGGAGGTCTGGCACGTCCGGCACGTCATCCGCACGCGGCCGGAGGTCCGGCACGTCCGGCACGTCCGGCACGTCCGGCAGGGGCGCGAGCGGGGGTGACTCAGGAACGCCGAGCACGGCATCGCCTGCGTCTGCGTCGAGATCCGCTTGCTGCGCTTCGCCGTCGGCGGCTGACCAGCCACTATCGTCGCGCTCCGGTGCTGCGTCGACTGCGTCAGCCACCGGCTCCGCCGTGCGTCGGACTGCCCGGTCCGGACGCGGCGTGCGAGCAGCGCGACCTCTGGCCGAGGCCGTCCCGGAAGCGCGCCGGATAGCCTCCGGGGGCCCGTCGTCGTCGGCCGGCTTCTCCGCCGGCGTCCCTTCCTCGTCGGCCGGACCGCTCCTGGGCAATCCGTCGGCGGGGCCCGGCGGCAGCAGGTCCATACCCGGCGGCGGTGCCTGCGCGGGCACGCTCAGCGGGCCGCCGTAGCCGCGGGCCGGCATCGACACCGGACCGCGCAGCGGAAGCCGCGTGTCGAGCGGAAGCCGCGTGTCGAGCGGAAGCCGCGTGTCGAGCGGAAGCCGCGTGTCGAGCTCCGAGTGGGCCGACCCCGCGCACTCGTGGCCATCGAATAGCGACGCGAGCAGCTCGGCCTCGTCCGCCCGCAGCCCGAAGACGACCCGGGGCTGACCCCAAGGTTCTTCCAGCGAGTACCCGACATAACTCGACACCGGCGGTAACGGTTCCGCGCCGAGTCCGTGCATCGCTCGCCAGCGCTCCCACGCCTGCTCCAGCGCGATGGCTGCGCGGTCCGCGCGCTGCATCAGGTCCGGATCACGCATCGTGCATACCTCCCCTCGTCGCGCCGTACTCCCGCCCGCGAGCAGGTGTCCCCCACGGCGCTTCCGACCCTCGCCTGGCGCACCGGTCTGGTCGCCGCGTGACACGACCGTGGATCGTGCCGCCGCAGCTGTGCGCCCGGCTCACGACGGCCTGAGCCTCAGTATCGTCGTGACCTGTCGCCGACAAGTGCGATTACGAAAAGTTGTTATGTGACTACTTACAGTTACCACTGCCGAACCCAGAACGCCCGCAGGCGCCGCGCAGATACGAACGCGCGGATGCCTGGCCGACGTCGTTCCCGACGGTTACAAGGGTTTGATTTCGCCGGTCTCCCGGCTATCCGACCGGGGAGGCCGGATCGACCCCGGCGACATCAGTGGCCTACGGCTCCTCATCGCATCGAACGCTAAGCGTGCCCCCCGATGCGGAGTGCTGTCGGCCGGGGTCGACCCCCCCAACTGCTAACTCATGTGACCGCTGATTGACGGCGCGACGGTCCGCGCTGCCGTCCTGGCGCTAGCACGCCAGGCCGCGGCCACGGCCTCACTCCGAACGCTGCTGCGGAATCCCCGCCAGCAGGGCGCGGACCTCTGTCTCCCGGTACCGGCGGTGGCCGCCGAGTGTCCGGATAGACGTGAGTTTCCCAGCCTTTGCCCACCTGGTAACGGTTTTGGGGTCAACCCGGAACATCGTTGCGACCTCTGCGGGCGTAAGCAGCGGCTCGGCCTCTGGTGTACGTGCTGACATGTTGACGGCCTCTCCTCCTGGACCAGTCCTGCGATCCTTACTTCGTGCTTTCTTTCCCGTTCATGGCTCCTAGCGAAGCCTGCACTGGATGTCCCATATAGTCCGCTGAGACCATATTGCCATCACCAGCGGTGACAAGTCGACAACCGGGAGCAAAGAAATCTGAATGTCGCCGCGGCGTGCCCCCAAAGCTCCTGTCACGCTGCGTGATTCTAGCGACACGCACCGTCGCAACGGGCAGATTCGGAAAAGTCATCCGCGCCTCTCATCAGATACTTAGCTCGGTTGCCGCTGTGTCATCCCGCCGCGGCCCGTCTCACCATGACTTACGCGATCCGTACCGGCGCCGATCTCCTCCAGTTCGGCGCCTGTGACGTGCGCAATTCAGCCGGAACCGCCGACGGCTCAATGGCTCAGCTGCCAGATTCCTCCCTCCCCGGCGCCACTCGCGACGCCTGACCCGTTAGCCGGTCGACTAACCGGGCTTCTCAGGTGACCGGATAACTCGATGGGCGGTATCCCCGTTTGCCTGTCAACCGGCCGAACTGCTCCATTAATCCCCTGACCTGCTGCCAGATAATCTAGTTCCGGGCCATTTGCCCGCCCGACCCGGCGATCGGAGCGCGGCGCATGCCCGCCATACCGTTGCCGGCCGAAATGGCCGCACCGCTGAAAGCACCAGAAACCCTGGCACTTGTCGCGCTTTAGGCAGCATGACTAATCGTGACATGCCGTACCCGTCAGGGCAAAGGGCTACGGGCGAGTAAGTATCGTCAGCGCACTCCGGCCCGACCACTGCGCCGCTATAGGCTGGTGGCCGATCCGGCGTCAACGAGGACGCCGGACAGAGCAGTAGCTTGGGAGCCCACGGACGTGACCACCGTATTCGGGCCGGATGTCGCTGACGACGCAACCGCAGCGAGCACGGTCAGCGGACCGGGCGGGCATGAGCAAGTCGTGTTCTGCCAGGACCAGCAGTCGGGGCTGCGCGCCATCATCGCCATCTACTCCACTGCGCTCGGGCCGGGCCTCGGTGGGACGCGGTTCTACCCGTATCCGAGCGAGAGCGCGGCGCTGGCAGACGTGCTCAATCTGAGCAAGGCGATGGCCTACAAGAATGCGCTCGCCGGGCTCGACCTCGGCGGCGCCAAGGCCGTCATCATCGGCGACCCGGACACGATGAAGACCGAGGCGCTGCTGCGCGCTTACGGCCGGTTCGTGGAGTCGCTGGGCGGCCGTTACCTCACGGCCTGCGACATCGGTACCTATAGCGAGGACATGGACATTGTCGCGCGGGAGTCGAGGTTCGTCACCGGCCGTACCGTACCGAACGGCGGCGCCGGTGATTCCTCGGTGCTCACCGCGTTCGGCGTGTTCCAGGGCATGCGCGCGTGCGCTGAGCATCTCTGGGGCAGCACCAGCCTGGACGGCAGAACGGTCGGCATCGAGGGCGTCGGCAAGGTCGGCCACCGGCTCGTCGATCATCTCGTCGCCGAGGGCGCCCGAGTTGTGATCTTCGATACGAGCCGGGCCGCCATCGAGCGGGTGCGAGCCCAGCATCCGGCGGTAATGGTCGCCGCCAGCAGGGCCGAGCTGATCAGCAGCCAGCTCGACGTCTATTCGCCCTGCGCGCTCGGGGGTGCCGTCGACGAAGGCACCGCCGAGGTGCTCACCGCACGGATCATCTGCGGGGGAGCGAACAACCAGCTAGCCCATCCTGGTGTCGAGAAGATGCTCTCTGACCAGGGGATTGTCTACGCGCCTGACTACCTGGTGAACGCGGGCGGCGTCATCCAGGTGGCCGACGAACTGCACGGCTTTAGCTTCGATCGGGCCAAGGCGAAGGCAGCTCAGATCCTGGTCACGACACGGCAGATCCTGACCGCCGCCGCCGACGACGGCGTTCCCCCCGCGGTGGCGGCCGATCGGCTGGCCGAGCGCCGGATCGCCGAGATAGGCCGCCTCCGCGGCATTTACCTCCGGCGGTGAGTCGGTTCGCCGGAATCTGCAGCGGCGCCTGACGCTTAAAGCAGGTACGGTTATACCTGTACGTCAAGGCGAGCGCGGCGCACTCCGGCTGGCGGAGCTGCGGCGGTTAGCCTTGTTCGCACGGAAGAGCCGAGAGCTGCCGTGGTGGCGGGCAACGACAAAGCGCGGTGACCAGGGACCCGTCGGGTTCCGTACGTTAGAGGGGGTCGAGCCAATGGGGCGCGGCCGGGCCAAGGCCAAGCAGGTCAAGGTGGCACGCCAGCTGAAGTACAGCGGTGGCGGCACCGACCTTGACCGGCTGCGGGCTGAGCTGGGCGTCGACTCGGATCGGCATGGCGTCAACGGGGATTCCGCGCACGCGGACCTAGACGACCAGTACGGCGAGGACGACGACTCTGAATACGCGCAGGACGACGACGAGGACGACGGCTCCGAGGACGACGAGTACGCCGCCGACGGTCTCGTCCGCCAGTCCGGCTCGTCCACCGCCTCATCGGCTGGCGCATAACGGCACGCTGGACGCGCCGACCAGCTGGTCCGCGCTCTGACCGCGCGGTCAGAGCGGGTGGCTGCCGGTCAGCCTCGTGGTTCCCGAGCCGGGGCTAATCTGACCCAACGCCCACGACGGCACACCTCGGTCGGCCAGTAGCCGCAGCGCCCGGTCGCAGTCGTCCGCCGCCAGCACCGCGGCCATGCCGACGCCCATGTTGAATACACGCTCCATCTCCGTCGGCTGAACGTCACCCCGCTCCGCCAGCAGGCCGAATACCGGCGCAGGCTGCCAGCTGCGGCGATCGAGAACGGCGTCCGCGTCGCGCGGCAGCACCCTGGCCAGGTTCGCTGCCAGCCCGCCGCCAGTGACGTGCGCAAACGTCCTGACCGCGCAGCTCGCCGCCAGGGCCAGGCAGTCCCTGGCATAGATCCGGGTCGGTGTCAGCAGTTCCAGGCCAAGCGGCTGGCTGAGCTCAGCCGGCTGGCTGTCCAGGTCTAGTCCAGACCGCGGCGCGTCGACGATCGCCCTGACCAGCGAATAACCGTTGGCGTGCAGGCCGGAGGACGCCATGCCGATGACGACGTCTCCGGGCCGCACGCGAGCTGGACCGAGCAGCCGGTCGGCGTCGACAACGCCCGTGGCGGCGCCGGCCAGGTCAAAGTCGTCGGCGGCGAAGTGGCCCGGATGCTCGGCGGTCTCGCCGCCAACCAGCGCGCAGCCGGCCCGCACGCAGCCATCGGCGATGCCGCTCACGATCGTCGCAACGCGCTCCGGATCGACCCGGCCGCACACGAGGTAGTCCGTCATAAAGAGCGGCTCGGCACCGCAGACGACGAGGTCGTCGACCACCATCGCAACCAGGTCGAGTCCGATCGTGTCGTACCGCCGCAACCGCTGGGCGATGACAACCTTGGTGCCCACCCCGTCGGTGGACGTCGCCAGCAGGGGACGGCGCAGCCCGGCCACCTTGGCGGCGTCGAACAAGCCGGCGAAGCCGCCGATGCCGCCTATCACCTCCTGGCCCGCCGTTCGGGCGACCGCCCTCCGGATCAGCTCTACGGCGCGGTCCCCGGCGCCGATGTCGACGCCCGCAGCGGCATAACTGGCGGGCCCGCCCGAGGTCACGGCAGCTCGGCCCGCCCGCCGACAGCCGTCCCGGCGGCCGAGCCTGCCACTACTCCGGCCGTCGGACTCACCGCGGAGACGACGTCCTCCAGCAGGTGCTTGCCCTTCTCGTCGTCGGCCACCGGTACCGGATAATCGCCGTCGAAGCAGGCCCGGCAGAGCCGTCCCGCGGGCAGCGTGGTCGCCTCGATGAGACCCTCAAGGGAGACAAAACCCAGCGAGTCCGCGCCGATCGACGCCCTGATCTCCTCGATGCCGAGGCTGCCCGCCATCAGCTCGTCGTGACTGGCGAAGTCGATGCCGAAGAAGCACGGCCAGGTCACCGGCGGGCTGGAAATCCGGACGTGCACCTCCCGGGCTCCGGCCTCCCGGAGCATCGCCACGATGGCCCGCTGAGTGTTGCCCCGGACAATCGAGTCGTCCACCACGACCAGCCGCTGACCCGCGATCACCTCACGCAATGGGTTGTACTTCAGCCGGATGCCGCGCTCCCGGATCGTCTGGCTTGGCTGAATGAAGGTCCGCCCGACGTAGGAGTTCTTGACCAGGCCCTGGCCATAGGGAATGCCGCTGGCCTGCGCGTAGCCGATGGCCGCCGGAGTGCTGGACTCCGGTACCGGGATAACCAGGTCTGCCTCGGCCGGGTGCTCGGCGGCCAGCCGCTTGCCCACCTCAACCCGGGCAGCCTGCACGCTGCGCCCGGAAATCGTGGTGTCTGGACGAGCCAGGTACACGTACTCGAACAGGCACCCGCGCGGCACTGCGGGCGCAAAGCGATGCGACCGGACCCCCTGCTCGTCGATGGCCACGAGTTCGCCGGGCTCGACCTCGCGAACAAACGTGGCGCCCACGATGTCGAGAGCGGCCGTCTCACTGGCCACGACCCAGCCGCTGGCGAGCCGCCCCAGCACCAGGGGGCGGAATCCCTGCGGGTCACGGGCCGCGAACAGGGTCTGCTCGTCCATAAAGACCAGCGAGAACGCGCCGTGCACGAGCGGCAGCACCGCCAGCGCTGCGGTTTCGACACCGGGGTGACCGCCGTCGGCGAGGCAGCCGTTCGCGCCTAGCCCCGGGCCGCCCGCGGCGAACAGGGCGGTGAGCACATCGGTGTCCGACGTGGCCGCGCCGGCCTGCCCGGTCTCTCGGGCACCGAGCAAGCTCGCCAGCTGGCGCGTGTTGATCAGGTTGCCGTTGTGGCCGAGCGCCAGGCTGGCCGACGGGGTGGCACGGAACGTGGGCTGCGCGTTCTCCCAGACCGAGGAGCCGGTGGTGGAGTACCGGCAGTGCCCGACGGAGATGTAGCCGTGCAGTGTGTTGAGTACGGACTCGCTGAAGACCTGCGCGACCAGGCCCATGTCCTTGTAGACCACAATTCGCGAGCCGTCGCTGACGGCGATGCCTGCCGACTCCTGCCCGCGGTGCTGCAGCGAGTACAGGCCGTAGTAGGTGAGCTTGGCCACGTCCTCGCCAGGGCACCAGGCCCCGAATACGCCGCACGCGTCCCTCGGGGGCCCGTCGGCAGGATCAGGATCGTGTGACAAACGGCCGTCAGGCTTGATCACTCGTCAAGTCTAGTGACTGGCGGACCGTCCGGGGCCCCCGGACGCCAAGGGCAGGTACGCAGAAAGGTTGGCTCGCAGACCGCTGGCGTAGACCCGGCCGTCAGCTACTGCCGCTTCCCAGGTCAGTCGCCCGGTGGCCAGGTCCAGCCAGGTGGCGGGGTCGGTCTCCACCACGTTCGGCGGCGTCCCGCGAGTATGACGGGGACCCGGCACGCACTGGACGGCGCCCAGCGGCGGTACTCGGACCTCCACGCTCCTGCCGGGGGTCCGCTCGGCGAGCAGGCCGAGCGTGTACCTGACCGCGGCCCGCAGTGCCGGACGCAGCGGCTCGGTGCCCGCGACGGTGGCGGCGGTGACCGCCACCAGGCTTGCCGCACCCAGCGTCCGCTCGGTCGCGACGCCACGAAACGGCGGCTCGCCGACCACCGCCCGCTGCTCGTTGACGGCGCCGAGTAGCCGGCCGAGATCCGGACTGCGTGCTGGCACGGCTGCAGGGTAGCCGACAGCCGAGCCGGTGAAAATTCTTCCGGTATTTTCCCGCTATCTGGCCACGGCATCCGCCAACCAGCGGTATTCGTTCGATATGCCAGGTCAGCGCCGCACGGTCGGTGGTCGCGCCCGTGGATCCTGGCTGGCCAGGCTCACGGGCATCGGCCTCATTGTGGTGCTCGCAGCCGGCGGGGTAACCGCCTACCTGGTCACCCAGCACCCGCTCGGCGGTGGCTCTGCGGCGGCCCTGCCGGTCCGCGTCGCCAGCTACCAGACCGTTGGCCTGGTAGCCCGCGACACGCAGCCGCACTCGGCCGGCCAGCTGGTGCAGCTTCTCAGTAAGCACGGTAAGCCGCAGTTCAGCACGGTCAGTCTGGCAGCGCAGCAGTCCGGCTCCGGCCAGTGGACCGCTGACCTCATGGTCGGCGGCAGCTACATCTTCATCTTCCTGCCGAGCGACGACTGCCTCGGCGCGACCGGCACACCGGGCCGGCCGAGGCTCGTTCTCCAGCACTGCGACCTGCAGGCGAACCAGCGCTGGCGGCGCGTCGGGACGGGCACCGTAGCTGACGGCCACAGCTTTTACCCGTACGCCAACATGGCTGACCGGTCCTGCCTCACCGAGGGCAGCGCGCTGCCCGGCGGGGTGCAGGAGGCCAGCCTGTCCGCCTGCACTGCGGCTGCGACGGACCAGCTCCTAGCGTTCTGGTGGTCCGCCTGATAGCAGCGACGGCCGCCTCGCGATCAGCCGAACAGCGCGGGCAGGGCGTGGCCGTGCAGCTCGGCCAGCTCGGCTAGCGGTACGGAGAAGCACCCCGTGATCTCCAGAGCCCGGCCACCGGTGCAGCCGATGGTGGCAGCCGGCACGCCGTTCGCCACGCAGAGCTGACCGAATTCCTGCTCGGCGCCAGGGCGCACCGCCACGAGAGCGCGCGCCGCGGACTCGCTGAACAAGGCCGTGGCGGCGTCGCCAGGCAGCGTGACCGAGCAACCGGTGCCGCCTGCGAGGCACGCCTCGGTCAACGCCAGCGCCAGCCCGCCGTCGGACAGATCGTGCGCGGTGCCGATCAGCTGCCGCTCGGCGGCCGCCACCAGCACATCACCAAGGGATCGCTCGGCTGCCAGGTCAACGACCGGCGGCCGGCCGCCGAGGTGGCCGTGCCGTAGCCACGCCCATAGCGACCCGCCGAACTCGGCCCTGGTATCTCCCAGCAGCACGATGGTCGCGTCCGGCGCGCCGAACCCCGAAGGCACCCTGCGGCGCACGTCGGCATGCACGCCGAGCACGCCGACGACCGGAGTCGGGCGGATCGCCGTACTGCCCGTCTGGTTGTAGAAGCTCACGTTGCCACCGGTCACCGGCACGTCGAGCTGCTGGCAGCCATCGGCCAGGCCGCGCACCGCCTCAGTGAACTGCCACATCACCGCCGGATCCTCGGGTGATCCGAAGTTGAGGCAGTTGGTGACGGCGAGCGGCCTGGCGCCGGTGGCCGCCACGTTCCGATAGGCCTCGGCCAGCGCAAGCTGCGTTCCTGCATAAGGATCGAGGTGGCAGTAGCGGCCGTTCCCATCGGTGGCAAGGGCGACCCCGAGACCGGTCTCCTCGTCGATCCGCAGCAGCCCGGCATCGTGCGGCGTTGCCAGTACCGTGTCGCCGCGGACGTACCGGTCGTACTGCTCGGTGACCCACGCCTTGTCACCGCCGTCGGCCGAGCCGACTAGCAACAGCAGGTCGGCCCGCAGTGCGTGGCCCGCGTCCGGGCCGACTGGCCGGGGCAGTCGACCGGGGTCGTCGCCCGCCAGTGCGTCCTGACTGTCCGGACGACGGGCCGGCCGGTCGTAGACCGGGCCTTCGTCAGCGGCCGAACCCGGCGGAATGTCGACTACCCGCGCGCCGTACCAGGTCATCTCCAGCCTGCCGGTGTCGGTCACCTCGCCGATGACGGTGGCAGGAACGTCCCATTTGGCGCAGATAGCCAGGAACGGCGCGACGTTCGCCGGGGTGACGATCGCCATCATCCGCTCCTGCGACTCGCTCATGAGGATCTCGGCCGGGCCGAGCGAGGCATCCCGCAGCGGCACCCGGTCAAGCGCTACTCGCATGCCGGTGCCGCCGCCGGCGGACAGCTCAGTAGTGGCGCACGCCACGCCGGCCGCGCCGAGGTCCTGAACGCCGACGACCAGCCCGGCCCGGTAGAGCTCCAGGCAGCATTCGATCAGCAGCTTCTCCATGAACGGGTCGCCGACCTGCACGCTGGGCCGTTTAGCGCCCTCGCCTGCACCCCCGAACGACGCGCTGGCCAGCACGGAAGCGCCGCCGATGCCGTCGGGACCGGTCCGTGAGCCGAGCAGGATCACCTGGTTGCCCGGCCCCGTCGCCGCCGCGAGCTTCAGGTCCTCGGGCCGCAGCACGCCGACGCACAGCGCGTTCACCAGCGGATTCCCCAGGTAGCACGGGTCGAATGCCAGTTCACCGCCGATATTCGGCAGGCCAAGGCAGTTCCCGTAGAAGGAGATGCCACCGACGACGCCCGGCAGCACCCGGTGCGTGTCCGGGGCATCAGCCGGGCCGAACCGCAGCGAATCCATCACCGCTACCGGCCGGGCGCCCATGGCCAGGATGTCGCGGACGATGCCGCCGACGCCGGTCGCGGCACCTTGGAAGGGCTCCACGTAGGACGGGTGGTTGTGCGACTCGATCTTGAAGGTCACCGCGTAGCCACGGCCGACGTCGACAACGCCGGCGTTCTGCCCGATCCCGGCCAGCAGGACGTCCGTCGGCGGCGCCTTGTCAGCGAACTGGCGCAGGTGCTTACGCGAGGACTTGTACGAGCAGTGCTCGCTCCACATCACCGAGTAGATGGCGAGCTCGGCGTCGGTGGGCCGACGGCCCAGGGTCGCGCCGATCCTGGCGTATTCGTCGGTGGTCAGGCCGAGCGCGGCGTACGGCTGCGGCCGGTCCGGCGTGGCCGCGGCGTCCGTCACCGTGTCCTGCGG
>JBAUAR010000033.1:0-1509 GCA_049675875.1 Streptosporangiaceae bacterium
TGGCCAGGGCGGACACCCGGCAGTGGGCCGAGGTGGCGCGCGCCGACATTCGCGGCCTGCCCGACGTCCCGGCCAGGGCTGCCTTCGAGGCGCTCTGCGAGTACGTTGTCGAGCGAACTGGCTAAGCCTCAATACACCGTGTAAATAGTGGATCCCTTACGCGCGCCGACGCGAAAGGTGCCCTCTGAACTGGGACGATGGGAGTTGCTGATGCTTCCACGTTCCGTTGTGAGAGGACACCTCGCAAGTGCGATTGTTACATGACCTGCCGAGGATCTCGGCGTTGTTCGACGATCCGAACCTGGTGTCGCGGGCCGGCCTGGTCCCGGTCATGGGCCTGGCCGAGCGGGCCGGGCTGAGGGCGCTGGTACGCGAGCACGTAACAGTCTCGGCGAAGGCTGGCGTGTTCCCTGAGGTGAAGGCAGTCTGCCTGGTCGCGGGGATGGCCGCGGGCGCAGACTCGATCGTCGACATGGGCGTGCTGCGCCACGGTGCGATGACCGATCTGTTCGGCGGGATCCGGGCGCCGTCCACGCTGGGGTCGTTCCTGCGCTCGCTGACGTGGGGCAACGTCCGTCAGCTGGAGAAGGTCAGCCGGCTGCTGCTGGCGCAGATGGCCGGCCGGGCGCCGTTGCTGCCCGGTGCCGGTCAGCTCGCCTTCATTGATGTGGATTCCATGCAGAAGCGGGTCTACGGCCATGCTAAGCAGGGCGCCGCGTTCGGCCACACGAAGATCCAGGGCAAGACGGTGCTGATCCGCGGTCTGAACGCGCTGACCGCGACCATCTGCACGCCGGACTCAGCGCCCGTGGTCGCCGCGGCCCGGCTGCGGGGAGGGAACGCGAACACCGGCCGTGGCGCCGCATCTTTGCTGGCCGAGGCGATCGGCACCGCGCGTGACGCCGGATGCACCGGCACGATCATCGCGCGGATGGACTCCGGCTACTACAACGCGGCGGTGTGCAGCATGGCGATCAGGGCGGGCGCGTACTTCTCCGTCACTGCCCGCATGGACCCCGCCGTGAAGACCGCGATCGCCTCCGTGCCCCGGGACGCGTGGACGCCGATCCGCTATCCGCGGGCGGTCTGGGATGACCAGCTGGGCTGCTGGGCATCCGATGCCGAGGTCGCCGAGATTCCCTATACCGCGTTCGCCTCGAAGAAAGACCAGGCGATCACGGCCCGGCTGGTCGTCCGCCGGGTCCGCGACCAGAACCACAAGGCAGGCCAGGGTCAGGGCCAGCTGTTCCCGGCCTGGCGCTATCACCCGGTCTTCACGAACTCCCCGTTCACCCTGGTCCAAGCCGAGGAACAGCACCGCGACCACGCCGCGATCGAGCAGGTCTTCGCCGACCAGATCAGCGGGCCGCTGGCGCACCTGCCCTCGGGGAAGTTCACCGCCAACGCCGCCTGGCTCACCCTGGCCGCCATCACCCACAACCTGCTGCGTGCAGCCGGCTGCCTGGCCTCGCCGCGGCACGCCAGAGCCCGCGGCGCTACCATCCGCGC
>JBAUAR010000034.1:0-11518 GCA_049675875.1 Streptosporangiaceae bacterium
CGGCCGGCCCGGCCGGCCGGGTCCTCACCGCCCGCCCGGCCAGGCTGTTCGGCCGCGGCGCAGCTCTCGCGGTGATCCTGCTGTGGTCCCTGTTTCCGATCTACTGGGCGCTCAACACCAGCCTGACCACGCTGTCGGCCGCTGACAGCACGCCAGCGCACTACGTTCCCGTGCCGCTGTCCGGGACAAGCTACCGGCAGACCTTCGGCATCGGCGGGGCGGGCAACGGGGTGGCCGGGCAGCTCGGCCATTCACTGCTCAACTCGCTGATCGAGTCCGGCGGCGCAATGATCCTCACCGTGGTCATCGCGGTCTTCGCCGCATACGCATTCGCCCGGCTTCAGTTCAGGTTCAAGCGGACGATCTTCGTCAGCGTGCTGGCCACGCTGTTGCTGCCTGCCTACGCCACCCTGATCCCGCTGTACCGCATCATGGCCAGCCTCGGTCTGGTGAACACCTACCTGGCGGTGATCCTGGTGTATGTATCGGGATTCCTGCCACTGGCAATCTGGATCCTCTACAACTACTTCAACAGCATCCCGCGGGAGCTTGAGGAGGCTGCCTTCGTTGACGGCGCCTCAGCCATCCGGACGCTGCTCAGGGTGATCGTGCCCGTGGCGATGCCAGGCATCGCCGCCGCCGCCATCATCTCATTCCTGATGGGCTGGGCGCAGTTCCTGTTCCCCCTCGTACTGAGCACGGACATTTCCACGCAGCCAGTCACCGTCATCGTCGCGGCCCTGGACGAGCAGCGCATCGTCCCGTTCACGCTGCTGATGGCGTGCGGCGTACTGGCCGCTGCGATCCCCGGCATACTCGCCCTTGTTCTGAACCGCTACATCGTCGAGGGCATCGCCGCCGGCGCAGTGAAATAGCCGCTCTTACCGGTTGGCCAGCACCACGGCCCGGCCAAGATACCGAGGCCGGTCCGGGTCCAGCTCGCGCAGCTGGGCCGTTGCCACCGCTACCCGCTGGGCCAGCACGAGCTCTGCCTGCGGGTCGTTGCGGGAAACAACCAGGGTCGCGCCGGTGCGCCCGACGTCGGCTGCGAGCTCATCGTCAGACACGCCCAGCATCCACACCACCGAGTTCTCCGTGGCAGCCGCGATCGGTCCGTGCCGGTACTCCAGGGCCGGATGAGACTCGCTCCAGGCTGCGGCGGCCTCCTGAACCTTCAGCGCGGCCTCGCGCGCGACCCCCAGAGCCCAGCCAGTGCCGAGGAAAACGTAATGCGGCCTGTCCAGCAAGGTGTCATCCAAGTCAGCGGCAAGCGCTGCCTGCGCCTGCTCGACTGCCGGCCCGAGATCGTGCCCCACATGTGCTCTCAGCACGGTCAGCACCGTCGTGGCAAAGCGGGTCTGGACCACCGACTGCTCGTCGGCGTAGTCGAGGACCAGCAGCTGGTCAACAGCGTCGCGGACCGGCGTGGCGGCGTCGGCCGTGATCCCGATCCTGCGGACCGAGCCCGGCACGGTCGCGAGCGCGCGCAGGACCTCGCTAGTTGTGCCCGAACGCGTGATGGCAACGACTGAGTCGTACTCGCGGACCGGAAACTCCGACGCCGGGAACGCGTCAGTGTCCCCTTGCCCAGCCGCCTGCCGTGCCGCCGCGACCGCGGTCGCGACATGCCAGGAAGTGCCGCACCCGATGACGGCGACCCGCTCGCCTGGCGCCGGCAAAAGCTCAGCGGCAGCGTCGCGAGACTGCAGCGCGCGCTGCCAGCAGTCCGGCTGACTCGCGATCTCCGCCAGCACGTACGGTTCACGTCCCTGCACAGGTAGGTCCCTTCGCCATCCGGGTCAGGCCGCGAGCACGGGACGCTGAACCGGCGAAATGCGGTCTCCAGGAGAAAGTACGCGCAGATTGCTCACTGGAACTGCACATTGTCGTCTATTTTATTCGACTATACGACAGATATGATCACTTCTCAAGCATCGCCCCTGCTGGGCGACCACGCCTTCGACGGCCCGACCGCGCGCTCGTGCGCGTGCCGCCAGCACGGCTCAGGAGATGATCCTGAGCAGCCGTGATACCTCGGCGCCGACCGCCTCGCGGCCACCCGCGAGGTACTGCCTCGGATCGACCATGGCCGGACTGCGGCTGAACATTTCGCGCACCGCGGACGTGAAGACCTTGTTGAGCTGAGTCCCGATGTTGACCTTCGTGAGGCCGGCCGCTACGGCGGCCGATAGCGCCTGGTCGGGCACTCCGGACGAGCCGTGCAGGACCAGCGGGACCGGCACGGCCGCCCGGATCTCCGCGATCAGCGTCAGATCGAGCACCGCATCCCTGGTCACCATGGCGTGCGAACTGCCGACCGCCACCGCAAGCGCGTCCACGCCTGTCTCCCGCGTGAATGCCGCCGCCTCGGCCGGCCGGGTCCTGGCCACCGGCGAGTGAACCCCGTCTTTCCCGCCAATCTCGCCCAGCTCGGCTTCGACGGCCACCCCTCGGTCATGGCACCAGCCGGTGACCGCCTTCGTGGCAGACACGCTGGCCTGATACGGCATCGCGGAGGTGTCGTACATGACCGAGCCGAGGCCAAGGTCGGCCGCGTTGCGGATCAGTTCGTCGTCGGTGGCGTGGTCCAGATGCACGGCCACGGGAACCGATGCGGAGCGCGCGATCGACAGCGTCGCGGCGGCAATAGCCGCCAGGCCGCTGTGATAGCGCACGCAGTTCTCGCTGATCTGCAGGATTACCGGCCGGCCTGCGGACTCTGCCCCCGACACGATGCCCTCGGCATGCTCGATCGAGATCACGTTGAACGCCCCCGCACCACGGCCTGCCGCCGCCGCTGGCCCGACAATGTGCATGAGTCCGGTCAGCGCCATCAGCATTCACCGTCCACCGAGGTAACGACGACCTCCGCCAGCGCCCGCCGATACACCTCGGCGCTGAACTCGCCGGCCACCGGCGAAGCCACGGTGGCGGCTCCCAGGGCCGCGGCGTGCCGCAATGCGCCGTCCCAGTCGGACTCAGCCAGCCGGCCAGCCAGCCAGAGCGCGAGACCGGCTGCGGCCGCATCGCCCGCACCCGTGGCGTTGCCGGGTACCGGTTCCGGCGCACGCGCCCGCCAGACCCTGCCGCTGGTCATCGCGATAAGGCCAGCCGCACCGAGCGAGATCACCACCGAGTTCGCTCCGGCCCGGCGCAAGTCGGCTGCGGCCGCCGCGACGGCGGGATGATCAACTAGCCCGTTCCCGGATCGAAGCGGCCGGCCTGACCACGCTTCCAGCTCCGTCAGGTTCGGCTTGGCGATGTCAGGTCCGGCCGCCACCCCGTGCTGCAGCGACTGCCCGCCGGCGTCCAGTACCGACGGAACACCGGCCGCCGCCGCCATCGAGATCAGCTGCCCGTAGGCGTCGGGCGGCAGGCCAGGCGGCAGGCTTCCGGACAGCACGACCGCCGCGCAGCCAGCCAGCAGGCTCTGGTAGTGAGCCGCGAACCGGGCGAATTCGGCCAGGTCAACCTGCGGTCCCGGCTCGTAAAACGATGCTGTCTGGCCGATCCTGGCATCCAGGACAACGAAGGTGCGGCGGGTTTCCCCGGCGATAAAACCGAAGTTGGCGCAAACGCCGGCCTGTTCCAGCGCCGACAGCACTGCCTGACCTGTCGGGCCGCCGAGCATGCCGGTCGCCACGACGGGGCAGCCGGCGGCGTGCAAAGTCCGCGCCACGTTCACGCCCTTGCCGCCGGGCCGCGTCCACGTCGCCGCCGGCCTGTTCACGTCGGACCAGTTCACCCCGTCGACCTCGTAGGTGACGTCGAGCGCGGGATTGAGCGTGACGGTAAGCACCGGGCGGCTACGTTGCATGCCCGTCACCGCCTCCCGTAGCCGGCCCGCCTGATCCAGTCAGCGCTCCCCGCCCTGCGGCACTCCGCCGGCGACCGGCTCATTCCGGTGGCCTTGTCAATCTAGCGCGTTAGGCCGGTATTGTGCGCAGATATGAACAGCCTAGAGCCAGAAGTGCGCAGTCAGCCTCGGCGTAATTCGGTCCGGCTCGCCGTCGGCATCGCGGCATGAGGCCGGCCCGGACCGCCTGCCTGGATATCGGCGGCACCAAGCTCGCCAGCGCGGTCGTGGAAGCCGGTGGCAGCATCCACAGCCACCGGGTCATCGCGACGGCCGCCGCGGACGGGGCCGAGGCCGTGCTGGACCGGGCGATCGCACTGCTGCACGAGGTCCTCGCGGCCGAGCAACGTGCGGGCGGGACTCCGGCGGCGCTCGGAGTCTCCACGAACGGCCTGACCAGGCCGGATGGCGTGGACCTAGCGCCCAGCGTGCCAGGCTGGTCGAGGTTGCGCATCCCGTCGCGGCTCCATCGGGAGTTCCCGGATCTGCCGTGCGCGATCGTGAACGACGTCAAAGCCGGGGCCGAAGCCGAGCTCGCCTGGGGGGAACTGCGTGATATCAGCACGGGTCTCTACCTGAACTTCGGCACCGGAGTCGCGGCCGCGATTATCTCCGGCGGGCAGGTAGTACAGGGCGCGCACGGCGCCGCCGGCGAGATCGGCTACCTGCTGCCAGCCGCCGCGGCCATGGATCACCTGCAGCCGGGGCAGGCGCCGCTGGAGGAGCTCATCGGCGGCCGCGGCGTGGCCCGGTGGGCGAGCGCCGAGCTGGGCAGGCCAGTAACGATGGCAGAGATCATGGCGAGCGCGGGGGGCGGCGAGACCGGCGAGCTGTATGGCCGACTGCTGAATCAGATCGCGCTCTGGACGGTCAACCTCAGCATCATGGTCGACCCTGAGCGCGTGGTTGTGGGCGGCGGCCTGGTCCGGACGGCCGCCGAGCCGGTCCTGGATCAGCTGCGGGCCGCACTGGCTAAGGCCGCCCCATTTCCGGTCGATGTCCGGCGGGCGCGGTTCGGCGCCGACTCCGCACTCGTAGGAGCAGGCGCCGTCGCGCTGCGCCTGACAGCCAGCCGGTAGCCCGCAATCCGGTCACCTGCCCGCGACTTCGATTTCGCCGTGCCCTTCGCCTGTGGTCCGATGGGGGGCTGAAGGGAAGGTGGACAGGTGGGCCGCTACGTGCTGGCTTTCGAAGAGATCGACCAGACGCAGATCGCTATCGTCGGCGGCAAGGGCGCGAACCTGGGCGAGCTTTCGCGGATCGACGACGTTCGCGTGCCGGCTGGCTTCTGCGTGACCACGGACGGCTTCCGCCGGATCATGGCGCTAGCGCCGTCCATCGACGAGCGGCTCGATCGGCTGTCCCGCCTGAACTCCGGCGACCGGCAGACGATCCGCACGCTCAGCGCGGAGATCCGCCGGACCCTCGAAGCGATCGTCATCCCTGACGATCTGGCGGCTGCCATCAGCCTTGCGCTTGCCCGGCTCGGCGAGCAAAGCGGCTACGCCGTCCGCTCCAGCGCAACAGCAGAGGACTTGCCCACGGCCTCGTTCGCGGGCCAGCAGGACACCTATCTGAACATCGCGGGGGTGCCCGCGATCCTCCAGCACGTCAGCCGCTGCTGGGCGTCGCTCTTCACCGAGCGGGCCGTTACCTACCGGCTGCGGAACGGCACCGACCACAGGACGGTCCAGATGGCCGTGGTCGTGCAGCGGATGGTCGCGCCGGAGGCGGCCGGGATTCTCTTCACGGCCGACCCCGTTACGTCCAACCGGAAGGTCGCCGCCGTTGAGGCCAGCTTTGGTCTCGGCGAGGCCCTGGTCTCAGGCCTGGTGAACGCGGACGCCTACAAGGTGCGGGAGGGCGAGGTCGTCGCCAAAGCGATTGCTACCAAGCAGCGTGCCATCCGGGCCCGGCCGGCTGGCGGGACGCAGGAGCAGGCGATCGACCCGGCGCGCCAGCAGCAGCCGGCGCTGACGGACGCGCAGGTCGTCCGGCTCGCGGAGCTGGGCCGGCGGATCGAAGCGCATTTCGGCCGCCCCCAGGACATCGAATGGTGCCTGGTCGATGATGAATTCCAGGTCGTCCAGAGCCGGCCGATCACCACCCTGTTCCCCATCCCGGCAGCCGGCGACGAAGAGAACCACGTCTACGTCTCCGTCGGCCATCAGCAGATGATGACCGACGCCATGAAGCCGCTGGGGCTGTCGGTGTGGCAGCTGACGGCCCTCCGGCCGATGTTCGTGGCGGGCGGGAGGCTGTTCGTCGACGTGACCCAGATCCTGGCGTCGCCGGCGAGCCGTGCTGCGCTACGGGCCCTCGGGAATTCCGATCCGCTGATCAGGGACGCGTTGCAGACGATCCTCGACCGCGGCGACTTCATCCGGTCGGTCCCGGACGAAGATCCTGGCGGGGCGCCCGTTCGCGAGGTGCCAGCGCCGATCGAGACCGATCCGGCTGTCGTCGCGGAGCTCATCGGCCGCAATCAGGCTTCCGTCGCCGCGTTGAAACGCGACATCCGGACGAAGTCCGGACCGGAGCTGCTCGACTTCATCCTTGCCGACCTCCAGGAGCTGAAGCGAATCCTTGTCGATCCGCGGAGCCATCAGGTGTTCATGTCGGCGATGCAGGCCTCCGGGTGGCTCAACGAGCAGCTGCAAGCGTGGCTGGGCGAGAAGAACGTGGCCGACACGCTCACCCAGTCCGTGCCCGACAACGTCACGTCGGAGATGGGTCTGGCGCTGCTGGACGTCGCGGACGTAATCCGCCCGCACCCGGAAGTGGTGGCGTTTCTGCAGCACGTTGACGACGACAGCTTCCTGAGCGAGCTGACCACACTTGATGGCGGGCGGGAAGCGCGGGAGGCCATCGAGGCCTTCCTCGCCAAGTACGGCATGCGCTGCATTGGTGAGATCGACATCACCAGGCCGCGCTGGATCGAACGCCCCGCCACGCTCCTGCCTCTGATCCTCAGCAACATCAAGAACTTCGAGCCCGGCGCCGGACCGCGGCGTTTCGAGCAGGGGCGGCAGCAGGCATGGCACAAGGAACAGGAAGTGCTGGAGCGATTGCAAGCGCTGCCAGACGGCGAACGGAAGGCCGAAGAGACCAGACGGATGATCCACCGGGTCCGGACCTTCATCGGGTACCGCGAGTATCCGAAGTACAGCATCGTCACTCGGTATCTCGTCTACAAGCAGGCCCTGCTGGCGGAGGCGGAGCGGCTCGTGCAGTCCCGCGTGCTCGGCGAGAAGGCGGACATCTTCTACCTCACGTTCGCCGAACTCGACGGCGTCGTCCGGACCAAGCACGCGGATGGCCAGCTCATCCGCGAGCGCAAGGACGCGTTCCGGGCGAATCAAGCGCTCACGCCGCCCAGGGTGCTGACGTCGGACGGCGAGGCTATCGCCGGGGCGTACCGGCGCGATGACGTACCGGCCGGCGCGCTAGTCGGCCTGCCGGTTTCCGCGGGGATCATCGAGGGGCGGGCTCGCGTCATCCATGACATGGCGGAGGCCGATCTCGAAGCGGGCGACATCCTGGTCACGGGCGGAACGGACCCCAGCTGGTCGCCCTTGTTCGTCGCGATCGCCGGGCTGGTGACGGAGGTCGGCGGCCTGATGACCCACGGCGCAGTCATCGCGCGGGAATACGGCTTGCCGGCGGTCGTGGGCGTGCAGCAAGCCACCCGGCTGATCCGCGATGGGCAGCGAATCCGCGTGCACGGGACGGATGGATACGTCGAGATCCTCCCGGCTGACTGATACCCCGGATCTCAGCGCCCCAGCTGGGTGGCGAGCCTTTCGATGGTGCTGAGTTCAGCGTCGATCTTCGCGAGGGCGGCGCGACGGTAGTGTGCCCCGCTTCGGCCGGGCACCGAGGTCTGTGCGCGCCGGTGTTCGAGATGCGCCAGCAGGGTCTCCCCGTCGATGCGGCGGGCGGCGAAGGCAACAACGACTGTGGCGGATTGCATGAGGCACCAGCCTGGCCGGAGTCTGGCGTCCATCGGTTCCGCCCGGCCAGCGGTGTCCTGCACCAGCAGGCGCAGCAGCTCGCCGCGTTGCTCGATCACACGCACCCGGGCGACACCGGGTTCGTAGTGCGGGGTGGCGTGTTCCAGATCCTCGATGACCTGCCACACCGCGTCGAAGGGGGCGGCGATGCGGCGCTGCCGAACAACGGCGCCGGGCAAGGCGGCCGCGAGAATGGCGAGGCGGTCGATCGGGTCGATGTCGGGGAGTGGCATTGGATCGGTCACGATTCCCACCCCTCCCGGAACGCGGCCCTGGCTCGATGCAGCCGGGACTTGACGGTTCCTGCCGGGATCCCCAAAGTGCTGGCGATCTCTTGTTCGCTAAGGCCTTCCCGGCTACGCAGGACCAGCACGACGCGCTGAGAGACGGGCAGCCGTGCCAGCGCGCTGGCAGGTCCCTTCCGGACCAACACCGGCCCCCACGCCATCTATGTGGACGGGCCTTGGTGGGCATGGCTGGAGAGCCGCGGCCTGACGCCGCCCATCGTGGCGGCGCCGCGCCGTGCTGGCCTCGTCCGGGCCGGAGGCCGCCTCGGCCCGTGGCCAGCCGAACTCAGCGAGGCCATGGCCGCCCTGCCTGCTGAGGCGCCGATAGCGGAATCGTTCCGCGCATGGCTGCTCCGGCACGTCGACGCCAAGACGGCGGAGGCAATCGTCGGAGTGGCCTTTATCTTCACCTTCGACCACGACCCAGGGCGGCTTTCGGCCGCGTTCGCCTACCAGCACCTTCGCCGGGCGCTGGCCGACGGCGCCCGGTACGTGGCCGGCGGGTGGTCCACCCTGGTCGGTCTTCTTGCCGAGCGAGCTACCAGTCTCGGCGCGCAGATACGCACCCAGACCCGGGTACCTGCGCTGCCCGCAGGCCCGACAATCCTGGCCACCAGCCTCGCCACAGCGTGCCAGCTAACCGGCGACAGGTCGCTGATCTGGCCCAGCGCCCGGACGGCAACTGTCGACCTGGGCTTGCGGGCCGACGGCGGCCCGGACTGGTTCCGGGTCATGGACCTGGATGACCGGATCTACGCCGCCCGCTACAGCCTCGCCGACCCCACCTTGGCCCCGTCCGGCTATGAACTCATCCAGATCGCCGCCGCGTGCGGCCCCCGGGAGCGAAAAGCCGACGCCGAACACCGGGTGCAGCGTCTTCTTGATCAGTCCTGGCCCGGCTGGCGGGCCGCGGTGCAGTGGCACCGCAGTGCTCTGCACTCACACCGCACCGGCGCCATAGACCTGGCCGGGACGACATGGCGCGACCGCCCGGCGGTCGGCCGCGGCAGCACCCTCACCGTGGCCACCGACCAGTCCGCCGCGCCCGGACTGCTCGCCGAGGTCGGAATCGCCGCGGCGCAACTCGCTCTCCAGCACCTCGATGCATCAGGCGATCGGCCGTTACAGCATCCCGGTCAGGCCGGCCGTCCGTGAGCTCGTGGCATCCAGAGCTGGCTAGTCGACGTCGGCGACGAATTGCGCTCGACATCGGCGACGAACGGCGCGTGGTGCTGACACAGTGTGGCTATCGGTCAGCCACCCAGACGAAGGAGCGGTGCATGCAACTGAGCATTCAGGGCGCGCTGCTGAACGTCCGCAACCTAGACCGTTCTATCGAGTTCTACCGGGATGTGTACGACCTGCGCCCGGTCGCGCGGGAAGACCGGGTCGCCGCGCTGATGATCGATGAGGGCAGCAGACGGCAGGTCCTTTTGCTGCGCGAGGTGGCTGGCCCTAATCCCGTGCACATGGGCAGGGGTAGCATCGGCCAGCGGCTGCTGGCCCTGGAGGCCGGCACGCCCGATGAGCTGGATGTGATTGAGCAAAGACTCACCGAGCGCCACGCGTTCATCGGCCGCCGCCGGACCGATACCTGGGAGGCAATCGTGGGCGTCGACCCCGACCGCATCGAGGTGTCCGTATCATCCAGCCTGACCGGCGTTCCCATCGAGAGCAAAGACTGGCACCACCTCGATCAGATGGTCTACGAGGTCGGTGAGTGACCCAGCGCCGGCGCCCATCCCCTCCGCACTGAATGATTCGGGGAACGGGCCCGGACCGGGGTGTCCCGCATTGCTGAGGCTGATCAGACGGGGCGCTGGCTGAGCCAGTCCAGCGCGGCGTCGATCGCTTCCTGGAACAGCTCGAGCCACGGCTGACTCAGAACGGATACGGCGTTATGTCACCGCTCATGGTGACCCACCGCGTGTCGGTGAAGGCGTCCTGGTTGGCGCTGCCTCCGAAGCGCGCGCCTGTCCCGGAGGCCAGGATGCCGCCGAACGGTGCCGTCGGCTCATCATCCCCATGATCACGGGATGTGCTGTAGTCGCATTAGGACTACTGTACGGAGCGCACACGTGTTCGCGAGGCCATCGGCCGCTTCGGGCCGTGTGTGCGGCGCTCCGAAGTCGAGCCCGTTCCCCTTATGGTCGGTAGTCTCCTCGCCATTCCGGCTGGCAGAATCGCTGCTTGCCAGGGGCTTGGCGCTGTCATACGGTGCCGGTAGTCGCATCGTGACTACCGGGTTGCTGCATGCCTCGGACGACTGATCGGAGATCCGCAGATGAGCCAGCCGCAGGACACCCAGGCACCGGCATCCCGACCGGTTCTTCATCGGCGGCGAGTGGATCGCCCCGTCGTCCAGCGCCCAGATCGACGTCATTGACTCGGCCACGGAGGAGGTCTACTTCCGGGTCGCCGAGGCGCAGGAAGCGGACGTGTCCCGCGCCGTCGCCGCAGCCCGGACGGCGTTCGACGAAGGTCCGTGGCCACGCCTGAGCCACGAGCAGCGGGCGGGCTATCTGCGTGGCATCGCGGAGGGCTTGCGCGCCCGCGCCGCAGACCTCGGCGAGATCTGGCCACGCGAGTCCGGGGTCTTGCAGTTCATCGCCGCGCCCTTCGCCAGATTGCGGCACAGACGTTCGACTTCTATGCCGGCCTCGCCAGCACCTTCCCGTTCGAGGCGCCGGCGACGCCGACTGCTGGCGGCGAGTTCGGGCTCATCGTCCGCGAGCCGGTTGGCGTAGTCGGCGCGATCATTCCGTGGAACGGTGCGGTGACCGAATCGCCCGCTGCACGCTGGAACTGGGCGGCAAGTCGGCGGCGGTGATCCTCGACGACATGGACATCGCGACTGCTGCGGCTACGCTGGCCGGCGCGGAGTGCTTCCTGTCCGGCCAGGTCTGCTCATCGCTCACCAGGATCGTGGTCACGCGCCGACGGCATGACGAGTTCGTCGACGCGCTGGACAGCGCGTTCTCGCAGGTCCGCGTCGGCGACCCGTTCGACACGCAGACGCAGATGGGCCCCCTGGTGGCGAGCAGGCAGCGGGACCGCGTCGAGGGCTACATCGCCAAGGGCATCGCCGATGGTGCCACGCTGGCAACGGGCGGCGGGCGACCCAAGCACCTGGAGCGCGGCTACTATGTCGAGCCCACCGTGTTCGGCAACGTCGACAACGCCTCGGTCATCGCCCAGGAAGAGATCTTCGGGCCGGTCCTGTCGGTCGTCCCGACCGCCGACGAGGATGACGCGATCAGGGTGGCCAACGACACGATCTACGGGCTCAACGCATCGGTGTTCACGCCCGACGTGGACCGGGCGAGAGACGTGGCCCGGCAGCTACGCTCGGGCACGGTCGG
>JBAUAR010000035.1:0-2348 GCA_049675875.1 Streptosporangiaceae bacterium
GCAGGGCTCAGTTCTCGGCTACAGAGAATCACCTGATCCGAACTCCAGGCGGGTGGCGACCAGCAGGCGAGCTGATCGTAGGAGATCGGCTCCTCGTCATCGAGCCGCAGCGCCTGAGTGATCAGCAAATGCAGGCGATCCTTGGCTCGCTTATGGGTGACGGCAACTTGTCACCCAATCTTCGCGGCGGGGCAGGTACCCGATTCCGGCTGGGGCACGGCGCGAAGCAGGCGGCATACCTGGACTGGAAGGTGTCGCTGCTCGGCAACATCGGGTGCTCGCGAACCGTGAATGCCAAGGGTGCGGTGTTCGCGGACTTCACCCCGCTGCCGGAACTCGCTGAACTGCATGACGTCATGTACATGGGCGACGGCAAGAAGCACCTGACTTGGGAGTACCTGAAGGCGCTTACGCCGCTTGCGCTGGCGATCTGGTACATGGACGACGGCTGCTTCACCGTGCGCTCAAAGGGCCTGCAGGCGCGTACACAGGGAGGCAGCGGCCGGATCGAGTTCTGCGTAGAGGCAATGAGTCCCGGATCGCGTGACCGTCTCCGTCAGCATCTGCGGGACAGCTACGGATTCGACGCCAAGCTGACGAACCGCGGACAGCGAGGAACGGCGACACTGATATTTACTACGTCGGGGTCGGAGAAGTTCCAGAAGCTCGTGGCGCCGTACGTGCACCCGTCGATGGAGTACAAGCTGCTACCCCGGTTCCGGCAGCGGTTCAGCGTCCAGCCGGAGTTCGCCGAGCCTGAACTGAGGCTGCAGCCTGCACGGATCCTGGACATCCACGTCAAGCCGCGAACACGCTCGATGAACAGGTTCGACATCGAAGTTGAAGGTGGCCACAACTACTTCGTAGACGGTGTCATGGTGCACAACAGCCCGGAAACGACCACTGGGGGGAAGGCGCTCAAGTTTTACGCGTCCGTCCGACTGGACATCCGGCGGATCGAAACCCTGAAGGACGGAACAGATGCCGTCGGGAACAGGACTCGCGTCAAGGTCGTCAAGAATAAGATGGCGTCCCCCTTCAAAACGGCGGAATTCGACATTCTATACGGAATTGGCATAAGCCGCGAAGGCAGCCTAATCGACCTCGGCGTGGAGCAGGGCATCGTGCGCAAGTCCGGTGCCTGGTACACCTACGACGGCGACCAGCTCGGCCAGGGCAAGGAGAACGCTCGAACCTTCCTGCGTGACAATCCTGACCTCGCCAATGAGATCGAGAAGAAGATCAAGGAGAAGCTCGGCATAGGCGCCAGGCTCGACGCGGAACCCGAGCCGACCGTCGGCCTGAGCCTCACCGAGAAGGGCATGGCCACGGTGCGCAGCCTGCGCCCCGAGTAGCCGGGCCAGGCAGGGACGGCGATGGCGGGACGGCGCGGCGGACCTAGCGGACGTGGCGGGCGTAACGCATCCGGCGGCGGCCAGCAAGATGGCGGCCAGCGGGATGGCGCGGCCGACGCGGATCCAGAGGAGGTAGCCCGGCAGATCTGTCTCCGCTTGCTGTCGGCCGCGCCGCGCACGCACGCTCAGCTTGCCGCCGCGCTTCATCGCCGCGGCGTGCCAGGCGACGCCGCTGCTGCGGTGCTGGCACGATTCGCCGAGGTGAAGCTCATTGATGACGAGCTGTTCGCGAGAGCCTGGGTCGAGTCGCGGCACCACGGCCGCGGCCTGGCAAGCCGGGCCCTCGGGGCCGAGCTCCGCCAGCGCGGCGTGGCCTCGACTGAGATCGAGACCGCGCTCGGCCAGCTCAGCCCGGAGCAGGAGCTGGCGACCGCGCGCGAACTGATCAACCGCCGCTTGCCCGGCACCGCGGGCATGCCGCCGCCCGCCCGGATGCGCCGTCTGGCCGGAGTGCTGGCACGGAAGGGTTACTCAGCGGGGCTGGCGTACCGCGTCGTCCGCGAGGCGCTGGAGCAGGAGTCGGGCAGCGGCTCCGTTCGCTGGTATGAGGGTGAAGTTTTTCCCGAGCCCGACGAGGAGGAAGCGCCTGCCGAACTGTAGTGAGCGAAGAGTGGCCATATCCAAGATCATCCGCACGTGCTTGCTCAAATCGTTATAAGCGCTTAGCCTCACGGCAGCGAGGTTTTCTGCTCTGTACAACGAAGTTCGGCGTGTTGAGAACGTTCACAAATACACAAGGCATGACGGCAGCTGGCGACGGTCATGCTGCCGAACGGCCCAGAAGTAGCGGGCGGACGGAGGCGGCGGCGCAGGCCGGCCGGCGTATCGGTGGGTCGCCGTCCAGCCGGGTCGATGGCCCGCGAAGGGAGAGTGCAGTACCAATCGAGCCCCCGCGGCAGGCGGCATGAGCCAGCTGGCGGGCACGCGGAGCTA
>JBAUAR010000036.1:0-1884 GCA_049675875.1 Streptosporangiaceae bacterium
TACATTGCCGAAGGAGTCTCTAGTGACTATCTGTCCCGGCATAATTACAGCCGTTGAGGTATCACTCGTAATGATTGCCGGTCCTCTGATCGGATCACCGATACCGAGATGATCGACTTCGATAAGAACGCAATCTTGGAAGCCAGCCTGGCCGAAGTGCGCGCGCCATGACCGTCCGGGCATGCTCCCGTTGTCTTCGATCGAGTCGAAAGCGGCTGCGTTGCGAGTACGATGGACGACAAGGCGTACCGACTCGATTTCGGTCGGCCGTGGCATCGAATAGCCGAACACGTCGTTGTATGCTTGCTCGAATTCTTTGTGGCTTTGCTCCAGCACGTCGTCCGCTTCGATGTCTACAAGGATGGGAATCGTCGAGGTCTGGCCGACGTAGCGCATCTCGAGCAAGTAGTCGCGCGCGAACTCGCTCGTAAGGCCAGGCACTGCCTTTCGGGCGCGATCTAGCAACTCGCTGCTGATCAAGTTAAGCCAGGCGCGTGGGTCGGATCCGCTGGAGCGCACCCGAGTTTGGGAAAAGTCGTAACGCTCTTCCGCGGACAGCGCGCCGAGTGCGCACAGCACTCCGGCACCGACCGGGATGATCACTCGCTTGATGCCAAGCTCGGCAGCAATCGCCCCACAGTGCAGTGGTCCCGCTCCCCCGAAGGCGACCAGGGCAGCTTCGCGCGGGTCGTAGCCTCGTTCGATCGAGATGACCTCGAGAGCTCGGATGAGCTCGGCATCGGCGACCGCGACAATCCCAGCAGCTGCAGCCTCGGCCGTAAGGCCAAGTGGCGCGGCGACTTGCTCGATGATCGCCTGCTCCGCCAAATCGATACGGAGAAACAGCTCTCCGGCCAGGGGCTGTCCTGAATCGAGGTGACCCAGGATCAGGTGGGCGTCTGTGACGGTCGGCTCGGTTCCGCCCCGTCCATAACATGCAGGGCCCGGGACAGCGCCTGCGCTCCGAGGGCCGACGCGTAGCAGCCCTCCGGCATCCACCCAGGCAACGCTGCCGCCACCTGCTCCCACTGACTGTACGTCGGTACTCTGCAAGCCGAGCGGAAAGCCTGCGACCCTGTTCCGGCTCGTCAGCGTAGGCTGGCCGCCCCGCACTAGTCCCACATCGCAACTGGTCCCGCCGATGTCGAGCGTCAGGACGTCGAGTTCGCCGCAAGCCGCGCCGATCACGGACGCAGCGCGCACCCCCGAGGCGGGCCCGGACAGGGCCGAGTGGATAGCCCTGCGCCGAGAGGCCGCGGCTGCCATCGCGCCCCCCGCCGAATCGGTGACCGCCAGCAGGGCCGTCGGTTCGTCTTGAGCCAGGGCCCGAGTGAGATCGTCCATGAAGGACGTCACGCTGGGCATGACGTAAGCATTGAGCACCGTCAGGACGGACCGCTCGAACTCACGATGTTCGGACAGGACCTCGTGCGACGCACAGACGTCGAGGTCGGGGCATCGCTCGCGCAGCAGCTCGGCGACGGCGATCTCGTGGCTCGGGTTCGCATAAGAGTGCAGCAGGCAGATAGCGACCGACACGACGTCTTCTGCGCGCAGACTCTCAACTATCGGGTCAAGCCCGGAGAGATCCAGTGGGCGGACAACATCGCCAGATGCGTCTAGACGCTCTGTGATCTCAAACCGCAGGTGCCGCGGGACGAGCAGAGGACGGCCATCCTGTCGCAGATCGAACAACAGTGGACGGCTCTCTCGCCCAAGTTCAAGTACGTCTCTGAACCCTGCGGTTGTGATCAGTGCTGTGCGTGCGCCGCGTCGTTGCAGTAATGCGTTGAGGGCGATGGTGTGGCCGACGGTGATCGATTCTGTCTGCCCGCGGACTGCGCCGGTGCGGCGGCGCAGCTGTGCGAGGGCGTTCAGCAGCCT
>JBAUAR010000037.1:0-2361 GCA_049675875.1 Streptosporangiaceae bacterium
TTGTAGATGTAATCGGCCCCGCCCGAAACAGCACCCAGGTCCGCAGGACCCTGCCACCAGGTGAGCACCGGCTTGCCCAGGTAGGTCTGCGTCCGGAAGTCGGCGGCTAGCTCGTGCGGGGGAAGAGGGTGAAACCAGATCACCTTGCCGGTGTTACTGATGATCTCCGGGCCGCTCACGCTGCCCCCGCCCGGGGTGATGAAGATGTCGCCGTTGCCGTTGCTCGGGCCCTGCTGCAGCACCGTGACCGCAGGCGCCTCAGCCCCGGTCGACGCGCCAGAGGTCACCGTGCTGCAGGCCGTCCCAGTCAAGACAATGAGCGCGGCGGCCGCCGCGGCGACCGCACGTGGCGCTTTGCCCCGCCGCGAGCCCGCAGCCCGCCAAGGGACGGCATTGTCTCTCATCGCGACGCCCAGCCCTTCAGGCAGTCATTACCTCGATAGGCCGCTACCCCCTCACGGCTGAAATATCCCAGCTGCCTGCCCTGCCCGTCTTCCTCGCAGACGCCAAGTCCCAAGGGAGTGGCCGCCGCGTCCAGGGTTCGGCGAACCCGATCCGCATGCGACGCGACCGTAAGGAGCGCCCTGGACGCGGCGGCCGCAAGCCGGACAATCGAAGCCGGCGAAGGCGGGACCAGCCCCCTGGCCATGCAACCCACGATCTGAGCTGATCAACGTGGTGCCATGGGCGTGCGGCGCGTCCCTGCCGGGCGGGTGCCCCAAGCGCGGAGCCCGGTGGCTGGCGCACCCAGCGGCGGCGCGCAGCGGCACCGCCTTGATCTCATGTACGGCCAGATTCGGCAGTAGGCCAAGCCCCAGTCCAAGACCCGGGTCTTCCGGATCCCCTCTTGGGAAGCCGACGGTCTAACAGGCCGCTCCCGTATCCGGTCGAGGAATGAACGACCGGCCTCATGCCGACGCGTCCTGCCTATCGGTACGTGCCAATACCCATACACGCCGCCTCATGATGGAAGCGACTTACGATCTGTAGCTAGCCCCGCGCGCCTGTGGCAGAGTACGCCGCTCGGACACACGCAGGCATCCAACTTGAGCCTGGCCCAACACACCTTCGGCGCACAGCGCGAGAAGTCCTTTGTGACTCGCAAGGAGGCCCGTTCGCCAACGACACGGAGCGAGGCAAGCGCCGTGGCGTAGCCCAAGAAGCCCATAACGGCACAAAGAAGCGATAAGCCCTCGACTCTAAAGATCTTCAATGGCTGGGGTTACAGCAGGTCCTACCCGGCCGTGATCATTCCGCCCGCCCGGCCGTCGGCATCTCGGAGCGCGATCCGTGCAGCTCATAAGGCTTTGCTCACCGCCCTGCGGGCGGGATATCGTGGGTCGTCATGGCCCGATCCTGTGGGCTGCGAGTTCTGTGTGCTGAGGCCGCGATGACGCTCAAGCTTGCCATCTTGACGTGGGACGCGTCCGAGCCGTTGCGTCTGGCCAGGTTCTGGGCCGCAGCGCTGGACTGGGAGATCTCCGGCGAGACGGACGACATTGTCGGCCTGGTGCCGACGGACGGGACCGGTTTCACGTTCGATTTCGCTCCTGGGGCGGGGAAGAAGGCCGGAAGGAACCGGATCCATCTCGACCTGAGCAGCCGGTCGGCCGAAGACCAGCACGCTACCGTGGCCCGTCTGACTGGCCTGGGCGCCAGCGAGATCGACATTGGTCAGGGGCTGGATGCCCCGCACGTCGTTCTGGCCGACCCGGAAGGCAACGAATTCTGCGTTCTGGAGCCGGGCAACAGCTTCGTCACCTACGCGAGCCGTGTCGGGTCCCTGACGTGCGACGGCTCCCGTGCCGCGGGATGCTTCTGGAGCCAGGCGCTGGGGTGGCCGCTGGTCTGGGACCAGGACGAGGAGACCGCGATCCGCGCGCCGGACGGCGCGGGGCAGTTCATTACGTGGGGTCCGCCGCTTGCGCCGGAGCATGGAAAGAACCGGCTGCATCTCGACGTGGCGCCGCCGCCGGACGGGGACCAGAGGGCCGAGGTGGAGCGGCTCCTGTCGCTCGGCGCCAAGCGGATCGACGTCGGGCAAGGCGAGGTGCCGTGGGTCGTGTTGGCCGACCCCGATGACAACGAGTTCTGCGTCCTGACTCCGAGATAGAGGCGCATCTGGGGCATGCACCGGGGCTCCCGGGAGAAGCCGGTCTTGGACGGACCCGCCGCTTTACCGGAGCCCCGCTGCGCATCCCGGCCGCGATACGCGGGCGCTCCCCAACCGGGATCATCCCGCCCGCCCGGCCGCCAGCATTGCGGACCGCCACCCGTGCAGCCTCATAGGACTTCGCCCACCGCCCTTGGGGGCTGCAGGCTCTGGTGACGGCGCGCGTCGTGCGCTATGCCAGGACCATG
>JBAUAR010000038.1:0-3932 GCA_049675875.1 Streptosporangiaceae bacterium
GCCGCGCCCTGTCGGCCAGCGCGCTTGGCGCTGCGCACGCCAGCGCCGACGAGGTCGCGTGGTTGTTCCGGCACGCGCTCACCGGCAGCGCAGGGTCGGCAGCGCCGTCGGCGGCGCGGCGCCGCACGTGGGGGGCGGGCGAGATCGAGGCACTGCTCGAAGGGCAGGTCGACAACGGCCGGACGGCGCTGCGGCTGGCGCAGCCCACGGCCGAGTCGTGGGCCGCATTCTTGTCCTTTGCCCGGTTTCCTGACGTCATGTACTTTCCCGAGGGCGAGCCATGGCTGCATTACGCGGACGCCCTGCCGTTCCCGGTGGAAGCAAGTCTGCGGATGCGGCTGATCGCGCCGGCCAGGGCCAGCAAGGACGTCAGCAGGCGGCTGGCGCACGCGAGGGACATGGACGCCCACATCAGGGAGGCCGGCGCAGACCTGCCCATCGCGCTGGCCGAACAGATCGAGGCGGCCAGGCTGCTTGAGCACGGCATCACCAAGGAGCGGTTGCCGTTCGTCTACGGCTGGCACCGGCTCATGGTGTCCGCGCCGGACCGGGACATGTGCATCAGGCGGGCTGAGGCCGTCGTCGAGCACTACCGCGACGTCGGCATCGACATCGTCAATTCGACCGGTGACCAGTTCTCCCTGCTGTGCGAGTCGCTGCCAGGAGACCGCGTCAGGCTGGCCTCCTATCTGCAACGCCAGCCGCTGTACACGGTGGCGGGCGGCATGCCCACCGCGACCGTCGACCTGGGGGACCGGATCACCGACGACGCGGGCTGGATAGGGCCCTACATCGGCGAGACGACCGGCCGGGCACGTGCCGTCGTGCACTTCGACCCGCTGCTCGCTGCAGCCCGGAACAGGCCGACTGCCGTTGCTATCACCGGTGAGCCGGGCGGTGGCAAGACGACCCTCGCGCTGTTGCTCATCCTGCAGCTGGCCCTTCGCGGCGTCACGGTGGCGGTTATCGACCCCAAGGGGGACGCCGAGTCGCTGGCTGGCTGGCTGGCCGGCCGTGGCCGTCGGGCGAGGGTGGTGCCGCTCGGCAGCGCCGCGCCCGGCCTCCTCGACCCGTTCTCCTTCGGCGAGGACCTGGCTGAGCGGCGGACGATGGCGACCGAGACGCTGCGGCTGCTGCTGCCCAGGATGAGCGAGGAACGCGAGAGCGCGATGATCCAGGCGGTGGCGGCCGTCGCGGCGGGTGAGCAGCCCAGTCTCGGCAAGGTTGTTAGCCACCTCGAGCAGGCAGCCGATCCGGCTTCAGCGAATCTCGGCGCCCTGCTGCGGTCGATGGCGGAGATGCGGCTGGCCCGGTTGTGCTTCGCGCCGTCCGGTGGGGAGCGGATCGACGCGGCGGGATGGACCACGGTGTTCACTCTGGGCGGGCTCACGTTGCCCGACACCGCGGTCGGCCGGGACGACTACTCCTACGAGCAGCGGCTGTCGGTCGCGCTGCTGTACCTGGTGTCGCAATTTGCCCGGCAGCTGCTCAACGGCATGGACCGCAGGCTGCCGAAAGCGATCTTCCTCGATGAGGCCTGGGCGATCACGTCGACTCCGCAGGGGGCCAAGCTCATCCCCGAAGTATCGCGGATGGGCAGGTCACGCAACACGGCACTGATCATGGTGTCGCAGAACGCGGGAGACCTGCTCAACGAGCAGGTCACCAACTGCATCTCCAGCGTGTTCGCGTTCCGATCGTCCGAGCAGACCGAGGTTGCCAACGTGCTCTCCCTGCTCGGCATCGAGCAGTCAGCTGAGCACAAGGGCGCGCTGCGAGCGCTCCGCAACGGCGAGTGCGTCTTCCGGGACCTGGACGGCCGGGTCGGCCGGATCGCCGTCGAACTGATCTCAGACGATCTGCGCCGCTGCCTGGACACCAACCCGACCCGCGGACGTATGGGGGAGGCGCCCGCGGGTCACCTGCCGGATGAGCAGGTGCAGCCCGGAGCGGGCTGACCCCCGGCGCAGCCGCGCCACGACCCCCACTGGAGCCTCCCGGATGCCCAGATCCAGCCTCCCGCTCAGGCTGACCGCCATCGTGGCAGCGCTGGCGGCTGTCGCGTTCTTGCCGCACGGCACGAGCGCGCCGCAAACGGCTGGTCATGCGGCACCGCCGGCCCGAGCCGCCGTGACGACGACCGCTGACGCCCAGTTGACCGCCGCGACAACCGCGAGCGGGGGGCTGTGCTCCGTACCGGGTATCGGTGACATCGGCGGCCTGCTGGGGTTCTGCGCGACCGGGAGCTCGGGGCTCGTCGGCGACCTCAACAACGTGTGCCAGCCGTCGCTGCCTGAACCCGAGCCGGCGAGCTCCGGCATTGACGCCATGGTCGCGCCGCCCGCGTCCGGGAAGCAGCCGGCGACGCTCTACGACGAGTACGGCGTGGCCGGGAATTACTGGGCTGCCATCAACCTGCAGTGCTCGGACATGACGTCGCTGATCGGCAACAACGTCGCGGGCATGGTGTTCGACGCAGCGAAGTCGATCGACCGGGTGACCGTCACCGTGTACCAGGCTGCGGCCGGGAACGGCATCGTCAGCTGGCTGCAGCGGGTGAGTGACGACCTGATCACCAGCCTGGGCAACGCGATCTATTTCCCGTACCTGTCCATAGTGGTGATCCTGGCGGCGATCTGGCTGGCCTGGCAGGGCCTGATCCGGAAGCGCGCCACCCGCACCATCGAGGGAACGGTGTGGATGATTGCCGCGTGCGCGGCTGCCATCTTCCTGATCGGCATGCCGGGCGAGGTCACCGGGCTCGGCGGTGGCGTATCCGAAGGCATCTCACAGGCGCTGGACGCCGCGTTCGCCAAGCTTCCGAGCCCCGGACCGAGTGGCTGTGTGCCGGTCGGGAAGAGCGATCCCCAGGTCCAGGCTGCTGTTTACAGCTATACCTCCGGCTCCACCGTCGTCAATCAGAACGCCGATGAGCTGTGGAGCGTGCTGGTCTGCAAGCCGTGGCTCGTCGGCGAGTTCGGCACGTCCGTGTACACCACCGGCGGGGCCAAGCCGACAGTGGTGAACACCTACGGGCGGTCGTTGCTGTGGGCTCAGGCGATCGCCACGGACGAGCACGCGACGCCCGCCCTGATCCAGGCCAAGCAGGCGGCGTACGCCGGCATTGCCAGCAGCATGCAGGCTGACGACCCGGCGATCTACCCGCTGTTCCAGGGCAAGGACTGGACCACCCGGCTTGAGGTGGCGTTCGCGGCGCTATTCGCCGCGCTGGTCGCAGGTGTGCTGATCCTGCTCATCTCGGTCACCCTCATCATGCTCAAGCTCAGCTTCCTGCTGCTGCTGATTGTGGGGCCGTTCTTCCTGCTCATCGGTGCGCACCCCGGCTTCGGCCGGGTCGTAGCGCTGCGCTGGGTCGAACTCCTCGTCGGTGTGCTGCTCAAGCAGGCGGCCGTCGCGCTGGTGCTGAGCTTGCTGCTGTACTGCTACGCGCTGATCATGGGCACCAGCGACGCCGTCCTGCCGTGGGCCCTCAAGATCCTCATGATCGCGCTCGTCACGGTCGCCGCGTTCATCTACCGCAAGCCGTTCCAGCACCTGTTCTCGGCCGTCGGGTACGGAGTGATCGGCTCGCAGGAACGCGCCGAGGGCGACTTCGCGCGCGCCGCGACAGCGGCCAGGGCGACTACCGTGACGGCCGCGACGACGGCGTTCCCTGGCGTCGCGGCCTATCGCGCGATGCGCTGGGCCAGGCGCAACCCTGGCCAGGCTGCGAGCGTCGCGATGGCCGCCGGGTCAGGCGGCGCGACGGGCGTGGTCGCGGCAGGCCTGCAGGCGTCGGGGGCTGCCGACGGCTCGGGCGGTGCCGACGGAACCGCTGCGGCTGCCGAAGGGGCTGTCGCCGATGGCGGCATTCGGGGGGTGGTCGCGTCGAGGCTTCGGGCAGGAGGCGCTACGGCCTCCTCGTCCGTGAC
>JBAUAR010000039.1:0-17587 GCA_049675875.1 Streptosporangiaceae bacterium
GCTCCGGGAGGAGGGATTCGCCGGCCCGGTGCTGCTCATCAACTCCGAACCGGGCATCCCCGTTGGCCGTCCGCCGCTGTCGAAGACGTACCTGCGGTCCGAGGAGGATCTCGACGCCTGGTACGTCAGGCCGACGGACTGGTATGCCGACCACGATGTCGAGCTGCGCAGCGGAACCACCGCGGTGGCCGTCGATCCGGCCGCGCACACCGTCGCGCTGCAATCCGGTGCAGAGCTCAGCTACCAGCGTGTCCTGCTAGCGACTGGCGGACGCAACCGGAAACTCACGATCCCCGGCGCCGACCTGCCGGGCATCCACTACCTGCGCACGGTGGCCGAGTGCGATGCGATCAAGCGGGCCGCGCAGCCCGGGCGGCGCGCGGTCGTCGTGGGGATGGGATTCATCGGCTGCGAGGTGGCGGCGTCGCTGACCCAGCTGGGTGTCCGGGTGACCGCGGTCTTTCCGGGCCACGCGCCGCTGGAGCGAGTTCTCGGCGATCACGTCGGCGGGCTAATCGCCGCCATACATCGCGACAACGGCGTCGAGTTGCTGGCTGGCGACAACGCCGCCGCCTTCGAGGGCACCGATCGGCTGGAAGCGGTCGCGACGGCCGGCGGTCACCGGGTCCGCTGTGACTTCGCCGTGGCGGGCGTCGGCATCGAACCTGCCATGCCCGCGGTGGCCGTCGACCGGGCTAACGGGATCCTGGCGGACCAGTTCTGCCGGGCCAGCGCGCCCGACGTCTTCGTGGCCGGTGACGTGGCTAACCAGCTTCACCCGCTATTCGGGCGAATCCGGGTGGAGCACTTCAACAACGCGGAAAAGCAGGGCGCAGCCGCCGCCAGGTCCATGCTTGGTTCGACCGCTCCCTACGACTACCTCCACAGCTTCTGGTCCGATCAGTATGAGCACAAGATCGAATACGTCGGTCACGCCGCCAGCTGGGATGCGTTCGTGGTCCGCGGCAGCCTGGCGGAGCGCAGGCTGATCGGCTTCTACCTGGCGGACGGAGCGGTGCTGGCCGCGATCGGCCTGGACCGCGGCGGTGATCCCGAGCTGGACGTCGACGGCGAGATGGCGGCCGCCGCCCGGCTAGTGGCGGCGCGCGCCCGGCCGGATCCCGCCGCGCTCGCTGACGACGGCGCGGACCTCTGGTCGCTGGATCGGCGCTGACACGCCGTCGCTAGGCGTTGGAGAACAGCGGGATATTCGCGCCGCTGGCGGCCGCCAGCGGGCTGTCCAGCAGCGCGACGATCAGCGCCGCCACGTCAGCTGGCGTCAGGCCAGGACGAAGCGCCGGGTTGGCACGGCGGAGCATGTCGGTGTCAACAGCGCCAGGGCTCAGGCACACCGCGCTGATGCCGTGCTGCCTGCCCTCGACCGCAATCGCCTCAGTGAGCCCGATGACCCCGTACTTGGACACGTTGTACGCAGCCAGTCCCGGGAACTTCTCGGTGGCGTACACCCCGGACAGCGACCCGATCGTCACGATGCGACCCTCCCCCGCGCGGGCCATCGCGGTGAATGCCCCCCGGCAGCAGAGGAACGTTCCCGTCAGGTTGACGCCGAGCGTCTCATCCCACAACGCGGATGTCGTCTCGGCGAACGGCCTGGACGTCAGCACCCCCGCCGCGCACACCAGCACCCCGAGCTCGCCGATGCTGGTGACGCTGGCAAACAGGCGCTGCACCGCGGCCTCGCTGCGCACGTCCGTCGGCATCGGCGTCGCGCTGCCGCCAGCGTCCCTGATCCGGCTGGCGACGTCGTCGAGAGCATGCCGGTCCCGGGCGGCCAGCACGACGTGAGCTCCCGCTTCGGCCACTGCGGCCGCGGTGGCCGCCCCGATGCCGCGGCTGGCTCCGGTGATAACCGCGACTCGTCCCGCCAGCCACCTCCCGCCGGAGGCAGCCGGTTTCGCGATGCCCGGCGGGCGGTCAGCCGGGTCACTCACTAGTCACTCGCCGGTACAGGCGCTCGTGTGCGTCCAGGCTCAGTTCCAGGTCCAGCTGGTCCTCGGCGTGCACGCGGCAGGCTGACCGGGACAGCCCAGCCGCCTTGGACACTGCCGCGGCGGCGGCACGCGAGTCGTCCGGCGGCACCAGGAACCCGGTTACTCCGTCCATGATCACCTCGCCGAGTCCGCCCCGCCGGAACGCGACAACGGGAGTCCCGCACGCCTGCGCCTCCGCAGCGGCCATCCCGAAGGGCTCGTCCCAGCGGGCCGGGTAGATCACCACGGCCGCCCCGGCCATGGACTCCCATAGCGAGGTCCGGGGCACTGCCTCGTGAATGGTCACCCCTGGCAAGCTTCGCCGCCCGTCAATCTGTTCCCGGCCGTAGCCAGGATCGTAGACGTCGCCGTACACGTGGATCGGCACTCCCGCCGCGCGGGCGATGTCGATGGCCTCGGCGGCACCCTTCTCCGGACTCAGCCGGCCTGCGAACAACGCGCCCGTCCCCGCCATCGCCGACCAGCCGATGATTGCCGTGGGCGGGTACGGCGGCAGGATCGCGTCGACGCCGACGACCCGGCGCCAGGCACCGGCCTGAAATGCCGACACGGCGGCTATCGCCGGCGGTCTGCCGCCGCGCACTGCCTGCCGGAGCGCCGCCGACACGGTCTTTTCTGGTGGCAGGTGGAGAGTGTGCACGACCGGCGCGTGCAGCGCCGTCGCCAGCTGGATAGCAGGCGCGTCGAAGGCGTGATTGTGGATCACGTCGTACTGGGTCCGCTGCATGCTCGCGTAGGCAGCGGCAAAGGCAGACTCGGCAGTCGCCGTGCCCGCAGGTGCGGCCTCCGCTGCCGCGTCGCCGCCCGGCACGAACGCCCGGTAGAGAGTGCCCGCGAGCGACGCGGGGTCGGTTCCGGTATCAATGACCTCGACCCCCGGAATATCAGATCCCGAGGCCGCGTAGACGTGCACGTCGTGCCCCCGTCCGGTCAGGCCGCGCGCCAGGTCGGACACGAAGGCCTGCGAACCGCCGCGCTGCGGCTCCCGGATCGCGCTCACCAGCGGCGCCATGATCGCGATCTTCATCCGGTGAGTACCTTGAAGGCCAGATCGCGCGGTGGATTGACGTGCAGTACCTCGAAGGGAACCTGCCGCGATCCGCGGCGCCGGACCTCGTCGAAGGCTTGGGGGTAGAAGATCTCGGCCAGCTCCACTGCCTCGTGATAGCTGTCGAACTCCAGCGCCATCGGCCCAGCGAAGCTGACGTGCTGGTAGCCGCGGGCCGCGAGCCAGTCGAGGTGGTTGGGCCAGATGATGGCCACGCAGCCGGCGGGCCGGCATACCCGCTCCATCTCGGCAAGGCCCGCTTCGCCGCCGTGCTCCGGTGCGGGAGTGAGGGCTGAGCAGGCGACGACCAGGTCGGCGAAATTGTCGGGCAGCGGCAGCTCGTCGAAGAACCCGCGGACGACCCGGACCCGGTCCCCGTGGTCTGCTGCCGCGAGCTTCCGGCGCAAGATCCGGCGCAACGGCAGCGCGGGCTCTACCGCCACAATGTGCTGCCCGCGCTCGATGAGCTCCAGCGTCAGCCGGCCCGCGCCCGCCCCTACTTCGGCTATCCGGTCCACCTCGCGCGGCAGCCAGCTGACGACCCGGGGATGCAGTCGCTCCGCGGTGGCCAGCCGGTCGTACAGCTCTGGTTCGAGCCGGTACAGCAATTCCCAGGCCAGCGCCATGTCGTCGTGCGGATCGCCGCCCCCCGGCGGGATAAACCGGCTCGCCTCGGCCGGGGTGAACACACCCACGTTGGCCGGCCCGTACCGGCTCAGCAGGCCCCGCGGCGCGCCAGCCTGGAGCGCGCTCGGCCGGGACGCGCCGGGCAGAGCCCCGGCGGAATCGGCGCCGGTCATGACCGAGCCCCTGGCCGTCGCAGTCAGCCCGGACCGGGGCCCGAGACGTCGGCGCCCATTTCAGCCCAGTTCTTATCGGTCTCCCAGACCCGGACCGACCGCAGCAGCCCGTCGGGAAATTCCGGCAGCAGCCGCTCCCAGAATGCCCGGGCGAGGTTCTCGGTGGTCGGGACGAGCCCCTTGAGCCATGGCACGTCGGTGTTCAGATTCCGGTGATCCACGTCGTGGATGACCTGCCTGCCGATGACATCTGCGAGCGATTTCAGGTCCCACACGTAGCCGGTGGCGTGGTCGATCTCGCCGGCCACGGCCACCTCCACGACATAGTTGTGCCCGTGCAGATTCGCGCACTTTCCGAATACGCGCCGGTTCTCTTCGTCGGACAGGTCCGGGTCGCACAGCTGGTGCGCGGCGTTGAAGGTTTCGCGACGGCCGACCAGGACGACCATGAGCTTGTCCTCTTTCGAGGCGGCCGACGCCGGCGAACGGGACACAACCGGCCGCTTCAGGGCGACAGCCTCTGGCTGGCACCGCAGAGCGCGCTGGCTGAGCACGGCTTCGAGCCACGGCATGACGATGACGGCACCGTTCTTATACCCAATTGCCCGTTCCGCCGCCTGGCAAACTGCAGCCCCCAGGTCGTTTGCCGCGGCGTCGCTAAGCCGCCGGGACCTTCGTGCTCATCACGCAGTTCTTCATGCCCTTGGACCGGTCGTAGCGGAAGCCGGCCTGCTCGAACATGCTTCGGGTCACGCTGTAGAGGAAGGATGCCGAGACCTTCTTGCCAGGAGTGTCCTGCGGGTAGGCCTCCACTACCCCGCCGCCCGCCTGCGCGATCAGGTCCAGGGCGCCACGCAGCGCGACCGCCGCCACTCCCTTCCGCCGGTAGTCCCTGTCCACGAAGAAGCAGGTGAGCCGGTAATCGGGCAGCCGGTCGAGGCCAGCCTCGTACTCCTTCCGGTGGTAGATGTTCGGCAGTTCCTCGGGGCTGCCGTACTCGCACCAGGCCACCGCGACGCCGCCGTCGAACACCAGCGCAGCATGAGCTCGGCCCTCGGTCACCAGCCGCTGCTTGAGCGCGCGGTTACCCTCGACCGTCTGCCCCTGCTGCGCGCACGTCCGGTGCGACAGGGCATGGTGCCGACCGTCCGGACCCTCGCAAATCCGCAGGTCGGGCTTGCCGTGGAACCAGGTACACCAGCAGCCGCCCCAGACCCCGTTGTGCCGCTCGGCGAGGCTGGCGAACGCTTCCCAGGTGTCGGGGCCCAGTGGCCTGACCGTGTACTCACTCATGGCGGCTTCCCTCCACGCCGGACCGACGGCCGTGCGTGACCGCAGCATAGGACCGGTTGCGGACGGTTGACTTCCGGAATGCGCCGGCCCGGCCGCAATCGGGCAGCGTGCTCGCCGCGCCGCTGCCACCCAGGGCCACAGCACGACGGCGCCGGATGACGCGAGAGCATGAGTGGATGGAACTGCGCCACGCTGACGGCCGGGTGGTCGCGCTGGAGGTTGTCGGCGACCGGCACGCGACACCGGTCCTTGTCTGCCACGGCCTGGCTGACTCGCGGCTGGCGGCGCTCTGGCTCCGGCCGGCCGCGGCGGAGCTGGGACTGTGCGTGATCGCCCCGGACCGCCCCGGCACCGGCGGCACGGACCGTCGCCCGCTGCGGCAGCTCGGGGACTGGGCCGACGATGCGACGCTGATACTCGACGCGCTGCGGGTCGACTCAGCGGCACTACTGGGCATCTCCGGCGGTGGTCCGTTCGCGGCAGCCTGCGCCGCCCGGATCCCTGGCCGGGTCCGCGGCCTCATGCTCGTCTCGGCGCTCGGCGCGCCCCACTGGCCCACCACCGGGATGGCAGCCGGGGAACGACTGTCCCTGACGCTCGCCACGCACGCGCCAGCCTTCGGCGGCTGGTCGCTCGACCGGCTGGCCGCGCTGGCACGGCTGCGCCCTGAGTTGTTCTTGCGCCTTGCCGCCACTGCGCAGCCCGACGTCGACATTCACGCCCTCCAGCAGCCCGGCATCCGGGAGTCGTTCCTCACCAGCTACGTCGAGGCCTTCCGTCGTGGCAGCTGGGGAGTCGCTCAGGACCTCCGGCTGCTCACCCGGCCCTGGGATTTCGATCTCGGCTCCATCACGGCGCCGGCCTGGGTCCGGCACGGGGATGCCGACACCACGGTCCCGGTCGAGCACGCCCGTCGGTACGCCGCGGCGATCCCGGCCGCACAGCTTCGCATCTGCCCCGGCCACGGGCACTTCTCCATCTTCAGCGACCCGCGCGAGGTACTTGCCGCGCTCGCCGGCTAGGCCGGTGGCTGGCGCCCGCGAACATGCGCCGTGCGTCAGGGGGTCCAGACAGACCGGTCGTGGGCGAAGTAGATGACGCGGGGATCGAGGTGCTGGACGGCGTCGATCCAGGCGGGGATGTCGGGCAGCGGCTGGCCATGGCCGTCGCGATGAGCTCGCCAGGCGAGCTGGTCGGCGGCGTACTGCGTGGCCGTATCGTGGGTCTGGCCCGCGAGGATCACTGCGCCGTCGGCCCGGTGCACGATCAGCGACTGGTGACCGTCGGTGTGGCCGGGCGTGGGCATGAGGAAGACCCCTGGCAGCACCTCAACCTCACCCGTCACTGGCTCGAATCGGCTGGGCTCGATGAGCTCGGGGAGCGTGTAATCCGGCGTGTGCAGAGCCGCGTCCAGCTCGGCATTCTGCACGAAGACCGGGATCGGGCCGAGCAGCGGATTCCCGCCGCAATGGTCGAAGTGCAGGTGGCAGTTCGCGACGACGCTCAGGTCCGCGACCTGCGCCCCGATGGCGGCCAGCGCTTCATGCAGCCCGGCCCGGCGGGGCCGGTAGTGAGCGTCAACGTCCGGGCGGGAGCCCATGCCGGTGTCGAACAACAACCTGCCGCGTGGATGGTCGACGAGGTAACCGAGGCACGCGTCCACCCGTACCCGGCCGGTGCCGGTCTCCTCCGGCGGCCGCACGAAGTAGCCGAAATCAACACGCCGGATCGCGACATCAGCCATGCCGCGATACTGGCAGATCACTCGTGAACCGCACAGCCAGGGCGACGCCTGCCCTCGGGACCGCGGCGCGCAGGACGCAGCGTGGTCCCGAGGGGGCGTCAGCGGCTCGGGGACTAGCCGAACCTGAGGTTCTTGACCTGGAAGGAAATGGTCTGCGTCAGCAGCATGCCGGTGATCGTCACCCGGTAGGTGCCGACGGCCAGTCCCGTCGTATCGACGTCGACCGTGACGGTGCCGTTGCCGTCCGGACCACTCACCGCCAGCAGCTGGGGTGACTCCAGCCGCGGTCCGGTGAGGCTAGCGGTCACGGTGTCCCAGGTCTGTCCGGGCACCGTCGACGTCGGGTCGGCGAACGGCGGGCCCGCCACCCCGAACTGACCCGGCAGCGGCGGATACACGCCGAAACCGTCCATGACGGTCGTGCCATTCGGGGTACTGCCGGGGATGAATCCGCGTCCGGTGACCGTGACGGTCTGACCGCTGGCCACTCTGAAGGCGGACTCGCCGATATTGGATTGCAGCCGGCTCAGCTCAGCCTGTGCGATCCGGCTCGGCTGGAACGGTCCGAACTGCCTGTCGATTTGCCTGACCAGGGCGGGCACGAAAGCCGGCGCGGAGATGGTGCCCCAGCCGGACGCGATGTCGTAGCCGGTGCCGGTCGCGAAGCCGGTGACGCCGTATGCGGTGTCGGTGTAGCCGGCCGGGACGTCGATGATGCCGGCCGCGGCACCGCGTGGTCCGATCGCGGCGAGCGCCGGGTTCACCGTCCCCAGGGGTGCGCCGCGGAGCTGCGTGGCGAGCGCAAGGATGCCGGCGAAGGTCGGCGATGCCTGCGAGGTGCCGTCATCAGCATCCATCGCGATGTCGGGCTCGGCACGGCCGGTAACGCCATCCAGAGCCGGGATCCCGCGCTGCCACCACGGCTTCGGGTAGAGCGTGGATACGCCGGCGCTCTCCGCGTCGGAATTGTTGTTCGGCGCCGTCCAGAGCGCGTCCGGGGCGGTTCGCCCGCCGACGGTGGCGAGACCAGCGTTCGGGATCGTGCCGCCGACGGCGGTGACCCACGGGTTGTCCACCGGGTGACCCGCGGTCACGCCGATCGGCGGAGTGCACTGGCCGGTGTCGTTGAGCACTGTCGGATCGGTCGGGCCGCAATCACCGGAGGCGAACGTCACCAGCACGTTGTGCGCAGCGGCATCAAGGAACGCGGGATCCAGCCAATGGACAGCCGCCGCCTGGCTCGCGGTCGGGTTGGTCGGGTCGCTGATGAAGTTGTTCTCGCCGTCGCCAAGGCTCACCGTGATGACGTCGGCCAGGTGCTGGTCGGCGATCATCTCGATGGCCTGGGCCACCTGGGGCCAGCCCTGCATGCCGATGGTTTCCGGCACCGGCGGGCTCACGAAAATGATGTTGGCGTAGGGCGCCATCGAATGGATCGCCTCTGCGTCTAGCCGATCCTCGCCAGTGCTGCACTCGATCTGGCAGGTCGCCGACGGACTGGTCGGCGCCGGGAGCGCCATCTCGGTGATGTTCGCCGGCGGCAGGTCCATCGTGGCGTCGTATGTCGCCATCGACGCCACGAGGTTCGGGTCGGGGTTGGTGACGATATAAGCCACGGTCACGCCGGCGCCATCGATTCCCTGCTTCCAGGGGTCGTTGACGCCGTAGTCGATGATGTCCTCCTGCGCGGTGGGATCCGGGAAGCGCCGCAGCGTGAGAGACTCATTGGCCGCGATCTTCGCCTCGATCGCGTTATACGTCGCTGTCGTCGCCGCGATGCGCACGGCGGGTGGCGGGACATCTGACTGCTGGCCGGCCGGTCCGGCAGCGCTAGCCAGCGCGGGACCAGCCAGTGCCGTGCTGGCAATTAACAGGCTGCCGGCGCCAAGCGATAAGAAGGGACCTAGCGACCATGTGATGGCCGCCATGAGAAGAGCTGCCTCGCGGCTTTTGCCATTGATGACCCGCTACCCACAACGACGCCAGAACAATGCCTGATGCCCGACAAGTCCTGCTGCCGATGTAAGACTGGGGCGTGGTCGTGTCCAGTTACATCACTCCGAAGGCGCGCAAGGGCAGGGCGAGCACCATCGCGGGCCGTGGCCTGTTCGCGGTCGAGCCGATCGCCGCCGGCGAGCTCGTCGCGATCAAGGGCGGTCACATCATGGCGACCGCTGCCGTGCGGTCGCTGCCCGAGCATCTGCAGAACTCCGAGATCCAGATATCCGACGGCTTCAGCCTGGTCGCGCTGGAGGAGGCCGAGTACGAGCCGGTGATGCTATTCCTCAACCACTCCTGCCAGCCCAACGTCGGTTTCGCGGGCAACATCGTCCTGGTGGCCATGCGCGACGTCAGCGCGGGCGAGGAGCTGACTACTGACTACGCACTGTTCGACGACTATGACGGCGAGATGGAGTGCCAGTGCGGCACGTCATCCTGCCGGGGCACCATCGGCGGCCGGGACTGGCAGCGCCCGGACCTGCAGCGCAAGTACGGTGGCTACTTTTCCTCCTACCTCCGCAGCCGACTAGGCCGCGGGCGAGACGCTGACTAGACCAGACCGGTCACGCCGCCCGCGCGCCAGGGGTCGCCGGCGGCGGGGGGATCTCGCCGTCTGGCTCGAGCAGCGGCGCGGTCGGGTCCAGAGTCTCCGGGTACTTGATTCCGGCACCGGTGTTGAGCGCGACGACGACCTCGTCTGCGCCGATCTCGCCGCGCTGGCGAAGTAGTCCGGTCGCGGCGACGGTCGCCGCCCCTTCGGGGCAGACCAGTGCGCCCTCGGTACTGGCGATCTGGCGCTGCGCCGCCAGCAGCTCGGCGTCGCTGACCGCGACTGCGGACCCGCCGGTTGCGTAGATCGCGTCGAGAATGAGAAAGTCGCCGAGCGCCTTCGGCACGTTGATGCCGAAGGCGACGGTATGCGGGTCCGGCCACGGCGCGCTCTCCCGCGCCCCGGCCCGGAACGCGGCCACGATCGGGGCACAGCCGCTGGCTTGCACGGCGACCAGCCGCGGTAGCGGGCCGCTCATCCAGCCCAGCTCGACCAGCTCGGTGAGCGCCTTGTGGATGCCGATGATGCCGACGCCGCCGCCAGCCGGGTAAACGATCACATCCGGCATCGTCCAGCCGAGCTGCTCGACGATCTCCAGGCCCATCGTCTTCTTGCCCTCCAGCCGGTAGGGCTCCCGCAGCGTCGACACCTCCTGAACCCCCGGCCGGTGCGCCACCGCGGCGTTGATGAGCCGGCCACAGTCACCGATGTGGCCGGCCACCAGATACAGTTCGGCCCCCGCTGCAGCCACCTCGCCCCGGCAGATGACCGGAGCCCGCTCCGGCATGGCAATCAGCGCGTGCAGCCCCGCCCGAGCCGCATACAGCGCCCATGCCGCGCCCGCGTTCCCGTTCGTCGGCATCGCAATGCCTGTCACCCCGAGCTCAGCCGCCCGCGATACCCCGACCGCGGCACCGCGCGCCTTGAACGAGCCAGTCGGGATCGTCCCCTCATCCTTCATCAGCAGCCCGGGTACCCCGAGGCGCTCGCCCAGCCGGGGCAGCGCGACAAGCGGCGTCATGCCCTCGCCCAGGCTCACGACGTGCTCCTGCCGCGACACCGGTAGCAGCTCGTGATATCGCCACAGCGAAGGCTCCCGCCCGGCAAACACCGCCCGCGACGACTCCGCCGCTAGCCGGCCGAGGTCATATCGCGCTAGCAGCGGCGAGCCACACCCGCACACCCCCTGAACCACATCAGCCGGATAGCGGGCGGCACAGCGCGGACAGCTCAGCTCGGTCAGATACGAGAACACCCGGTAGTACCTTTCGACGGTGTGACCCCGCCCGGCCCGGCGATGCCCGGCCAGGCGTGCCCGGATCAGCTCTCGTCGGCGGCGCGCCGCCTGAGCCAGGTCTGCGACTGACCCGACGCGGCTGCGATCTGACGCCAGGTCCATCCCGATGCCCGGCATCGCTCCACGTACTCCTGGATGGAATCGACGCCAAGGCTGGCGGCTACGTCCGCCGAGCGGAGCTGTGCTGCATGGCGCTTCGCCGCATGCGCCGTGGCGTTCAGTCCGTGCCGCGAGAAGGCCGACTTGACGGTCTGGAAGGACAGTCCGACCTCCCGCGCGATCGCATTGACGCTCATGTGCTCGACGTAGTGCCGTTGCCGAAGGTAGCAGGCCACGTCGGCGAATCCGAGGCCGCGGATCACGGGAAGCCAGCGCCGGTCACCCAGATCGGCACGGCGCGCGCTCACGGCGGCAGCCAGCAGGGGGTCAAGCCGTGGCAGGTGACGCGACATCCAGTCCTTGTCCAGGCCGCACTCTCGGCTGATCGCGGCCAGGCTGTCGCCCGCGGCGACCCTGTCCCGGACCAGTTGCCCGATATCGGGGTAGCCGCGCCGGCGCGCGACTTCCCCCGCCCTGGCGGCGAGGCGTCCGACTGCGCGTTCCCGGTTGGCGTGAGCTATCTGGCGGCGAGCTGACGATGACATCGCGACCCTGGCGCGCTGAAGCCGTTGCTCGGGAAAGGGCCGGCCGCGGGCGGCAGCGGCGGCCTGCCGGGTCAGCTGACCGGTCCGGGCTCGCTCGCGGCCGCGAGCACTGCCAGTCCGCAAGGCCGGCTCGAACACAAGCCGGGCACTGAACGAGGCTGCCCGCAGCTTACGGGTGTCCGCTCCTTCCAGCGACGTCCGGCGCTCGAGCCCGAACGCCTCGCAGTACTGCGTCTTCGTCCAGCCATGGGCGGACAGGTGCACAGCAACCGAGCGAAATGACCGGCCGCACAGGTGACAGGTCACCCGAGGTCTATCGGCGACAATCTGGCCGATTGGAGCGAAATATGGCGTGCCATCGCTGAGGACCCCGGCGATCGGGGTGCCTCCCGGGTGCTCCGGCAGGGCGGACACCAGGTAACCGGGCACGGCATCCACGGCTAGACCCCTCCGCTTCCGCTGAGTAGTACTTATGAGACTACTGGGCCAGCGAAAAGCTCGCCATCCCGGAAACGGGCCTTACCGCGAGGGCGCTGCCGCCGCGGGCCGACGCACCGCATCAAGGAACCGGAGGGTTGCCTCGACCGTTTCCGAGCGCCACAAGGTGACCGCCCGGTCGATTCCGGCAGCGTCGGCAAGCCGGACCCGCAGCGCGTCGGCAACCGGCTGGAGTTGCGCGCGCTGCGCCCCGAGCAGCGGCCCGGCATCGGCTCCCGCCCTGTCCAGGAGCGCGAGCTTGACCAAAAGCTCTGAGCGGATGTCCCGGTTGTGGCTGACGGGCTTCGCTAGCCATGCCGCGGCAGCATCCCGGCCCGGCCCGGTTGCATCGACCAGCGACCTGACCGGGCCCTCACTCGACGGCTGCAGTTCGACGAGCGCCACCAGACCGGCGGCCTCGAGTCGCTGCAACGCCCGGTAGATGACTGGCTTGGGCACCCGCCATATCTGGCCCAGTTCCCCGTCACTGCCAAGAATGCGCGCGAGCGCGAAGCCGTGCGTCGGTGTCTCGCACACCAGGCACAGCACCACCCACTCACCGAGCGAGAGGCGCGGCTGAATCGCAGCGGGCATGCCTCAAGGTTACGACCCGGGCCACCCGGCGGGTGATCACTTCCGGCTTGGGCCTGCATAGCGGAACGTAAGCCGCACCCTCGCCGACCGGCGTCGGGCCGTCCGTCAGCGCAGCCTTGTGCGGCCACCGCAACGGCCCCGGTCAGCTGCCGCGATCCAGGTGCGGTCGGCGAGCACCGGTGAGCACATCGGCGCGGCGGCGGAGGCGTCCGAAGCCGAGCGCGTGCCGAGGACATCGGCCGCCGGGTGAGCGCGCAGAACGGCATGCCGATAGCGCTGTCCCCCGACGATCGAAGGCATGACACCGGTGGGAACGCTGCGCTATGTGGTCAGCCTGCTTGCGGATGCCGCGGTAGCGGAGGACCGCCCCCGGTTCCGCGGCGGGAATCTGATCATCCGGGCTTCCCGCCCGGCGTGGTGAACATCGTTCCCGGCGGCCGGGACATCGGGGCCTATCTCGTTCAGCACCGGGACATCGACAAGATCGCCTTCACTGGCTCCACGGCCGCCGGGCGCCAGATTGCGGAGGTATGCGGTCGGCTGCTGCGACCGGTGAGCCTGGAACTGGGCGGCAAGTCGGCCGGCTGGTCGCCGGTGGGGGCGCCCGGCCTGGACGCGGGCTGGTTCGTCGAGCCGACAGTGTTCGCCGACGTCGACAACTCCTCGGTCATCGCGCAGGAGGAGATCTTCGGGCCAGTGCTGTCCGTCATCCCCTACCAGGACACCGATGACGCCATCCGCATCGCCAACGAGTCGGACTACGGCCTTGGCGGCTCGGTGTGGACCAGCGATCCGGAGCGCGCGCGCGAGGTCTGCAGGCGCGTGCGAACCGGCACCATGGGCATCAACGGCTTCCTGCCCGACCCGGCAGGCCCGTGGGGCGGGGTGAAGAGCAGCGGCATCGGCCGTGAGCTCGGTCCGGGTGCGGTTGCCGCTTACCAGCAGCTCAAGACCATCTACGCCTAGCGAGCTAGCTTGCCGGGCCGGGTCCTGACCTCTGCACAGAGGACATGCCAACGGCCGGCCGGCGGCGCATCCTGGTACGGCGGACGCGCCGCCGGCCACCGGGCCGATTCACCGGTCGGCGAATCGCGGCCTGAGTGCGGGGCGGCGCCGACGACGGACCGCTGCGGCAGGCAGACCGGAGGGGGCGGTCCGTCTCGGGCGTCCCTCGCTGGCAGCCACCGACCAGCGCAGCTTCGACGCCACGCCAGGAGCAAGCCGCGGGTTGGCTGATATCCACGTTGTCTGCAGCTAACCTGGAAGACGATTAACGGTCATATCGGAGGTACCTGACTGGGGTCCGCGGATGCGTATGGGCGCACCAGCTGATGCGGGGCAGCTCGCCGGTCTGAGCCTCATGCGCCCTGCCATCGCCAGGATGGTAGCCGTGCTGCGGTGCGGCGTCGGGATCACCGCCGTGACGTCCGGGCTGCTGGCCGGCGGAGCACCATTGTCCTGGTGGGTACTGGCCGCAGCCGTGGCCATCGTCGCAGCGTGGACCGCATGCTACGTGGCCGTGGCGTGGACCAGGGGACTGCAGGACTGGCTGGTTGGCACCGACCTTGCGCTCGTGGCCGTGCTGTGCCTTGGCATCGGCCACCTAGTGCCCGCAACCGCGCTGGCAGGGACGACTAGCTGGGTAAGCCTTACCGCTGCGATGGCGGTCGTCAGCGCGCAGCTGGCCGGCAAGCCGGCCCGGTGGCTGCCCGTCTGCCTGATCGACGCTGCCGCGATGGTGGTCGGCTCGCAGTTCGCGCACAGCCCTGACGGCGGCGAGTACGCCGCCGGGCTGATGGTCATCCAGTCGATTCTCACTGCGCTGGTAATGATCATCGTGCTGCGGGCCGAGCGGTCGGCCGTCCGGGCGTTCACCGATCTTGAGGACGCTCAGGCCGCTGCCATGCTCGCGGCGGCGCGCCGGGCGGACGAGCGCGCCCAGCTGCGCATGGTGCACAACGGTCCGCTGACCATTCTCACCATGGCGCTCCACAGCGGTGCGCAGCGGCCAAGCGCGATTGTGCGACAGCGCGCCGCCGAGGCGCTTGACGCACTGCGCGGCATGGCTGCCGCCACCGATACCGGCGCCGCAGCGACGCGACTCGATGAGCGGCTGGCGACGGTGGTTGCCTGGTATGAAGTCCTTGAGGTAGCGGTCGATCTGCAGGTCTGCCTGGTCCCCGCGGACATTGCCGATGCATTCGCCGGGGCGGTCGCCGAGGCACTGGAAAACGTCGTCCGGTACGCCGGAACGCGGCACGCCGCGGTCGTGCTTCGCGACGAAGCGGGGATCGTCCAGATAACGGTGGCTGACCAGGGGCGCGGATTCGAACCTGCGCTGGTATCTGGGCTGGGGTTCGGGCTGCGCGAAGACCTTGCGGGCAGAATGGCCGCAGCTCGGGGCTCGTCAGCCGTGCACTCCGTGCCGGGCGGCGGAACCCGGGTTCATCTTGAGTGGGCCCGTGGTTAGCCACCCGCTCGTGCGCGAGATCTCACCGGCCGAGTCCGTGCTGACCGGGCCCGGTCCCGTCGAGCCCGCCACCGAGCAGCCCGCGGCGAACGAGTCGGTGGCGACGGTAGAGCAGCGCTATGACCGAGCTGGCCTCTGGGTGGCAATCGTCGTCACGCTCGGCTGGCAAGTGGCCGGCGTCGGGCCCGTCGTGGTGGACGGCTGGCTGCGCTATGGCCTGGCGACGTCGGGGGCGGCTAGCTGGCTCGTCTTCGTGGTTCTCGGTGTCAGTGCCGCAACGGTGCTGCGACGGGGTGGCGGACACGGCATCGCGCTGCCGCTCATCATGTGTCCGATCCTGCTGGCTGGCTCGATAGTCGGGTTGCTCGTCGCACCGGGCGGAGTGATCGGCCCCTTCGACTGGCCGTTCACGGTCGTCGGCTGGTTCGCTGTGCTCGCGCTGTGGCGCCGGCGGCCGACCGAGCTGCTGGTCTTCTACGCCGCCAACATGCTGGCCGGCGGCATCACCCTGGCAGCAATGGGCGAGGCAAACCGGCTGAGCGTGGCGAGGTTCATCGCGCTCTGCTGCGGGATCAGCGCCTTGCAGATCACCGTATTCGTGGGCAGCAGGATGGTCACCGCGATGGCGCTGCGCGGCGCCCGGGCAGCGGACGAGCTGGCTCGAACACGGTCCGCGAATCTTGTTGCCGAGGCGGTACAGTCGGCCAGGCGGGTCAGGTACGAGACGATAGCTGGCACGGTCGACTACTTGCTCGACGGCCTCGCGCGAGGCCGGCTCGACCTAACAGATCCATCGATCCGACAGCAGACCGCAGTTGCGGTGACTCGCCTGCGACGGTACCTGGTCGAGTCCGATGAGGTTCCCGAACCGCTCTGGCGCGAACTTCAAGTCTGTACCGACGCCGCAGAGCGGCGCGGGATTGAGGTGGACCTGGTGGCACCGACCGGCCCCATCCCGCCGCTGCCGGTGAGTGTCCGCCGCGCGCTCACCGAGCCGATCATCGCGGTGCTGGCCGGTACGGCCACGAGGGCACGCGTCACCATCGTCGCAGCTAGCGATGAAGTGGTGGTCGCCATCATGGCTGACGCTGAACTCGACTCCGCCATGCCGCGCCTGCATGACGCCGTGGAACCCAGTTATGACTCCGATGGAGATTTGCTATGGGTTCAAGCTCGCTGGACCGAAGCGTCCGCATCGCTCTGATAGAAGACACCGACGTCGTTGTCGAGGGTGTGCGCGCCTGGCTCGCCGCCGACCCGCACCAGCGGGTAACGATCGCCGCGACGGGCAACTCCATCGACGCCGTACTCGCGGGCCCGGGTAGGTCCGCCGACGTTGTGGTGCTCGACCTCGAACTCGACGGAGTTATGGTCACGGACCGGGTCGCCCAGCTCAGCGACCTCGGCTACCGCGTCGTCGTGTTCTCCGTTCACGTCAAGCCCCTCGTCGTGCAGGCGGTGATGAATGCCGGGGCGTGCGCCTTCCTGGACAAGCGAACCGAACGGGACCACTTCGTCGACACGATCGTTGCGGTCGCTCAGGACTGGCCTTATGTCACCCCTTCGATGGCAGGAGGGCTGCTCCAGGGAGTGCAGCTCTCGGAGCGCGAGCGCCAGGCGCTGCAATACCTGTTTCAGGGCATGGACCAGGCCTCGATTGCGCGTCGACTCAGAAAGGCGGACGGCCAGCCCATCAGCGTGACCACCGTCAAGACATACATCGAACGGGCCAGGGCGAAGTTCGCGGCCACGGGACGGCCTTGCAAGTCGAACTTCGCGCTGCTTGCCCGGTCTGTCGAAGACGGGCTGATCAGGTCGGAGGAAATCGATGACTACCGGCCGGGGCTGGACTGACTGACGCCGCGCCGGACGGTCACGGCTGCGGCCGGCAACTGCGGTTGGCCGGGATGGAAACGAGCCCGTTCCCCTCTGATGGATGCCGCGCTGGACGGACACCGGCGGGCCGGCGGATCCTGGCAACTGGCGGGTTCATGCCGCGCGGCGACGCGGCAAGGCGAGAGGGAGGCTTAGCCATGGTGTTCACGGACGCGGCCGCGGAGCTCGTCGGGACGCTGGCCGACGAAGGAGTGCAGCACCTGTTCATCAACCCCGGCACCGACACGGCGCCGGTGCAGGAGGCGCTGGCCGCGGCCCGGGCTGGCACAACCCCCAGCCCGCGCGCCGTGCTGTGCACTCACGAGTTCGTGGCGCTGTCATCGGCCATGGGGCACTATTTCGTCACCGGGACGCCGCAGGCAGTGATGGTGCATGTGGATGCCGGGACGCTCAACCTCGGCGGAGCCTGGCACAACGCGCAGCGCAACCGCCTCCCGGCCGTCATCTTCGCCGGCCGCTCGCCGTACGCCACCGCTACTGACATCCCCGGCCACCGCGATGCGCCCATTCACTGGCAGCAGGAGCAGCTCGACCAGCAGGCCATTGCCCGCGCCTTCGGTAAGTGGAGCATGGAAGTGCCGCGGGGCCGGGATCTGGGGCCGATCGTCCGGCGGGCGTTCCAGGTTGCGCAGTCCGATCCCCGCGGGCCTGCCTATGTGATGCTGCCCCGCGAAGCGCTGATGGAAGCCGGGGGCGCTGGCCTGGCCAGGCGGCTGCCGCCGCCCCGCCGCGCCGCGCCCGACCCGTCCGGCCTCGCGGAC
>JBAUAR010000040.1:0-1580 GCA_049675875.1 Streptosporangiaceae bacterium
GGCCATCGCCAGCCCGCGACTTAGGCCCCGACTCGCTGTCCCGGTGTCAGCGGCCAGGGTCGGATGCTGCCAGGCCGGGCAGCGACGGCTGCCCGGCGCAACGAGCCGTGCCTGCGGGCACGCACGAGTGACGTCCCCGACGCACGAGAGAACGGAGACCCGGCGAGATGCCGAAGATGAAGACGCACAGCGGATCCGGCAAGCGGTTCCGGCTGACGGGCACCGGCAAGGTCATGCGGCGTCGTGCCAACCGTGCTCACTATGCGGAGCACAAGCCGACCACGATGATGCGGCGCCTCGCCGGCTACCGGGAACTCGCGCCGGGTGACGCCAAGAAGATCAGGAAACTGCTGGGTAAGTGACCCAGCCCGCTGCGAGAAAGTGAGTCAGACGCATGGCACGCGTGAAGCGGGCGGTCAATGCCCACAAGAAGCGCCGGGTAGTACTGGAGCGCGCTAGCGGTTACCGGGGGCAGCGCTCACGGCTGTACCGCAAGGCGAAGGAGCAGCAGCTCCACTCGATGACCTACGCCTACCGGGACCGCAAGGATCGTAAGGGCGCTTTCCGGCGGCTGTGGATCCAGCGGATTAACGCCGCGGTTCGCGCCGAGGGGATCACCTACAACCGGTTCATCCAGGGTCTCCGGCTCGCCGAGGTGGACGTCGACCGCAGGATGCTGGCCGAGCTCGCCGTCTCCGATCCGCCCGCGTTCGCCGCGCTGGTTCAGGTCGCCAAGGGCGCACTGCCTGCCGACGTCAACGCGCCGGCAGCCTGAGCCGGCCCGACCCTGATGTCGGGCCGTATGCCGATGAATGGGTGTGAGTTTGCTATGCCTGGACGGGCTGTTGCAGATTCGGCTGACCGGCGTGGCTTTCCTCCATGTTCATGATCCTTTGGGAATGATTGGGTTATGGCGAAGCGATACCGGCCGGTGGAGCGGGACCAGCCGTTCCTGCTGCCGCCGGACATGCGGGACTGGCTGCCGGCTGACCATCCGGTGCACCTGGTGATCCGGGTGGTGGAGGAGCACCTGGATACCAGCGCGTTCCACGCGCTGCGGCGGGCCGGCGGGGCCGGGACGGCGGGCTATGACCCGGACATGCTGGTGACGGTGCTGGTGTGGGCGTACGCGCATCAGGTGACCTCCTCGCGGCGGATGGAGCAGCTGTGCGGCACCGACGTGGCGTTCCGGCTGATCTGCGGCGGGAACCTGCCCGACCACGTGACCATCGCCCGGTTCCGGGCAGCGTTTCCCGCCATGATCGGCGGGTTCTTCGCGCAGGTGCTGGCGCTGTGCGCGGCGCTGGGCATGGGCCGGCTCGGCGTGGTCGCGCCAGACGGCACGACGATCGCCGCCAGCGCGCCGAAGCCGGCGAACCGGACCGAGGACAGGCTGCGGAAGATGGCGGAGGAGACCGTCGCCGCGGATGCCCGCAACGACGCGGCCGAGGACGCCCTGTCCGGGGATGCGGCCGGCGGTGAGGTGCCGCCGGATGCGTGGTCGCCGCGGCACCGGGACGGGCGGATCGCCGCCGCGGCGGCCAGCCTGCAACGCGAGCGGGACGACGCCGGGGCCAGCC
>JBAUAR010000041.1:0-2166 GCA_049675875.1 Streptosporangiaceae bacterium
GCGGGAGACGCGGCAGCGGGCCGTGAAGGTATCTGTCCGGATTGCCACATGATCAGCCCATTCTAGGGAGCCGGCCAACCGGGTACGGCGGGACGGGCTTATCTTCATCTGCTGGCTGCAGAACGTAGTCTTGACCATGACAGGCCCCCGGCCAGGTGCCGCCAGTCGGACGACGAGGGAGGTGGCCGGCGATCGAGCTGGACTCTGTTGGCACGCTCACCTCGCCTGCACTGATCGCTGCCTTCGAGGGCTGGAATGATGCCGGCGAGGCCGCGAGCAGCGCGGTCAGCCAGCTCAGCTCGGGCTGGGACGCCAAGGTCATCGGCGAGATCGACCCGGAGGACTACTACGACTTCCAGGTCACCAGACCGGTGATCGAGGTCGCCGATGGCAAGTCGACCGAGCTCGTCTGGCCGACGACGCGGCTCACCCTCGCCCGGCCTCCCGACGTCGGCCGCGACCTGATCCTGGTACACGGCATCGAGCCCAACATGCGCTGGCAGGGCTTCACCGCGGAGCTGGTCACCGCCTTCACGGAGCTGAACGTCGAGCTTGTCATCCTGCTCGGGGCGCTGCTGGCGGACTCGCCGCACACCCGGCCGCTGCAGGTGACGGCGGCCACCTCGGGACCCGAGATTGCGGCACAGCTGCACGTGGAATCGGTGGACTACAAGGGACCGACCGGGATCGTGGGCGTGCTGCAGCACGCCTGCACCGCGGCCGGGCTGGCATCGGTGTCGCTGTGGGCCGCGGTGCCGCACTATGTTGCCCAGCCGCCCAGCCCCAAAGCCACGCTCGCATTGCTCCGCAGCGTCGAGGACATCCTGGATATCTCCGTGCCGCTGCAGGACCTGCCTGCCGAGGCCAGGGCGTGGGAGCGGGGCGTCGACGAACTCGCCGAGCAGGACAGCGACGTGGCCGAGTACGTGCGCACTCTCGAAGAGGCCAAGGACGCTACCGACCTTCCCGAGGCGAGTGGCGACGCGATCGCCAGGGAGTTCGAGCGGTACCTGCGACGGCGCGGTGAGCCCGGCGGCCGCTAACGCCCGGCGGCCGCCAACGCCCGGCGCTGCTGACGCTGGTCCTGCTGACGCTGGACCTGCCGACGCTGGACCTGCGACCGCCTGGCTAGCTGGCTAAACCGGCGGCCACGGCACCGCCGGCCAGTCGGTTGGCGGGGACGGGTGCACCTTGTGCGCCAGCAGCAGCTCGACTCGACGCTTGGTGGCAGCGATCTCGGTCCGGGTCAGCCACTGCGCCATCTCGCCCGCAAGTCCGCCGTTCGCGAGCAGCTCGTGCGAGGTGCGCAGCGCCGCCAGCGCCGCGGGAGTCAGCTTCTTGCCGCGCCACTGCCAGAGCACGGTCCGCAGCTTGTACTCGGCGCCGAAGCAGACGCCGTGATCGCAGCCGTACAAGTGTCCGGCCGGCGTCGGTAGCAGATGGCCGATCTTGCGGTCGGCGTTGTTGATGACGGCGTCGAACACCGCCATCTGCCGAAGGCGCGGATCGTCGCCGCTGCGCGCGAGCTCGACCAGGTCCACGGACTCGTCGGCGTCGATCCACAGCTGGCACATGCCAGGACCGAACGGCCCCTCACGGTAGACGGTCGGCGGCACCACGTCCCAGCCCGCCGCGCGCGACAGTACATACGCAGCGACCTCGCGACCCGCCAGCGTGCCGTCGGGGAAGTCCCATAGCGGGCGCTCGCCGGCCACCGGCTTGTAGACGCACCCCGCGCGCCTGTCGTCGGCCGTAATAGTGCAGTACAGCGTGGCGTTCGATGCGTCGACCAGCCGGCCCTCAACCGCCAGGTCGCCGGTGCTGAGCAGGTCGAGGCTGGCAGCCTCATCCACGGCAGGCCCTGGGCGCGCAGCGTCTCCGACGGCGTCGGGCGAGCCGGCCACCGCCTCAGCCATGCCCGACCCGGTGGCCGTTCTGCCGCGGGCAGATATGGCCTGCCGGGTCAAGCGGCAGCCCGCACAGCGGGCAGGGCGGCCGTCCCGCCCGCACAATCTGGATCGCTCGCCGCGAGAACGCGCGCGCCGCGTCGGCGGTGATGCGCACCCGCAGCACCGCGGGACCGTCGTCCGGGATGTCCTCGGCGAGCGGCTCGAGCGGCTCCTCGCTCTCCTCCTGCGCCTCGATGATGACGCGCTCGCCGTCGTG
>JBAUAR010000042.1:0-14605 GCA_049675875.1 Streptosporangiaceae bacterium
TCGTTAAGACCGGCGAGCACATCGAGGCCCTGGTCCTCCAGAAGGAGGACAAGGAAGGCCGGCTGATCCTGTCCAAGAAGCGCGCCCAGTACGAGCGCGCCTGGGGCACGATCGAGAAGATCAAGGACGAGGACGGCGTCGTCACCGGCACGGTCATCGAGGTGGTGAAGGGCGGTCTGATCCTCGATATCGGCCTGCGCGGCTTCCTGCCGGCCTCGCTCGTAGAGATGCGGCGGGTGCGCGATCTGCAGCCCTACGTGGGCAAGGAGATCGAGGCCAAGATCATCGAGCTGGACCGGAACCGCAACAACGTGGTCCTGTCTCGCCGCGCCTGGCTGGAGCAGACTCAGTCCGAGGTCCGGCAGAACTTCCTCAACACCCTGCAGAAGGGCCAGATCCGCAAGGGCGTCGTCTCGTCGATCGTCAACTTCGGCGCATTCGTCGACCTCGGCGGGGTGGACGGCCTGGTGCACGTGTCCGAGCTGTCCTGGAAGCACATCGACCATCCCGGTGAGGTCGTCGAGGTCGGCCAGGAAGTCACCGTCGAAGTGCTCGACGTCGACATGGACCGGGAGCGGGTCTCGCTGTCGCTGAAGTCGACCCAGGAAGACCCCTGGCAGCAGTTCGCCCGCACGCATCAGATTGGCCAGGTCGTGCCGGGCCGGGTCACCAAGCTGGTGCCGTTCGGCGCGTTCGTCCGCGTCGAAGAAGGCATCGAGGGCCTGGTGCACATCTCCGAACTGGCGGACCGGCACGTGGAGATTCCGGAGCAGGTCGTGCAGGTCGGGGACGAGATTTTCGTCAAGATCATCGACATCGATCTGGACCGACGGCGCATCAGCCTGTCCCTCAAGCAGGCCAACGAGGGCGCGACCGGCGAGGCGTCAGCTGAGGACTTCGACCCGACGCTGTACGGCATGCCCGCTGCTTACGACGAGCAGGGCAACTACCTCTACCCCGAGGGCTTCGACCCGGAGACCCAGGAATGGATGGAGGGCTTCGAGAGCCAGCGCGAGGAGTGGGAGCATCAGTACGCTGAGGCTCGCGCCCGGTACGAGGCACACCAGCAGCAGGTGGCGGACGCGCGCACCAAGTCCGAGTCGTCCGGTGGCCAGGAGGACGAGGAGCAGGGCGCCCGTGAGCACCGCAGTAGCAGCAGCGGCGACACGGAGCGGAGCGGGACGCTCGCCTCGGATGAGGCGCTCGCGGCGCTGCGCGAGAAGCTCTCGGGCGGCCAGAGCTGACCACGCAACCGCAGCCAGGCCGCGCCCGGTGACATGCTCCGGGTAGGCCTGACTGGCGGGATCGGATCCGGCAAGAGCGAGGTGTCGCGTCGGCTTGCCGCCCAGGGGGCCGTGGTCATCGACGCCGACCTGATCGCCAGGGAGGTCGTCGCGCCCGGCACCGAGGGCCTCGCCGAGGTCGAGCGGGCGTTCGGGGCGGGCGTGCTCGGGCCGGACGGCGCGCTGGACCGGGCGCGGCTCGGGGAGGTCGTGTTCGCCGACAAGCAGCGGCTGGCCACCCTGAACGCGATCGTGCACCCGCGAGTCGGCACCCGGATGCGCGAGCTCGAGGATGCGGCCGGGCCGGGCGCGGTTGTTGTTCACGATGTGCCGCTGATCGCCGAGAACGGGCTCGCAAGCGCGTACGACCTCGTTGTCGTCGTCGATACGCCGCCGCGGATGCAACTCGACCGGCTGATCCGACTGCGCGGCATGACCCAGGAGCATGCGACGGCCCGGATGGCCGCGCAGGCGAGCCGCGAGGAGCGGCTGGCGATCGCCGGAATGGTCGTCGACAATTCCGGCTCGCTGGCCGAGCTCGACCGGCAGGTGGGTGAGCTGTGGGCCGAGCTCCGTCGCCGCGCGCACGCTCAGCCCGCCGGGACGGCCTGACGCAGTACCCCGTGCTGGCTGGGGTGCGTGCTGGCCGTGAAATGCGTGCTGGCTGGGGAATGCGTGCTGGCCGTGAAATGCGTGCTGGCCGCGGAGTGCTTGCCGGCCCGGGAATGCGCGCTGGCCGGGCGGCGTTGTCGGACGGCCGCCCTACAGTGGGACCATGCAGCGAGCAGAGGAGCGGTCATGCGGCCAGTGACTGATCTGCAGCGGAGCGTGGCCCCGTTCGAGGTCGTCACGGACATGGTGCCGGCTGGCGACCAGCCAGCGGCTATCGCGGAGATGGAGCGGCGGCTCAGGTCCGGCGAGAAGGACACCGTTCTGCTCGGCGCGACCGGGACGGGCAAGACCGCGACCGTGGCCTGGCTGGCCGAGCGACTGCAGCGGCCGGTGCTGGTCATGCTGCCGAACAAGACGCTGGCGGCGCAGTTCGCCAACGAGCTGCGCGAGATGCTGCCTAAGAATGCCGTCGAGTATTTCGTCTCTTACTATGACTACTACCAGCCTGAGGCATACGTTCCGCAAACTGACACCTACATCGAGAAGGATTCGTCGATCAACGATGAGGTTGACCGGCTCCGGCACTCGGCCACCAACTCCCTGCTGACCAGGCGCGACACGATCGTCGTCGCGTCGGTTTCCTGCATCTACGGCCTCGGCACGCCGCAGGAGTACGTCGACAAGATGCTGACGCTGCATGTCGGCGACACGCGAGAGCGAGACGGACTGCTACGCCAGCTTGTCGGCATGAACTACGCGCGGAACGACCTGGCCTTCACCCGCGGCACGTTCCGCGTCCGCGGCGACACCATCGAGGTGATCCCGCAGTACGAGGAGCTGGCCGTCCGTATCGAGATGTTCGGCGACGAGGTCGAGCGGCTCATGACGCTGCACCCGCTGACCGGCGAGGTGATGAGTGAGGACAACGAGCTGTACATCTTTCCCGCCTCGCACTACGTGGCGGGCCCGCAGCGGATGGAGCGGGCGATCGCCGGCATCGAGGTTGAGCTCGAGGACCGGCTGGCCGAGATGGAGCGGCTCGGCAAGCTGCTAGAGGCGCAGCGGCTGCGGATGCGCACCACCTACGACATCGAGATGATGCGCCAGGTGGGCAGCTGTTCCGGCATCGAGAACTACTCCCGGCACATCGACGGCCGAGAGCCAGGCAGCCCGCCCAACACTCTGCTCGACTACTTTCCCGAGGACTTCCTGCTCGTCGTCGACGAGTCGCACAACACCGTGCCGCAGATCGGCGCCATGTATGAGGGCGACGTGTCCCGGAAGCGGGTGCTCGTCGAGCATGGCTTCCGGCTGCCGAGCGCGATCGACAACAGGCCGCTGACCTGGGAGGAGTTCGGCGACCGGATCGGCCAGACGCTGTACCTCTCGGCCACCCCCGGTCCGTACGAGCTCCGGCGCACCGGGGGCGAGGTCGTCGAGCAGGTGATCAGGCCCACCGGCCTGGTGGATCCGCAGGTGATTATCAAGCCCACGAAGGGCCAGATCGACGACCTAGTCGGCGAGATCAGGGAGCGCGCGGAGAAGTCCGAGCGAGTGCTGGTCACGACGCTGACCAAGAAGATGGCCGAGGACCTGACCGACTACCTGCTTGAGCTCGGCGTCCGGGCCAGGTACCTGCACAGCGAGGTCGATACGCTGCGCCGGGTGGAGCTCCTGCGCGAGCTGCGGCTCGGTGAGTATGACGTACTGGTCGGCATCAACCTGCTGCGGGAAGGTCTCGACCTGCCCGAGGTTTCCCTGGTGGCCATCCTGGACGCGGACAAGGAGGGCTTCCTCCGGTCCGGCACCTCGCTGATCCAGACCATCGGCCGGGCCGCCAGGAACGTATCCGGCCAGGTGCACATGTACGCCGACCAGGTCACCCCGTCCATGAAGCGGGCCATCGACGAGACCAACCGGCGCCGGGACCGGCAGGTCGCCTACAACCTCGAGCACGGCGTGGACCCCCAACCATTGCGCAAGCGGATCGCCGACATCCTGGACCAGCTGGCCAGGGAAGACGCGGACACCGAGCAGCTGCTCGGCGGGTCGGGCCGGCAACAGAGCCGGGGCAAGGCGCCGGTGCCCGGGGTGGCGTCACGGGCGCGGGCCGCCGCGGCCGACGCCAAGGGCGGCGGTCCGGCCAGGGCCGACCTGGCCGCGCTGATCTCCCAGCTGACCGAGCAGATGCATGTCGCGGCCGCGGAGCTGCAGTTCGAGGTGGCGGCCCGGCTCCGGGACGAGATCCGCGACCTCAAGCATGAGCTGCGGGGCATGCAGGCGGCCGGGGTCTAGGCGCCGTCCGGCTGCATCGCGGCTGCCAGTCGGCGACCGTGGCGGAAGTCTCGGGCGAATGTTCAGGCTGGCTGCGGCGTAGGGTCAAATCATGGTGGTGAGCCTGCTCGCCGCGCTCCTGTCGGCGCTGTGCTATGGCATCGCGTCGGTGCTGCAGGCGATCTCCGTGCGGGCGGCCAGCCGGCGCAGCGTCGCCGAGGTAGGCCAGGCGGGCCAGGGCGTCGATACGGGCCTGCTCGTGCGGATGCTGCGCCAGGGCCTGTTCCTGACCAGCATCATGATCGATCTGCTGGGATTCATTGCGCAGCTCGTCGCGCTGCGGCGCCTGCCGCTGTTCGCCGTCCAGGCGATCATCGCCGCCAACCTCGCGGTGACGGCGGTGTTCGCGGCTTGGCTCATGCGCGTGCGCCTCGCCAGCCGTGAGTGGCTGGCGGTCGGCGGCGTGATCGTCGGCGTCGGGCTGCTCGGCCTGTCGGCCGGCGCCGAGGGCGCCGCGCGAGTCGGCTCGGCGTTCGAGCTGGGGCTCATCGTGGCGGTGGCAGTCGTCGGGGTGGCCGGCTTCGCGGTCGCGCGACTGCCCAATCCGGTGCGGACCCCGGCCCTCGGGGCGATCGCCGGGCTAGGTTACGGAGTCGTGGCCGTGGCTGCCCGGATCCTGCCAGGGTTCGGCGTCCTCCAGCTGGTCAAAAGCCCTGCCAGCTACACGCTGGCGGCTGCCGGGATCGTGTCCTTCCTGCTGTACGCGACGGCGCTGGAAGGGGGCAGCGTCACGACCGCCACGGCCGCCGTCATCCTCGCGGAGACCACGCCTCCGGCGATCGTCGGCGTCATATTCCTGGGCGACACGACCCGGCACGGGCTGACCTCGGTCGCCGTGGTGGGCTTCGCTCTCGCGGTCGTCTGCGCGCTCGCGCTGGCCCGATTTGGCGAGGCGAGCGAGACCGATCGGGCTGGCTCGCCCCGGCCGGATAGGCCGGCTGAGTCCGCGAGTCGCCGAGCGGCGTTAAAGACCGCGAAAGAGAGCTGAGCGCGAGCCGCTCGATAGCCGCAAAAGGACCGCTAGCTGCGTATTTCTGGCGTCGCAGGCAATCAGCGGCCGTGTCTGCGCGACCAGCGGCCGCGCGGCTTGATATCCTGAGACCCCGTGGGCGAGCGGGATAGCCGCCGAATCGGACCACGGGAGCGTCGTTGGCGATATCAGCACATGGGTCACGTCCAGCTACGACCAGGCATCTCTTTGTTACCGGGGGTGTCGCGTCGAGCCTGGGCAAGGGACTCACCGCATCCAGCATCGGCAGGCTGCTGAAGCTGCGCGGGCTCAGGGTCAGCATGCAGAAGCTCGACCCGTACCTGAACGTTGATCCGGGAACGATGAATCCGTTCCAGCACGGCGAGGTCTTCGTCACCGATGACGGGACGGAGACCGACTTGGACGTCGGGCACTACGAGCGGTTCCTGGACATCCGGCTGCCCGGCTCGGCCAACGTCACGACCGGCCAGATCTACTCCAGCGTCATCGCCAAGGAGCGCCGCGGCGACTACCTCGGCGACACGGTCCAGGTCATCCCGCACATAACGAACGAGATCAAGGCTCGTATCAGGGCGATGGCGAACGCGGAGACCGACGTGGTCATCACCGAGGTCGGCGGCACCGTGGGTGACATCGAATCGCTGCCGTTCCTGGAGGCCATCCGGCAGATCCGGCACGAGATCGGCCGGGACCGGTGCTTCTTCCTGCACGTCTCGCTGCTGCCCTACATCGGGCCATCCGGCGAGCTGAAGACCAAGCCCACCCAGCACTCGGTGGCGGCGCTGCGCAGCATCGGCATTCAGCCCGACGCCATCGTCTGCCGGTCGGACCGGCCGATCAGCGACGGGCTGAAGCGGAAGATCAGCCTGATGTGCGATGTCGACGAGGAGGCAGTGGTCTCCGCGCCGGACGCCCCGTCGATCTACGACATTCCCAAGGTGCTGCACGCCGAGGGCCTGGACGCCTACGTCGTGCGCCGGCTGGGCCTGCCCTTCCGGGACGTGGACTGGACCGACTGGGATGACTTGCTCCGCCGGGTTCACCGGCCGGCCCGGACCATCACGATCGCGCTGGTCGGCAAGTACGTCGACTTGCCGGACGCGTACCTCTCCCCGGCCGAGGCGCTACGGGCAGGCGGGTTCGCGCACGACACGGCCGTCAACATCAGGTGGGTCACCAGCGACGACTGTCAGACGCCTGAGGGCGCGGCGCGGCACCTGGCCGACGTGGACGGCGTCCTGGTGCCCGGTGGCTTCGGCGTGCGCGGCATCGAAGGCAAGATCGGTGCGGTGCGGCACGCGCGCGAGAACGGCATCCCGGTGCTCGGCCTGTGCCTCGGCCTGCAGTGCATGGCGATCGAGGTCGCGCGGCACGTCGCGGGGCTCGCGGACGCCAACAGTACCGAGTTCGACCCGCAGACGCCGTACCCGGTGATCGCGACGATGACCGACCAGGAGGACGTCGTCGCCGGGCAGCGCGACATGGGCGGCACCATGCGGCTGGGCCTGTACCCGGCCGTGCTGGCCGAGGACAGCGTCGTGCGGGACTTGTACGGCGAGCCCGTCGTACAGGAACGGCACCGGCACCGCTACGAGGTCAACAACGCCTATCGGGACCAGCTGGAGCGGGCCGGCCTCCGGTGCTCAGGACTGTCACCAGACGGACGGCTGGTCGAGTTCGTGGAGCTGTCCCCGAGTGTGCACCCGTTCTTCGTGGCCACCCAGGCGCACCCGGAGCTGCTGTCCCGGCCGACCCGCCCGCACCCGCTGTTCGGGGGTCTCATCGCAGCCGCACTGCAGCGCAGCCGGGCGAGGCGCACGCCGGAGGCGGTCGCGGCCGGCGCCGGGCGACCGGTCGCGACGGCCTGACCGCCAGGAAGATCTCGACGGCGGTGGCCGATATCAAGGACGAGGCCGGCAGCTGGCCGGTCAGGCGGTCATCGATCGAGGCCAGTGGCCAGATCGTGACCCTGCGCGCGGACACCGTCGCGATGCCAGACGGCGAGCTGGTCCGCCGTGAGGTCGTGGAGCATCCGGGTGCCGTCGCGATCGTGGCCCTGGACGACCGCGATCGGGTGCTGATGATCCGCCAGTATCGGCACCCGGCCGCGGCGACCCTCTGGGAAATCCCGGCTGGCCTGCGCGACGTCGACGGCGAGCCGCTGGTCGTGACCGCCCGCAGGGAACTGCTCGAGGAGGCCGGCTGCGTGGCCGCCGACTGGCGCGTGCTGGCTGACTACCTGTCCTCGCCGGGCATCAGCACCGAGCGGCTGCGGGTGTTCCTGGCCAGGCGCCTTACCATGGTCCCGGCCGAGCAACGCGAGTATGTTCGGCACCATGAGGAGGCCTACCTGACGGTGGCCTGGGTGCCCCTGGACGAGGCCGTACAGGGAATCTTGTCAGGCGACTTGCACAATGGCGTGGCAACGGTGGGTATCTTGTCCGCGTTTGCGGCCCGGACCGGTGGGTTCCGGGCGCTGCGCCAGCCTGGTGAGCCTGAGAACCTCTGACCACGTGTGTCGGTATCACCGGCGAGGAAGGACTTGAGCTCTCATGAGGGTGGGCGTCCCCAAGGAAGTCAAGAATCACGAATACCGGGTCGCGATCACGCCGGCCGGCGTGCACGAGTTTGTCCGAGCCGGGCACGATGTCTGCCTCGAGCAGGAGGCGGGCGTCGGCTCGTCGATACCGGACGCCGACTACCTCGCGGCCGGGGCCAAGATCCTGCCATCCGCCGACGACGTCTGGCAGGCTGCTGACCTGATCCTCAAGGTGAAGGAACCAGTCGCGGCGGAGTACCACCGAATGCGCGCGGGCCAGGTCCTGTTCACCTACCTGCACCTGGCGGCGAGCCGCGAGTGCACCGACGCGCTGCTGACGTCGAAGGTCACCGCGATCGCCTACGAGACCGTCCAGCTCGCGGACGGCTCGCTGCCACTGCTCGCGCCGATGTCCGAGGTCGCCGGCCGAATGGCACCGCAAGTCGGCGCCCACTCGCTGCAGCGGGACGGCGGGGGACGCGGTGTGCTCATGGGTGGCGTGTCCGGCGTCTACGCCGCCAAGGTCGTGGTGCTCGGGGCCGGGGTGTCCGGCATGAACGCGGCCGCCATCGCCCTCGGCATGCAGGCCGAGGTACTGCTCATCGACAAGAACATCGCCCGGCTTCGCCAGGCCGACGCGATCTACCAGGGCCACTGCCAGACCGTCGCGTCGAACGCCTACGAAATTGAGCGCGCCTGCATCGACGCCGACCTGGTCATTGGCGCGGTGCTGGTGCCGGGCGCGCGAGCACCCAAGCTGATCAGCAACGATCTGGTCGCGCGGATGAAGCCGGGCTCGGTTCTGGTCGACATCGCGATCGACCAGGGCGGCTGCTTCGAAGACAGCAGGCCGACGACGCACGCCGAGCCGACCTATCGGGTACACGACTCGGTTTTCTACTGCGTGGCGAACATGCCCGGCGCAGTGCCGCACACCTCGACGTTCGCGCTGACCAATGTCACCGTGCCGTACGCACTGGAGATCGCGAACCGGGGCTGGAAGGAGGCGCTGAGCGCCGACCCGTCGTTCGCGTCCGGCCTCAACACCTACGCCGGGGGCGTCACGTGCGCGCCCGTCGCTGCGGCTCACGGCCTGCCCGCCGTGCCGCTGGCGGAGGTGCTCAGCTGACCACGCTGGCCCAGGCGAGCCGCCGCTATCTCGACCACCTGGCCGTCGAACGGGGTCTTGCGGCGCACACGCTCCAGGCGTACCGGCGTGACCTGGAGCGCTACTCGGCGACCCTGATCGCAGCCGGGTGTACCCAGATCGAAGCGGTGACGACGACGGACGTTGCCGACTACCTGGCCGGCCTGCGAGAGGGCGACGCTGAGCACCCGCCGCTCGCGGCCAGCTCGGCGGGCCGGGCAGTGGTGGCCGTGCGTGGTCTGCACGCGTTCGCGCTCGCGGAGGGGCTGACTGCCGATGACCCCGCTAGGCCCGTCCGGCCGCCCGTGCCGCCCCGGCGGCTGCCCAAGGCGATCTCGGTGCCCGATGTGGCCCGGCTGCTCGACGCCGCGGGCGTGGGGCCGGCCGCGCTCCGCGACCGCGCCCTGCTGGAGTTGCTCTACGCCACCGGCGCCCGCATCTCCGAGGCCGTCGGGCTGGACGTCGACGACCTCGACCTAGCCAGGACCCCTGCTTCGGCCGGTGCCGGGCTATCGGCGTCGGGGGTGTCCCCAGGGAGCGCGGTGTCGCCCCTCGCCGGCCGGGCGGGGGGTGCTGGGCCTTCGGGGTCTGGGGTGTCCCCAGGGAGCGCTGTGTCCCCCCTCATCAGCACCGCGCGACTGCGCGGCAAGGGCGGCAAGCAGCGGCTGGTGCCGATCGGCAGCTTCGCCGCCGACGCCGTCCAGGCCTACCTGGTGCGCGCCCGGCCGGCCCTGGCGGCCGCATCCGGCCGTGGTCAGCCGAGCCCGGCGCTGTTCCTGAACGCCCGCGGCGGCAGGCTGACCCGGCAGGGCGCCTGGGGAGCGCTGCGGGCCGCAGCCAGCCGGGCCGGCGTCGCCGAGGTATCGCCGCACGTGCTTCGCCACTCGTTCGCGACGCACCTGCTCGACGGCGGTGCCGATGTGCGGGTCGTACAGGAACTGCTCGGGCACGCGTCCGTGACCACTACCCAGGTCTACACGCTGGTGACGGTCGACAAGCTGCGCGAGGTGTACGCGTCGGCACACCCCCGCGCGGTTGGCTGAGCGCGGCATCGTGACGGCACCCGCAGCGACCGCGGCGGCAGCGAGCGCCGCGACGGATCTCGCTGGCGTGCCCCGAAAACGACCGCAGCCGGCGCCTTAGGGTCAGTTTTCGCATCCGGTCCATTTGGTCACTCGTCGGTGCGCCGGCTTGCCGGTGCCCAGCTCAGGGCCTAGAGTCGCGTGCCAGTGGGCGCACTGTGCGCTAGCCGCCAGGAGGTGCGGTAGCCGTGGCAGCATCCCAAATCCTCGAGGTCAGGCCGGGTCAGCTGGGACCTACGGGGCGGCCACGACCGGTCTTCCCTGAGCCGCAGCCGCTGCTGGTGCACGGGCCAGCCCGGATCGCCGCTGTCTGTAATCAGAAGGGCGGCGTCGGCAAGACCACCACGACTATCAACCTGGGCGCCGCGCTGGCGGAGCTAGGTCGTCGCGTGCTGCTCGTCGACTTCGATCCGCAGGGCGCGCTGTCGGTCGGTCTCGGCGTCCAGCCGCATGAGCTGGACGCCACCGTATACAACCTGCTCATGGAGCGCGGGCTGACCGCGCATGATGTGATCATCAAGACCCGTGTGGACGGCATGGACCTGCTGCCCAGCAACATCGACCTGTCCGGCGCCGAGGTGCAGCTCGTGCACGAGGTCGGCCGCGAGTTCGTGCTGGGGCGCGCGCTGCAGCCGGTTGTGCCCGACTACGACATCATCCTCATCGACTGCCAGCCCTCCCTCGGGCTGCTCACGGTCAACGCGCTCGCCTGCGCCGACGGCGTGCTCGTGCCGCTGGAATGCGAGTACTTCGCGCTGCGCGGCGTGGCCCTGCTGATGGAGACCATCGACAAGGTGTCAAGTCGGATCAGTCCGAAGCTGGCCATCGACGGGCTGCTGGCCACCATGTACGACTCCCGCACCTTGCACACCAGGGAAGTCCTGGCCGGCGTCGTCGAGGGCTTTGGCGATCGGGTGTTCCACACCGTCATCAGCCGGACGGTGCGCTTCCCCGACGCCACGGTGGCGGGCGAGCCGATCACCAGGTTTGATCCCGCATGCGGCGGCGCTCACGCCTACCGCGAGCTGGCCAAGGAGGTACTGGACAGGTGGCGCCAGCGCGTTCCGGCGGGTCCCGTTCGCGCCGGGTAAGGCTGCCTGGTGTCGCGGAGCTGCTGCGTCCGCCGACCCGCCGTCCGCCGGTCGAGACGGAGCGGCCGGCGAGCGGGCGGGAGAGCCACTCCCAGAAGATTACGGTTTACCTCTCCGGAGCCGAGCTACTTGAGCTGGAACGGGCCCGGCTGGCCCTGCGGTCCTACGGAATCTCGGTTGATCGCGGCCGGATAGTGCGCGAGGCGCTTGCCGTGCTGCTCGCCGACCTTGACACCGCCGGTGATGACAGCCTCGTGGCGCAGCGGCTGCGCGCGAGCAAGTGAGCGATCGCCCGAAGCCGGTATGCTCCCGGTGATCACCATGACTACCGGCGAGACCGACGATTTCCGGGCCGCCGACTCGATCGGAGCAGTCGCGTCCGATGCCGGAGTCGGCGCCCGCGGGCCGACCAGCGCCGCGGGCGGCTTCCAGGTACATCTCGACGTGTTCGAAGGCCCCTTCGACCTGCTGCTGGCGCTCATCGCCAAGCACAAGCTCGACATCACCGAGATCTCGCTGTCCCGGGTGACCGACGAGTTCATCGGGTACATCCGCGACCTCGCGGGCCGCTGGGAGCTCGATCAGGCCAGCTACTTCCTGGTCGTGGCTGCGACACTGGTCGACCTCAAAGCGGCGCGGCTGCTACCGGCTGGGGAGGTCGACGACGAGGAAGACCTGGCGTTGCTCGAGGCCAGGGACCTGCTGTTCGCGCGCCTGCTGCAGTATCGCGCCTACAAGGAAGTGGCCGGGCTGTTCGCGGGCCGGATGGCCAGCCAGGGCCGCCGGCATCCGCGCCGAGTGCCGATGGAGCCGCGGTTCGCCGATCTGCTACCCGAGGTGCTCATCGGCATCGGAGCGAGCGAATTCGGGGCCATCGCCGCGCGGGTGCTCGCTGTCCGCCCGGCGCCGACGGTATCCACCGCGCACCTGCACATCCCCCGCACGTCCGTCCGCGAGCAGGCTGAGATACTGCTAGCGCGGCTGCGGTCGCTCGGCCGGGCTACGTTCCGGCAGCTCATAGCCGACTGCGCGGGAACCTATGAAGTGGTGGCGCGGTTCCTCGCAGTCCTGGAGTTGTACCGCGACGGGCAGGTCAGGCTGGATCAGGCCGCCCCGCTCGGGGATCTCCTCGTCACCTGGACTGGTCAGGCCGGACGCATCCCAGCCGATGATCTTGAGGAATACGATGGCTAACGGGGAACCTGCCGGGTGGGGGGACTGGTCGCGGATGAGCGATACCGACGACCGCGCAGCGCTGGCCGGTGTTTCGATCCCGGCCGGGCTGCCTGCCGATGCGGATGCGACGCCGGGTCCCGGCCTGCGGATGAGCCTCGAGGCGGTGCTGCTTGTCGCCGATGAGCCGGTCCCTGAGCAGGTCCTGGCGGACGTGACCGGACACCCTGCGCCGGCGGTTGCGGCCGTGGTGCGCGAGCTAGCCGGCTCCTACACCGCGGAGCGACGCGGCTTTGACCTGCGCGAGGTAGCAGGCGGCTGGCGGCTGTACACCAGAGACGAGTGCGCCGGCGTGGTCGAACGGTTCGTCGGCGAGGGCCAGGAGGTCAGGCTCACCCAGGCGGCGCTCGAAACGCTGGCCGTTGTCGCCTACCGGCAGCCGGTCAGCCGGGGCCGGGTGTCCGCGGTCCGCGGCGTCAACTGCGACGGCGTCATGCGCACGCTGGTGCTGCGCGGACTCGTCGAGGAAGCGGGCGCCGACGCCGAGACCGGCGCGACCCTGTTCCGCACGACGGGGTATTTCCTGGAGCGACTCGGCCTCGGACAGCTGTCGGATCTGCCGGAGCTCACGCAGTTCCTGCCGGACCGTTTCGATGAGGAACTGGATCCTGATCATGGCCCGGCGCGATAGCGGCCAGCCGGCCCAGCCGGCCCGGTCAGCACAGCCGGCCGATCCGGCCCGGTCAGCACAGTCGGCCCAGCCGCCCCAGCCGGCTCGGTCCGCCCATCCCGCCCGGCTCAGCAAGGCGGAACTGGCCAGGGCCCAGGCAGCGGCCGCGGAGCTGCGCGCGGAGTTCGGCCCGGATGACGACGAGCGCCAGTGGGCGACCGCCATCGAGACGGGCGAGCGAGACTCGCTGACCGACGAGCCGGGCGGTGTCCGGCTCCAGAAGGTGCTCGCGGCGGCCGGAGTGGGCAGTCGGCGGCACTGTGAGGAGCTGATCGGCGCCGGCCGGGTCGAGGTCGATGGCGAGATCGTGCGCCGCTTCGGGGCTAGGGTCGACCCGCAGCGCCAGGTCATCCGCGTCGACGGCCGCCGGATCCCGGCCAGCGGCGACCTGGTTTACCTGGCGCTGAACAAGCCGGCCGGGGTACTGACGGCCATGTCGGACAGCCGCGGCCGCACCACCATGGCTGACCTGCTGGGGAGCGGCTCCGGGCGGCTGTTCCACGTAGGGCGGCTCGACTACGACACCGAGGGGCTGATGCTGCTCACCAACGATGGCGAGCTTGCGCACCGGCTTACCCACCCGCGGTTCGGCGTGCCCAAGACCTACCTGGCCGAGGTGGCCGGACCGGTGCCGCGCGGGCTGAGCCGCCAGCTGCTCACCGGAGTCGAGCTAGAGGACGGCGAGGCCAGTGCCGACAGGTTCCGGGTGGTCGAGCAGGTGGGCGGGCGCGCGCTGGTAGAGATTACGCTGCATGAGGGGCGCAAGCACATCGTCCGGCGGATGCTGGCGGCGGTCGGGCATCCGGTGACCAGGCTGGTGCGGACCCAGGTCGGGCCGGTGACGCTGGGCTCGCTGCGGCCAGGCGCGACCAGGCCGCTGTCCACCAGGGAAGTCGGGGACCTGTACGCGGCCGTCGGGCTGTAGCCTGCCGTCGCAGCCGCACCGCGGTGTCAGCTGTACAACGGTGCCAGCTGTTACAACGGTGTCAGCTCCAGAACGGTGTCCGTTGCGGCACAGCCTTAGCCCCAGCACAGCACCATCCCCAGTACCGGTTGCAAGGAGGGAACGTGGCAGTCCGGGCAGTTCGCGGCGCCGTGCAGATCGGCGGCAACGACCGGGACGACATCCTCGCCGGAACGGCAGAGCTGGTCACGGAGGTGATGGGCCGCAATGAGCTCAGCACCGACGACGTGATCAGCGTGGTGTTCACCGCGACGCCCGACCTGACCGCCGAGTTTCCCGCGCTCGCGGCGCGCAAGCTGGGCTTCCAGGAGGTCCCGCTGCTGTGTGCCGCGGAGATCGACGTGCCCGGCGCGATGCCGCGCGTGGTGCGGTTGATGATGCACATCGAGACGAGCAAGCCCCGGTCGGCGGTGCAGCACGTGTACCTGCGCGGGGCCGCGGCCCTGCGGCTGGACATCGCGCAATGACGGGGCAGGGCGCCGCGGAGATCGACGGGCAAGGTCCGGTCAGCGTGGTGGTGATAGGGACAGGACTGATCGGCACGTCGGTCGCCCTTGCGCTGCGGGCCGGGGGTGCGCAGCTGTGGCTGGCCGACCAGGACGCCGACGCACTGGCGCTTGCCGTTGGCCTCGGCGCGGGCCGACCGCTGCCTGCGGCAG
>JBAUAR010000043.1:0-3148 GCA_049675875.1 Streptosporangiaceae bacterium
GTGCGCAGCGCCAGCGGCGACTGGAAGGTCGGCGATGGCAGCGCCGGCGCGGTCACCACGCTGCTGCGCGACGAGCTGGTGGGCATCCAGTACGGCCGCAAGCCCGACCGCTACGGCTGGATGCACACGCTCGCTTCCAAGTGAGGGGTCACCGGCTGGAACAATTGCGCCCGCCACGTTGGTCGTCGCGAGCCAGCCGTTAGCGCCGGACGTACAGGATTGCGAACTGGTCGGCCGCGCGCACCTGCCACTGGGCATCATGCCGCAATCGCGCGGCCAGCCCGTAGCTACGCGGCACGAGGACACAGCCGGCGCCCGTCAGCCCGCGGGACAGGTTCCCCAGGCCGTGCAGCACGCGCTCCTCGGCGACCAGCAGCACCCGGCCGTACAGGTAGTTGCGGCCGTCCAGCGAGACGAGTACGTCGGGCCGGGCCAGGATCACGTAGTCGCCAATGAGATCGGTGGTAAAGAGCCGACAGCCATGCGGTATATCGGTCACCAGAGCCGCCGGGTACGTGCTGGGATCCGGGCTCCCGATGTGGGTCAGGCTGGGCGCCGCCAGCACGACGACAGCAGTCATGGCCAGGGCACCGCACCGCTGGAACATCACCCGCCTGCTGGTCAGGTATCGGCGGATCCGGTCCGGCGGAACCGACACGAACGCGGCCAGCAACGGTACCGCCAGGATCACGACGAATGGCAGGAACCGGATCGCTTCAACAGAGCCTGCCATGCAGACGGCGAGCGCGGCCACCAGGACGGCCTCGCGCCGCCGCCAAGCGATGATCAACGCAGCCACGCCCGCCGCCATCATGAGGTCCTGCGTGAGGCTGGCCGGGTCGAACGGTGCCCACTCGATGATGAGCCCCGACGAATCGGCTTGCACCTGGCTGGCCTGGTGCAGCACACCGATCCCGTAGGGGTTCGCCAGGCAGCCCGCCGCAGCCGTGGCTGCGGCTGCGGCTGCGTAGCGCCAGCGCGAGTCCCGCCGTGCCAGCACCAGCAGAACCGCTGCGCTTACGCCGGCGATGGCGACTCCGAGCAGCGCCTCGGCGTGCAGGTTGACCCACACCATGGTCAGGAGCCCGGTGAGCACGACCGCGCCCCACCGGAAGTGCTCCCGTTCTATCCCGCGCAGCAGCAAAATCAGCGCTGGCACCGCTGCGTAATCGACGAGCTGCGGTCGAGCCGTCAGAAAACCGACCAGCACCGGCGATGCGAGCAAGAACACAATGGCACTCGCGGTCGCAGACCCGCCGAGCTTCCTGGCCAGCGCCAGGACCAGCGCGATCATCCCCAGGGTGATCAGCGCGCAAAGAATGGCGGTGCCCGGCAGCCCGCCCAGCCGGTAGGCGATCGCCATCAGCACGTCGAACCCCCACGAGTTCTGGAGGTACGGCTTGCCGTGCATGGTCCAGCTGAAGGTGTCGGTAGCCGGAATGGAGTGGTGCGCCATCGTCAGCAGGCCGACACGGATCTGCCAGAACGTGTCGCCTTCGGCGAGGACTCCGGCCCGGACGATGACGAGCGGCAGGAGCGCGAGCCACGCGAGCAGCCAACCGCGGCGGTGGGCGGCGCGCTGCAACTCGTGGTCGCTGGCCTGCGGTGCTTGCGGGCCGGCGGTGGTGGTCACGAAGGCCAACCCTCCAGTTCGGGAGTGGGCTAACCCTACGCACCATGCTGCCGTTGTACCGCGCAGATCTGCCCATGTCGGCCAGATGGAGGACATGTCAGCCGATCGGCTGACCCGCCCCACGAGACAGACGGGGTGGAACCGCATCGGCGCTCTCCACCCGGAGCGACCCGCTGATGGTCGCGCGCGTCACATCGCCTGCCGCTTGCGGTGCTCCGAGGCAGGTGGTCGACTGCCTCCAAGGGGGTGCTCGGAGCGTGGAGCGGGAGGCTGGCGTGGGCTGCGAGATTTCCTGGTTCGGTCCGTTGTGCGACGAGGACTACGAGTTTCTCGGCGTGCCCGACCCCGGCCTGCTGTCGAGCTGGGAACATACCCGTGGGGTCGTGCTGCGCGCCGACGAGGCCGGCTACGACAACCTGCTGCTGCCGTCGAACTACGCAACTGGGATCGACTCGATCGCATTCGCGGCCGGGATCGCCCCGCTGCTGCGGCGCATGCAGCTGCTCGTGGCCGTGCGGATGGCAGAGATGTGGCCGCCGCAGCTCGCTCGCCAGCTCGCGACCATTGACGAGATGCTCGGTGGCCGGCTGACCATCAACATCATCTCGTCCGACCTGCCCGGCGAGCAGCTCGAGTCGGCACCGCGGTACCGCCGCACGCTGGAGATCATGCGGGTGCTGCGCGATCTGCTGAACGGTAAGCCGGTCGACGTGCACGGCGAGTTTGTCCGGCTGGCCCTGGACCCGCCGCGCATCCGGACTGTCGGTGGCTGCCCGCCGTTCTACTTCGGTGGTCTGTCCGAGGCGGCCAGGGACGTGGCGGCCCAGGCTGCTGACGTCTTTCTCATGTGGCCGGATACGACGCCGGCGATCGAGGCAGTGCTCGCGGACATGCGGTCGCGAGCCGCGCGGTACGGCCGGCAGCTCAGGTTCGGCTACCGCGTGCACGTGATCGTGCGAGGCACCGAGCAGGAGGCGCGGGCGGCGGCCCGGCGGCTTGTTTCGCGGCTGGACGCTGAGACTGGTCGGCGCATCCGGGACCAGTCACTGCATGTCGCGTCCGTCGGCCAGCTGCGCCAGGGCGAGCTGCGCGACCTAGCTGACGACGAGGGCTTCGTAGAGCCGAACCTGTGGACCGGCATCGGCCGGGCGCGCTCAGGCGCGGGAGCGGCTATCGTCGGCGACCCCGATCACGTGCTCGCCAAGCTGCGTAGCTACGCCGACCTCGGCGTGGAGGCGTTTATCCTGTCCGGCTATCCGCACGCGGCCGAGTGCGACTTGTTCGCGCGGCACGTGCTGTCGCACCTCGACCACGGCCCACTGCTGCCGCGCGGGGCGGGGTAACCCAGCTGGCTTCTCATCGGGTCGCACCGCCGGTCCTGAGCCAGGCGGTACGGTCCCGCCGCCGCTTCGGCGTCGGGCCGCGGCGGCGTCGATGAGCTGATAGCACAGCTCGCACAGGATAACGGCGAGGCAGGCTTCCACGATGCCCTCGGCCAGGCCGCGGATGAGCAGG
>JBAUAR010000044.1:0-2715 GCA_049675875.1 Streptosporangiaceae bacterium
CGTCTGCGGCTCGCCAGTCGGCAGACCGGCGTCCGTGCGCCGAGAACGTGGTCACCGGGATGGCGGCCCGCTCGGCGAGCTCCTGGCCGCGCTGGTCGTCGACGCAGATCACCCCTGCCCTGGCGTACGTCGGCGTGAAAAGCGCGGCCTTGGCTGCGAAGTACTCGTCCATGCTGCCGTGAAAGTCCAGGTGATCCTGGGACAGGTTAGTGAAGACGGCGACGTCGTAGTGCGTGCCCGCGACCCGGCCGAGCGCCAGCGCATGGCTAGACACCTCCATCGCCACAGCCCCGACCCGGCGCTGCACCATCACCGCCAGCAGCGCCTGCAAGTCGGTCGCCTCCGGGGTGGTGAGCGAGCTTTCCTGAGCCTTCGCGCCGATCCGTGTCTCGACCCCGCCGATCAGTCCCGTCTGGTAACCGGCCGCCCGCAGCCCGGACTCGACCAGATAGGTCGTGGTGGTCTTGCCGGCCGTGCCGGTGATGCCGATAAGAAGCAGCCGGTCCGACGGCCCGCCGTAGATCCAGGCCGCGACCTCGCCCAGCCGGGATCGGGGATCGGCGACCACGAATACCGGCAGGCCGGCCGCGGTGGCCGCCCGACGGCCAGCCGGATCGGTCAGCACTGCCACCGCTCCGGCCGCCGCTGCGTCCGCGCAGAAGCGCGCGCCGTGAACGGTAGCGCCGGGCAGTGCCGCGTACAAGTCGCCAGGGCGGACCGTCCGGGAGTCGTGGGTGACGCCGGTCAGCCCGGTCCGAGCACCCGCCCGCTGGGCGTCAACGGCGCGCAGGCCAAGCAGCGCAGCGAGCCCGGCCAGCGGTCGGGTGACGACGCGTTCGGGGCGGATGGCCACTGGCACGGGCAGAGGTTACCTCCCCTCACGGCGCCGTGAGTCTGATATAAGGCGTCTTGGCATAGTCAGGCGTGATCTTCATGGTCTGCAGCGCGAACTTCATCACGTCGTAGAAGGCCGGACCAGCCACCTCGTCCCCGTAGTACTTGCCCCGCGGGTCCTGAATGTTCACAGCGACGACGAGCTGCGGGTTGTCGGCCGGCGCGATGCCAATGTAGCTAGAACCATACTGGCAGAGGCAGTTGCCGAGGTCGGCGTCGGAGACCTGCGCAGTTCCGGTCTTCGCCGCGACCGAGTAGCCCGTCATGAGCCCCCAGTCCTCACCAGCCTGCGCGTCCACCCCCGGCACCTGCTGCAGGATCGTCATCAGCTCGCTGGCCGTGCTGGCCTTGATGACGCGCCTGCTGGCCGGCGCCGGCGCCGGCGTGAACTGCCCGCCAGCGCTGGTCGTGCCCGCCACGAGGGTGGGCTGCACTCGGACGCCGCCGTTGGCGATGGTGGCGTAGGCGCTGGCCATCTGAATGGCGGTCACGCCGAGACCCTGACCGAAGGAGTACTCAAACTGGTTGTCCCCCCAGTAGTCCGAACTGCCGGGCGCGGCGAGCAAGCCCGCGCTCTCCCCCGGCAGGCCGAGGCCGCTGGCCGAGCCGAGCCCGAACGCACGCAGGTAGTCGTATTGCTGCTGCGGTGTGATGTGCTGCACCACCTGCACCATCCCGACGTTGCTCGAGTTCGCCAGGATCCCCGCGATTGTGTAGCGCACCGTCGGGTGCGCCTCCGCGTCGTGGAAGGTGTACTTGCCGTCGATGGTGATCTGCGGCGGGATCGTGTAGGGGCTCATCGGTGTCTGCCCGCCCTGCTCGAAGGCGGCCGCGACCGTCATCGGCTTGAGCGTGCTGCCCGGCGCGAACACGTTGGCAACGCCGATATTGGTCGTGCTCGCCAGGCTCGACACCGCGGCCGGGTTGAAGCCCGGCCACTGCGCCATCGCCAGAATCGCGCCCGTCTTCGGCTGCATGACGACGATCGAGCAGTTCAGCGCGTGCGTCTGCGCCACCCGCTGCTGGCAGACCTGGTCAGCCTCGTACTGAATGTCGGACTGGATGGTGAGCTGCAGGCCGCGAGCCGGGATGGCAGGAGTGACGTCGGTCTCGGTGTTCGGGATCGGCTCGCCGTCGGCGCCCTGCTCCACGTACTCGCTGCCCGGCCGGCCAGCCAGCAGCGAGTTGTACTCCTGCTCCAGACCCTGGACGCCGGCCAGCGTGCCGTTCTGCTGGGTAGTAAATCCGACCAGCGGCGCGGCCAGTCCGCCGTTGGGGTAGCTGGTTGTGTAACTCGGCGTCATATCGATGCCGGGCAACCCGAGCGCCGCGATCCGGTCGGCAGCGGCCACCGACAGGCCGGTGCCGAGGACCTGGTACTCCGGGCTCGACGGATGGTTCAGCTTGTGCTCGATAGCAGCCGCGGACAGCCCGAGCGGCCCGGCCAGCCGGGCCGCGACGGCGGGCCGGGCGGCGGTGGGAATGAGCCTCGGATCGGCGAACACCGTGTCCGTCTGCACCGTCACGGCCAGCACCGCGCCGTCGCTCGAGGTGACCTCGCCCCGCACCGCCGGTATCGGGATGAGCGCGGGCGGGTGCTGCTGCTCGGAGTCGGTCTTGTAGGCGGCCGCGTCGAGGCCCTCCACTTGCACCAGCCGACCCGCGAAAATCGTCAGTGCGAACGCCATGCACAGCAGCGCGATCCGAAGTCGCCGGGCCGGGCTGACCCGGCGCAACGATGGACGCGGCAACCGCGGCGGACGCGGCGGCGGCGGCGCCTGCCGGGCCTGGTACCCCGGTCGCTGGACCGGTGGCCTGCCG
>JBAUAR010000045.1:0-3950 GCA_049675875.1 Streptosporangiaceae bacterium
GCCCTGCTCCGCTCCTGGAAAAGCGCCCGCGGGCTGGTGCACATGAATCACGCCCGCCCGGACGCCCTGGTGTTCGGCAGCCATGAGGGCGCCTGGCTGCATCCGGAGCGGTTCACCCGCACGTTCAAGGCGACGCTGGCGCGCTGCCGCAGGGAACTCGCCGAGGACGCGCCGCCGGACATCAGGCTGCACGACCTGCGTCACACGCACGCGACGCTGCTGCTCGCCGACCGGGAGCCGATCAAGACCGTCAGCGAGCGCCTCGGCCACTCCACCGTGACCATCACCCTGAACGTGTACGGGCACGTCATGCCAGGTGACCAGAAACGCGCAGCCGATCGCTTCGCGGCGCTGATCAGGGAGGCAGGCGCGTGAAAGGGCCGCAAGCATCACGCTGGCATCACCGGGCCGTCCTGGCGGGAATAACAATGCGCTCACCTGGGCATTGCCTCTACCGGGCGGGGGATAATCGGTCGCATGTCCTTTGCTGACTGGCTCGCCGGCCGCAGGTCACATGCCGTCCGCCTGCCGGAGCGGATCGAGGACCTGCGCGGCCCGTCGCGCGGCGTCATCGTGCTGCCACGGCACCTGGCGTTCCCCGGCATGCGGGAGTGTGACGTCACCGACGATGCGACCAGGCGCAGCATGTACGGCATTGTGCTGACGCAGGGACAGCGCAACGACGTGGCGAGGTTCCTCAACCCGCAACTGCTACGGGAGGACTGGCCGCTCATCGCCGACGCGCTGGACCCGAAGCTGCGCGGGGCGTGCGAACGGCGTTTCGCGCTCGGCGAGCAGGCGCGCAGCCGAGCCTGAGTTCCGCCCCCGGAAGCCAGCGCGGCTGCCGAACCCGGCATGATATGGACTAGATCACACCGCCGAGGCCCGGTGACACACACCACCTCGCGTGCTGGGGGGCCGCATGAGTGACGTGAACGCCGAGATCGGTGCCCAGCGGGCCGCCGCCGGCCGGGCGGCCGTACCTGCCCAGCCGGGCAACAAGTGGTGGACGCTGCTCGGGGTCTGCCTCGGCACGTTCATGCTGCTGCTCGACATCACCATCGTGACCGTTGCGCTGCCCGACATCCAGCTCGCGCTGCACTCGACGTTCTCCGACCTGCAGTGGATCGTCGACGCCTACGCGCTCACCCTCGCCGCGTTCTTGCTGACCGCTGGCAGCCTCGCCGACATGTACGGCCGTCGGCTGCTGTACGTGATCGGGCTGGTGATCTTCACCGCAGCGTCGGTGTTGTGCGGTTTCGCCGTGAACACCATCATGCTGGAGTTGTCCCGCGGGCTACAGGGCATCGGCGGCGCGATCATGTTCTCGGTGTCGCTGGCGTTGCTCGCGGACGCGTTCCGCGGCCGGGACCGGGGAGTCGCGTTCGGCGTCTGGGGAGCGATCACCGGCCTGGCGGTGGCCATCGGCCCGCTGCTCGGCGGCATCCTGACCACAGGCATCTCCTGGCGGTGGATCTTCTTCGTGAACGCGCCGATCGGGGTCGTCGCCGTCGTCATCGCGATGCTGCGGGTGGCCGAGTCCCGGCAGCCAACGGCGAACAGGCCGGACTGGCCGGGCTTCCTGCTGTTCACCGCCGGGCTGGCGAGCCTGGTCTACGCACTGATCGAGTCGAGCCGGACGTCCTTCACCGACGGCGTGGTACTCGGCTGTTTCATCGCCGCAGCCGTGCTGCTGTGCGCGTTTGTGCTGGTCGAATTGCGCGTCGCGCATCCGATGTTCGATCTCGGCCTGTTCCGGCTGCCGACCTTCAGCGGCGGCCTGGTTGCGGCCTTCGGGCTGAGCGCGTCGATCTTCGCCATGCTGCTCTACCTCGTGCTGTACCTGCAGGACATCCTCGGCTACTCGGCGCTCGCTACCGGCGTCCGGCTCACGATTCTCTCTGGTGGCATCCTCATCACCGCTACGATCGCCGGCCGGCTGTCGTCGCGAGTGCCGGTGCGGCTGCTCATCGGGCCGGGCCTCATCCTGGTCGGCGTGGCGCTGCTGCTCATGCGCGGCCTGACGGCGACGTCCAGCTGGACTCACCTGATACCCGGCTTGATCCTCGGGGGCCTCGCTGTCGGCCTGGTCAATCCGCCACTGGCGTCGACCGCGGTGGGGGTCGTGGCGCCGCAGCGGGCCGGAATGGCGTCCGGGATCAACTCCACCCTCCGCCAGGTGGGGATCGCGACCGGGATAGCCCTGCTCGGCTCGCTGTTCGCCAGCGAGGTCACCAGCGAGCTGACCGCCAGGACCAACGCCGTGCCGGGGCTATCCGGTCACGGGGCGCAGATCGCCTCGGCGGTGAAATCCGGCCAGACCCAGCAGGTGCTCGCCCATCTGCCGGGATCGGAGCGGCAGGCCGTCGCCGTGATCGCCAGGACCGCATTTACCGCTGGCCTGGACCGGATCCTGCTCGTGGCCGCCATTATCGCGCTGGTCGCCGGCGTGGTGTCGCTGCTGGCGATCAGGACCAGGGATTTCGTGCCGACCGGGGCGGAGGCACCGGGCGGCGCCGGCTGATGTCAGCCTTACAGTTACCGCATGCGGAAGTACGTCATCATGGGCGTCCAGGGCAGTGGCAAAGGGACGCAGAGCGCCATGCTGGCAGCCGACCTCGACCTGGTGCACATCTCCGTCGGCGACATCTTCCGGTGGAACGTCCAGCACCACACCAAGCTGGGCGCGCAGGTGCGGCGCACCATGGCGGCGGGCGAACTTGTCGGCGATGACCTCGTCGAGGGCGTGGTCAAGCTCCGGCTGAGCGAGCATGACTGGAACTACGGCTTCATCATCGACGGCTTCCCGCGCAATGAGCGGCAGGCGGAGTTTTTCCTGGAAAGCTACGACATCGACGGGGTCATCCACCTTGAGCTGCCCGATAGCGAGGTGCGCCGCCGGGTGATGGCGCGTCGGCACTGCGATAACTGCGGCATGGATTACAACCTCATCGACGCCAGCCCGCGCGAGGAGGGCAAGTGCGATGTCTGCGACGGCAAGCTCCTGCAGCGCGAGGACGACACCGAGGAGGCGCTGGCGGTCCGGCTGCGCGAGTATCACGGCAAGACCAACCCGGTGCTCGCCATCTTCTCCCGCAAGGAGTACGTCGTCTCCGTCGACGCGCGGCCGCCGAAGGAACAGGTCCAGCAGGCAATCAGGACGGCGCTGAAGCTGCCGCCCTACTAGGGCTGATGGTGGGTACGACCTGACGATGCGAGTAGTCATAGCTCCGGACTCGTTCAAGGGCAGCATCACTGCCGCGGCAGCCGCGGCGGCACTGGCGGCTGGCTGGCGCGCGGCGCGACCGGACGACGAGGTGAAGCAGCTGCCGCTGGCCGACGGCGGCGAGGGCACCCTCGCCGTGCTCGCAGCCGCTGATCCCGGCAGCCGCTGGCACCACGTCGTCGTGAACGGCCCCTGTGACGGGGTGGTGAAGGCGGCGTGGCTGGAGATGACGGGGAACGTCGCCGTTGTCGAGCTCGCCGCGGCCGCCGGGCTGCCGTTGCTCGGCGAGCCCATGCCGCTCGACGCGCACAGCTTCGGCGTGGGTGAGCTCGTCGGCGCCGCGCTGAATGCCGGCGTGCGGATGGTGATGATCACGCTGGGCGGCTCGGCGTGCACCGACGGCGGAACGGGACTGCTCACCGCCCTCGGCGCCAGATTCCTGGACGGTACCGGGCACGTACTGCCGCTCGGCGGCGGGGCGCTGAGCCGGCTCGCCGCCGTCGATCTATCCGGCATGCGACAGCCGCCTGCGGCCGGGGTCAGCTGCCTGACCGACGTGCGCGCACCGCTGCTCGGGGCGGCCGGGGCGGCCGCCGTCTTCGGGCCGCAGAAGGGTGCGAGCCCGGCTGACGTGGCGGTGCTGGAGACCGGGCTGGCGCGGCTGGCCGGGTTGCTTGGCGGCCATCCCGCCGAGCCGGGCGCCGGTGCGGCCGGTGGCTGCGGT
>JBAUAR010000046.1:0-3155 GCA_049675875.1 Streptosporangiaceae bacterium
CCGCTCGCCCTACTGCAGGGCCTGCTGGTGGCGGTCAGCCGGCTCGCGGAGCGGGCAGCCGGGCTTACCTTTGTCGCGGCAGGCTCGTCATGACGGCGCTGATCCTTTTCGCGGTTGCGGCGGGGGCGTGGGCCGCCGCGGCGCTGGCGGGGCTGCTCACGACGCTCGGCACCGGCAGCGGGCCGATGTTGCGGGTGGGCTGCGGGCTGTCCGCGCTGGGCGGCGCCATCGCGCTGTCCGGCGGCGTCGCAGCGCTGCTGTTGCCCGAGTCCCGGCTGGTCTCGCGTGGCGGGTCGGTCGTCGTGGGTACGCTGCAGTTCCAGTCGACCAGCCTGGCGGGGATTTTCGCGGTGCTACTCGGCGTCGTTGCCGTCGGCATCGGCCTCTACCTACCCCGTTCCCAGAAAGAAAGGTCAGCGGGGACGGCGGTCTACCTGTGTGCCTACAATCTGGCGCTGCTCGCCAGCCTCGCCGTGCTCACGGCCGGCGGCGTGCTGACGTTCCTGGTCGCGTGGGAAACCATGGCGCTGCTGTGCTACGCGCTGATCCTGCACCGGCCGCGGAGCCGCGAGGTGGCGGGCGGCGCATTTTGGTTCCTCGCGCTGTCCGAGGTCGGCTTCGTGCTGATCGTGGCTGCGTTCGTGATCCTCGCGACCCAGACGCACACCATGGACCTCGGGCTGATCGCGGCGCGTGCGCACCAGGTGCCGGGAGCCTGGCGGGACGCAGCCTATCTGCTGGCGCTCGCCGGGTTCGGCTTCAAGGCGGGCCTCGTCCCGTTGCACGTGTGGCTCCCAGCGGCGCATCCGGTGGCGCCCGCAGACGGCTCGGCGCTCTTGTCGGGCGTCATCACCAAGCTAGGTGTGTACGGCATCGCGCTGTTCGCGTTCCGGCTGCTGCCCGAGGGACCGGCCTGGCGCGGCATCGTGACGATGGCCATCGGTGCGCTGACCGCCGCGATCGGCATCCTGTACGCGCTGGGCGAGCGAGACATTAAGCGGTTCCTCGCGTTCTCCACGATCGAGAACATCGGCATCATCGTGACCGCGTTCGGGGCGGCCATGACGTTCCTGGCCTACGGCCAGCGGGCGCTGTGGGCGTTCCTGCTGCTGGCTGGGCTGTACCACGTGCTCAACCACGGCACGTATAAGACGCTGCTCTTTCTGGAGGCCGGCGTGACCGAGCACGCGGCCGGCACTCGTGACATGGACCGGCTCGGTGGGCTGGCCCGGCTGATGCCGCGGTCCGGGGTGATCGCGTTCGTGGGGACGCTCGGCATCGCCGCACTGCCGCCGCTGAACGGCTTCGTCAGCGAGTGGCTGATCTTCCAGGGCCTGTTCCAGGGCTTCCGGACCGGAAGCCACCTCGTGGCGATCCTGATCGTGCTGGCCGCGGGCACCCTGGGCCTGACCGGCGGCCTCGCGATCTACGCGTTCGTGCGCGGCTACGGCATCCCCTACCTCGGCATGCCGCGCACCCGGCAGGCCGCGGCGGCCAGCGAGCGCGGCCAGCCGATCGCCGGCCCGGCCCTGCTAGCGACCGCGTGCGTGGCCTTCGCGGTGGGCGCGCCGGTGCTGCTGGTCGGCCTCGTTAGAGCCGTCCGCACCTCAACCGGGGTGGCGCTGCGGCCGGTACTGCTGCCGGGCAAGCTGACCGTGATCCCGGCACACCTCGACTTCGCCGGGTTCTCGCCCACCTACCTGGCGGTGTTCCTGCTGGCGGTGACCGTCGTCCCGCTGCTGATCTACCGTGCCGGGCGGCCGCGCGCGGACTCGGTCGTCGTGCCAGTCTGGGACGGCGGCATGCTGGCGTTCCGACCGCGAATGCAGTATTCGGCGATGACGTTCTCGGCCCCGACGAGGGTCACCTTCGACGCGCTGTACCGGCCGTCGGTGTCGGTGCAGCGGGCGTCCGACGACCCGGCAGGCCGCTCCGGACCGGTGCACTACGAGACCGCGGTCACTCCGGTGTTCGAGCGTTATCTGTACCGGCCGGTGATCCGCGCGTTCGAGTGGCTGGCCGACTTCGTCCGGCCGCTGCAGTCCGGCGACGTCAACCTCTATCTGCTGTACGTTTTCGTGGCCGTGCTCGTCGCCTACCTGATCGCCGCGGTCTAGTTGTCCTCCGTAACGCCCGGCCGGGGCTGGCCGACGCACGCTGGCTGTTCGCCCAGCCAACCGCCGATCCGGAAGTAGATGTCTGCGCCGAAGCTGGTGGGCAGCGGCTCGGCGACCTCGAGCCGGAACGTCCGCTGCCCGTCGGGCCGGCGCGGCGCCCGCAGGAACAGCGTGGTCTCCGGCTGCTCACGGCGGAAGCTGTCGGCGAAGTCGAACTGATGGGTGACGAAGCAGACTCGGATCCCCGCCGACAGCAGCGCCCGCACCACCTGGCGGCCGATCTCCGATCCCTCGCGCTCGTTGGTCGCGGCGAACGACTCGTTGAACAGCACCAGGCAGCCCGGGCCGATGCGATCGGCTATGGCGCTCATCCGCGCCAGTTCTTCGTCGAGCCGGCCGCTGACCATCGAGGCATCTTCCTCGCGGAGGAAGTGCGTGAACACCTGCCGGCAGACGCTGGAGCGCAGCGACTGCGCCGTGACGAACATGCCGGCCTGCAGCATGAGCTGGGCAATCCCGACGCTCCGCAGGAACGTCGACTTCCCGCCGGAACTGGCGCCCGTGATGATGACGAGTGGCTTGCCGTCGGCGTCGGCGTCGTTGCCGATGACCCGGTCAGTCTGGAACGCCAGGCTGGCATCGCGCAGGTCCACGCAGCTCAGTTCCGGCCCGGCCGCCAGCTCTGCGACCGGAACAGGGAAGGTCACCGGCACGTCGCGCGCCATCAGTCCGTCGTGCAGGCTGAGGCAGCACACGTAGAACCCGAGCTCGGCCTGCAGCATCGTGAAGTAGCTCGTCACGTGGTCGGCCGAGCGGGCCGTCGCGCTGGCGACCAGGTTGATGCCGCGGCTGGTCAGATCGGCCAGCGCCTGGGCGCCCGCCTCGTCGCGAGGCGCCAGCGTGAACGAGTAGACCGACCGAGGCTCGATGCCCACCCGTTCCTTCCAGCCGCGACGCGTGCTCCCGGAGCGCAGCACAAAGTTGATGCCGCTGTTGTCTCGGTCCAGCTGGGCGCTGATCGGCACGCCGTCGCGGAAT
>JBAUAR010000047.1:0-55121 GCA_049675875.1 Streptosporangiaceae bacterium
TTATCCCGGCCGCGGCCAGTTCCTCGGTCACATAGCGCCAGCCGGTGCAGCCCTCCAGCGCGAAATGCACGTCGTCGTGGCCGGCGAACCGGCCCAGCCAGGCCCGCAGGTGCTCCCGGTCGGCGGGCGTAATCCGGCCCCGCTTCACTTCACCGGTCGCGGTGTCTAAATAGTCGAAGGTCAGCTGGCGGCGGTGAACATCGAACGCGCCTACGATGGTCATCAGGGACCTCCTCGAGCTCCTGAAACTGGGACAGGGACCTTGTTTCCCTAAGCCCGCATGTCGTAGATACTGCTACGACTGACGCCGGGGAGGTCCCCCTCACATCGCATCTTTGACCCGGCACACTACGACGGCGAACAGCTTGGTTCGGGTCGAGTCATCTTGGGCTGGTGTTCACCCGCTCGTACCGTGCGTTGCGTAATCGAATGATCTGAAGAGTGTGGCGCGCAGCGCCGAGGCCGCGGCGGCTGGCGTGCCGCTCGCCCATCTCGCGCGGCTAGGAGCCGAGTACGGCCTTGGCGAGTACGAGCGAACGCAAGTCGAGAGGGAGTACGTCGCGAACGATCGGGCCGCTGCTGTTCCCGATCGGCGTGATCACTGTCCCTACGGCCGTGATCCCGTTCGTAGCGTCGGGGTCGGGTGGGCAAGCTGGCTTCGAGTTCGGGCTGATCTGGGCGCCGATCATCGGGTGCTTGTGTGTGCTGGCGCGCTATTGATCTGGTGTTCGCGGCCTGTGCGCGGCACACACGCACTGGTATTCCGGTGGGCTGATCCAGTTCGCCTGCGAGTCGCCGGAGCCACGAGCGATCCGCTGGGACGGCGTGGTCTCGCTGAGTGTTCTGATCGGCCGGCCGGACGACCCTCCTCTATCTGGTCCAGCACGGTCTGCGACGAGACCGGCATGTCTACCACGCTGCGCAGCCGAGCGGCCCTTCCTTCCTCTTGGGACGGCGGTCGCGGCCGACCCGGTGTGGTTCTCGGGCGTCCGCCGCGGCCGGGGCCGCTACGGCCGCTGCTGACCGCGGCTCCGGTGGTTCCGGAGTCGAGGCTAGATAGATCTTAGGTATCCAACTCGTCCAAGTGAGCCGCTATCGCCTCATCGGGGTGATTTGGAGCCCCTCGCCCGCGCCTGACCTCGGCCCGCTCGCACCCGCCGCCCAGGTCATCCGGTGACGGTCACCCGGCGAAGCAGTCGACGATGTCCAGCACGCCAAGCATCGCCAGCGAGCGGGTGACCGGCGATCGCGCCGTCGGGAGACTTCCGTTACCTGTCCGGTCGCGGTTACGTGACCACAGAGGAAACGTCCGTGTGCGGCGGTCGCCGAACACGAGGATGCTCTTACCGCAGTGGCCGGAAGAACTCGGTGAGGTCATCGGCGAGCAGGCCCGGTTCCTCGTGGGCGGCGAAGTGGCCGCCGCGCGGCATGACCGTGTACCGGGTGACGTTGTATGTGCGCTCGGCCCAGCTCCGCGGCGGATGACTCAGGTCCTTGGGGAAAATGGCGACCCCAGTGGGTACTGCCACGTTTTTCACAGGCTCCCGCATTCCCTGGGCGTACTCCCAGTACGGGCGGAACGAGGTCGAGATGGCGTTGGTAAACCAGTAAAGTGACGCCTGGGTCAGGATGAAGTCGTCGCTGAACCGCCGGGACAGGGCGCCGTCGCAGTCGCTCCACTCCTGGTACTTCTCCATCAGCCAGGCCAGCAGCCCGGCAGGAGAATCGGACAGGCCGTAGGCCAGGGTTCGCGGGCGGGTCATCTGCTCGTGTTCGTAACCGCCGGCGTCTGTGAACCATGCTGCTACCTCGTTCAGGTAGCGCCATTCCTCCGAGGTGAGTGTTGCCTGGTCGTAGCTGGGAGGGTCGGCGACTGCCAGCAGGTGTATGCCGACCACAGACTCGGGGTGGGCCTGGGCGAGCCGTGAGGTGACGCCCGCACCCAGGTCGCCGCCGTGTGCCCCGTAGCGGGAGAAGCCCAGCTCGTCGCGCATCAACCGGTGCCACAGCTCGTGCGTGGGCGTGGCGGGTGGCAGGTCTGGGCGTTGCGGGGAGAACGGGAAGCCAGGCAGGGCCGGGACGATGACAGTGAACGCGTCGCCGGCGACGCCACCGTGCCGGGATGGGGCGGCGAGGCGCTGGGCCAGCCCTGTCAGCTCCAGGAACGAGCCGGGCCAGCCGTGCGTCAGCACGATGGGCAGCGCCGAGGGCAGCTCCGCCTCGAACCGCAGGTAGAAGACGCCAGTACCGTCCAGCGAGGCGACCTGGCCAGGCAGCGCATTCACCTCGGCCTCCCGGGATCGCCAGTCGTACCCGTCGGCCCAGTACCGGACAAGCCGCCGCAGTTCACCCTCGGCTGTTCCCACTTGCCACTTATCGCCGGTGTCCTGTCGCGGCCATGGCCGCGGCCAGCGCGCGCCGCGCAGCCTCGACCGCAGCTCCTCCAGGTCGCCGTCGGGCACTTGGAACACGTGGCGTTCGCTGGTCATCGGCATCCCCTTCCTCTCTGGCTTGCTGCCTCCCCTGAGGCTGTGCGGTGGCGCTTTCGAGGACGCGCACCTTTCCGTCCGGCAGGTGCTCATGCAGGCGCCCGAAGCGCCGCTCGTACAGCGGCCGTTGCCAAGATCCTCGCGCTCCGTTGACGTCGGCAGATTCCCGCGAATACGCCAGGGGAGAACAGCCCGCTCCCGCTCCGCGGCGAAAACACGCGCACGGCACAAGCTCAGGCCAGCACTCCAAGATCAAGAAAGACATCCCATGAGCTGAGATGTCAAGCCGCGATCTTCTCGGATTGGTGCGACCAGGCGGTTGCCTCGTCGTAGAAGGTGCCGGTTTTGAGGCAGCCGTGCAGGATGCCCACCAGGCGGTTGGCGACCTGGCGCAGGGCGGCGTTGTATTCGGCGCCGCGGGCACGTTGCTTGTCGTAGTAGGCGCGGGCGCCGGGCGAGGTCTTGAGAGCCGAGGTGCGCAGCAATAGCCGCCGCACCTGCTCGCTCTGCGCGCACGCAGGTGGGCGCGCCGCGAGTAATCAGGTTGATGATGACCCTCCTCCTGTCGTTACGGCCCTGGCTGCGAGCCGGGCTTCGGGCCGGATGAGCGGCAATCACCCGGTCGAGGTGATTCCCGGGGCCGCAACCAGCCAGCGTGATCATCGGCCGCTCCGGGCGGCCTCGCCGGTCGCCTCGGTTCTCAAGGTCGACGGCCTCTTGGCCGACGACGACCCGGGTTCGTTCCATCGTTCATCCCTCCACCAGGATCCGGTCTGCGGATCTCAAGACGCCGGCCTTTTCTGGTTCGTCAGCCTCAGCGTCGTCGGCAGGCGGGTGAGGGCACATCGTCACGATGAGGTGAGGATGATGACGGCGTCGGCGGGCGCCGAACGGACCCGGGTGGCCCGACTGGGGGGATCGGCGCCGGGAATGCCCGGCGGGTCGGTCACCGCTGCCAGGCAAGGCAAAATGGGCACGGTAAGCGGAAGGAAGGCGCTTAAGACCAAGCTGAGGGCGGGATAAGCGGGGTGATCAGGGCTGTGGGCTCTCCGGCGGGATCGCGCTCTGTGGGCGGTGGTGGCACTGACGTGGGCGGGGTAGTGCCTCGTCCGTCGCTGTTCGGACGGCTCGGAGGGTCGGCGCGGGTGACGATGGTGGCGGCGCCTGCGGGCAGTGGTAAGACGGTCCTGCTACGGTCCTGGATGAATGAGGCGGCCCTGGCGGGGCGCGCGGCGTGGGTGCCGGCCGGGCGGGATGAGCGGGATCCGCAGCGCTTTTGGCTTTCTGTTGTGGCCGCGCTGCGCCGGACAACCGCGGGGGCGGTTCTGGTGCAGGCCCTGACTCCGGCGCCAGACCTGGACGGGTGGGCGGTCGTGGAGCGGCTGCTGGCGGACGTGGCGCCGCTGGCGGAGCCGCTGTGGCTGGTGGTCGATGACGTGCACGAGCTGGGCGCGGAGGCGCTGCGGCAGCTGGAGCTGCTATTGATGCGGGCGGGCATGCAGGAACTGCCGCCACGTCGGGCCGGACCGGCGAGGCGCCGGATCAATGCCCGCAGCGCGCAGGATCTCCCAGACGGTAGACGGCGCAACTGTCACGCCGAGCTTCATGAGCTCGCCGTGGATCCGTCGGTTTCCCCACAACGGGTTCTCCCTCGCCAGGCGGACGACAAGGCGGGCGATGCCCGGGCTTGTCGGCCGACGTCCCGGCCTGCGCCGCTTGCTCGTGTCGTACTTCCCCGCCGCCAGCCTGCGGTGCCAGGCCAGCAGCGTCGCGGGCGTCACGGGAAAGACCCCGGCCCAGCGCCAGCGCGGCACAAGCCGCGCGAGCGCGGCGAACCAGGCCCGGTCAGCCAGCTCGTACGGCACCCGGCCGGCGTGCCGCCGCAATACCGCGTTCTCATGCCTGAGCACGAGCAGCTCGGCATCTTTCGCCCAGTCGCCGCGGAACACCAGGACGGCCAGGCCGAGTACCCGGCACGTGAGCAAGTAGACGATCTTGAGCAGCACCCGGCAAGCTAACCAGCACCGCGTCACGACTGCTGGCGAAAGCGCAGGTCAGCCACTCAATCGAGTATTCGAGCGGCACAGGTCGCGACAGCCGCACCATGCGTAGACCCTGCCCTGCAGGCTCATGGCTCCGCCTTTCCTGGCACACTGACCTGACGACGCGATCCTTGCGGTCCGCACGCAATCCCAAACCCGAGCGAATACGCCAGAAGAGAACATCGGCCGGCCGCATGCGGGCCAGGCAGGAGCAATCGCCAGGTCGCCGCCGGGCGGGGCAACTCGGTGGACTGTCCTCAGGATGCGAGCCGGACTCGCCGGCCAAGTCGCGTCGCTTGCCGGTCAGCGACGGGGCCCCGCAATAGCGCCAGGACCCGCGGTGATTAGCGCACCGCAGAGTCCGAACGCCTAGCCAAATGCGCGGCGCAGAATCAACCGGGCGACCAGAGCACAATGATCAGCGACCGCCGCCTTGTCATCAGACCTGGACGTACTCGATGTCGGCGAGCTGGCAAAAGACCCGCCAGGAGGCGGCGTGGTGGCCGAGGTTCATGACCTCGTGATGCGTGCCGCCCGCCGACATCCAGCCGTTGAGGCAGGCGCGTAGGCCCGAGGCCGGATGGAACTGGCCATACGGCATTTCCAGGGTCGGAAGTTCCTGGCTGTCGAGGTTCTCCCCTTCGGCGACAACGAGCCGGAACCGCTCGCCGCCGAGAGACACCAGGCTGGCGAGCGTGGCCGGGCCGGGCTGGTACTGGAACAGGAAAGTCGGTGGATCTCCGAGTCTGCCGATGCCCAGCGACCGCTTGATGAGGCGGACTGGCCGGTCAGAGCGGGCAACCCGCCAGTTGCCCTCGCCCATGTGGCTCATAAGCACCGAGTCCGACGGGAAGTCCATCGCATACATCTCGGTAAAGTGTGCGTCGCCGATCAGGACGTGGCCGGCGGAAACCATGCAAGCGGTCAGCACATCGCCTTCCGCGCCATAGCCGTAGCCCTTGGCCATCAGGCTGGAGGCCGCCGCGAGCGGCAGTCTGCTGAACCGGCCGTCCTCGCCGATAGCGTCGAAGTGGGTGCTGTAAGCGCCGAAACCGCGGTCGGTCAGGATGTGCTCGATCGCCACCTGCATGCGCGCGTGATCCTGGCGTTCCTCGGCACTGAGCCGGGGGTCGATCTCGAATTTCGCGTCCTCGAACGCGATCACCTCGGCGGTCTGACCTGCGGTCACCGTCAGCATGCCCCGGTACAGGTCACCCGGTGCGACCGCGAGGATCTCCGGGCCAAGGCTCCTGATGAGCGCGCTCTCGTCGACCCTGATGTCACCCATGTCGTTCATGGCGTAGCCGAAGATTGCGACACGGAGCGACCGCATAGCAGTGACCGCTGCGGCAGCCCTCGCCCAGCGCGCTACATCACCGCGGAACGCCTCGCTCCGCCAGTCGTCGGTCAGCACACAGAACTGCCGCCCCGCGCGGACCATCGCATTGGCGGTGTCCTGGGCACCGTGCACACCCTGGTTATACGTCATGTCGGCCATATCCCAGGCGGGCGTGACATTCGGCTCTGGCTGGATGTTCGCCAGGCAAATCGGCAGCTGGGTCTCCGCCAGGAGTCGCGCGACGCGCATCGCCGGTCCGTAAGTGAGCATCACCACCATGACGCCGTCGAGGCCCGCCCTTTCGAATTCGCGCATCTCGCGCTCGGCGTCCTCGCGGTATTTCACCGGCTTGCTCGCGATGAACTCGCCCACATCGGCAAGCCGCGCGGCGATCTCGGCTGCATAGCCCTCCTGGCGCTCGGCAATGCCCGGGATCATGTCGTCATACAGGTCCTGCATGATGCCCAGGATTCCGATGCGCGGCTTGCGATGGACCATGACAACCCCTCCTGATCGGAATGGCGGGCCGGCTGCCGCCGGCACCTATGCTCTCTACCGCTGGCCGTAGTGATCTTGGTAGCGCTGGTACAGCGCGTCGACGTGCTCGAGCGCCAGCGGCTGCAGGGTGCCCAGCATGCGCGCGAGGTGCGTGGTCCGCGCCGCGTCTTCGCACATCACTGCGGCCTTCAGCGCCGCTCGGGCGGTCTCGCCGATGGTGAACACGCCGTGACTGCGCATCAGCACGGCCGGCGAGCGGTGCCCGGCCAGCGTCTTGACGATGCCGCGGCCGATCTGCTCGCCGCCGATCAGCGCGAACGGCCCGACCGGGATCTCGCCGCCGAATTCGTCGGCGATCGCCGTCAGGATGCACGGGATCGGTTCCCCCCGCGCCGCCCAGGCGGTGGCGTAGGCCGAGTGGGTGTGCACCACACCGCCGATCTCGGGCATGTTCCGGTACACGTAGGCGTGCGCAGCGGCGTCACTGGACGGTCGGAGTGAATCCTCGGCCGCCGCGCCGTCGAGGTCGCAGAGCACCATGGATTGGCGAGTCAGGTCCCGGTACGCCAGCCCGCTGGGCTTGATCACCATCAGCTCGGCGCCGGGGACGCGGGCGGATATGTTCCCCGACGTCCAGGCGACGAGGCCGCTGTCGGCCAACTCGGCGTGCAGTTGGCAGAGCTCGTCCCGGATCCCGCCGATAACCTCGGCCAGCCCGGACCCTGACGTCGTCATTGGCTGCCTTCCGCGCCCAGGCCAGCACTGACGTCCGCGCCCCGGCCCGCGGTGAGGTCGGCGCTGAGGTCCGCTGGAGGTTGGGCGACTGTCGCACCGCCTGTGCTACTCGCAGCTTGTACTGCGAGCACCCGCTGGCGAAGGGCGCGGAGCCGGTGCATCACGTCGTTTGCGCCGCGGCCGAAATAGTCGTGCAGCAGCATGTACTCCGCATACAGGGTGTTGTATACGCTCGCGCTGGCCGGGTCTGGAGAATACGCGGCGGGCGTTCTGTGACCCATCGCCCGGGCTGCGGCAGGCACGTCCGGGTAAGCGCCCGCGGCGACTGCCGCGTGTAGCGCTGAGCCGAGCGCCGGGCCCTGCGTAGAGGTGATCACGCTGAGCGGGCGGCGGGTGACGTCGGCGTAGATCTGCATGATGGCAGCGTTCTGAATGAGACCGCCGGCAATGACAAGCTCGGTGACGGGCACGCCGGACGCGCTGAACGTCTCGATGATGGTCCTGGTCCCGAAGGCCGTCGCCTCGATGAGCGCGCGGTAGATGTCCGCAGGCTTGGTGGCCATGGTCAGGCCGGCAATCAGGCCGGAAAGATGGTGGTCCACTAGGACGCTTCGGTTGCCGTTCAGCCAGTCCAGCGCGATCAGCCCATGGGCCCCGGCCGGCTGGGCCATGGCCTCTGCCGACAGGAGTTCGTGCACTGAGATGCCGAGCCGGCTCGCCTCGTCATGGTGGGCGGGCGGCACAGACTGCTCGGTGAACCAGGCGAAGGTGTCCCCCACAGCGCTCTGCCCGGCCTCGTAGCCCCAGAGCCCGGCGACGATGCCGCCGCGAACCACGCCGCACATGCCGGGCACAGCGGCCAGTCCGGCGCCGTTCATCACATGGCAGGTGGACGTGCCCATGATCGCGACCATCTGGCCGGGGCCGGTAACCCCGGCTGCCGGCACGGTGACGTGCGCGTCGACATTCCCGACTGCCACCGCGACACCTTCCGGCAGGCCGGTCCACGCCGCGGCCTGGCGGGTCAGGGAGCCGGCCCTGGCGCCGAGCGGCAGGATCTGGTGCTGCATTTTGTCGGCCGCAAAGCCGGCGAACCGCGGATCGAGAGCGGCCAGGTAGTCCCGCGACGGGTAGCGTCCGTCCTGGAAGATCCCCTTGTACCCGGCGGTGCAGGCGTTCCTGGACTCGGTGCCGGCCAGCTGCCAGATGATCCAGTCAGCGGCCTCGATCCACCGCTCGGTCCGCTCGTAGACGTCAGGGTCCTCCTCGAGCAACTGCAGCGCCTTAGCGAATTCCCATTCGGCGGAGATCTTGCCGCCGTAGCGCTCGATCCAGTCCTCGCCCCTGTCATGAGCCAGCGCGTTGATCCGATCTGCCTGCGGCTGCGCGGCGTGGTGTTTCCACAGTTTGGGATAGGCGTGCGGCCGCCCGGCCAACGACGGCAGCTGGCACAGCGGTGTCCCGTCGGCCAGCACCGGGAGCACCGTGCAGGCGGTGAAGTCCGTGCCGATCCCGATGACCTGGGCCGCGTCGATGCCGGCCGCGGCTATGGCAGCAGGCACAGCCTCGCGCAGCACGTCCAGGTAGTCCCCGGGGTCCTGCAGTGCCCAGTCCGGCGGCAGCGGCTCACCCGTCGCGTCGAGCGCGACGTCCATCACGCCGTGCCGGTATTCGGTGACGGCGCTGCCCAGCTCGGTGCCATCGCTCACTCGCACGACGAGCGCGCGTCCTGACAGGGTCCCGAAGTCCACTCCGACAACGCAGGCATGCCGGGCATCGGCGTTACCGGCCGCCGCGCGCAGGCCGGGGCTCACCGGCTCGCTCCTTCCCAGCCCGAGCCCCGGACCACGGCCGGCGCGCTGGCTGGCGACAGTCTTGGTCGTGTCCCTCCGGTCGCTGACTCCTCGCGCGGCTGCGCCCGAGGCCCCTCAGGATCTGTCGACTCCCTGACGATGAGCCGGCAGGGCACTATGTGCACGCCGTGCGTCGGATCGTCGTTGATTGCCGACAGCAGGTGTTCGGCGGCGGTCCGGCCAACCTCTTCGAGGCACATGTCGATGCTGGTGAGCGGCGGATCCGCGCCCAGCGCCATGGGCTCCCAGTTGTCGAATCCGATCAGCGCAATGTCTTGCGGAACGCGGCGTCCGAGCAGTCGCAGCGTGTCGGCGACTCCGCGGGCAATCTGGTCGCTGCCGCAGAAGATAGCCTCCACGTCGGGGCAGGAGCGCAGCAGTATCTGGGCGCCCTCGCGCCCCCAGCGCTCGCTCCACTCGCCGTAGAGCACATCATGCGGGGAGAACTCGGCGCCCGCGGCAGCAAGAATCTCGCTGAAGCCCCCGGCACGCCTGCGGGCTGCCAGGAAGCGCTCGGGACCGGTGATGTGCCCGACGCGGGCCCGGCCGGCGAGAAGGAACTGCCTGGCTGCCAGCTGCCCGCCGCCGAAGTCATCGGGCAAGATGGCGGGCTCGTCGCTATCCAGCGACTGGGTCATGGCATAGACAACCGGGATACCCAGGCCGGTGCCGATGCTCGGCCGGGGCTCGATACGCCGCCCGGTAACGATGAGGCCGTCCACGCGCCGGCTCAGCAGCATCTCCAGGTATTGCTGCTCGCGGTCATGGTCATCGCGGGTGTCGCACATGAAGACTGAAATCTGGCCAGCTCCGAGCGCATCCTCTGCACCGAGCATGACCGGGATGCTGAACCGCCCGAAGCTGTCGCTGGTGACGACGCCAACCGTGTACGTCCGGCCGGCCAGCAACGCCCTGGCCAGGACGTTCGGCGCGAACCCGAGCTCGCGCGCGGCAGCGGCAACCCGGTCCCTGGTCTGCTGGCGCAGCTTTCCCTGTCCGTTGAGTGCTTTGGAGGCAGTACCGATCGAGACACCTGCCAATGCCGCAACGTCCCTGATCGTCACCCGCCTGATTTCAGGTCCGGTCTCTAGCTGAGGCAAACGGTTGCTCCCGTGTCGACCCTCGGTCCAACCTTTGATATCGCACTAAATAAGAGCTTGTACAGCCCTTGACTGCCCAGTTGGGGCAGTCTACCTTGCTGAGGAAAACCTATTCTTCAACTCGCCGGGTCTAGCATCTGGCCATGATGATCCGGCAAGGCGATCAGTCTGGAGCCGCGGTTCGTGGTGAGAAACAGCAAGCTCGCAGGAGCAGGTGGCCCGGTCATACCGTCGACCTCAGCCTCGGTTCCGCACAGGCCGCTTAGCGACGGCGAATCGCGGCTCGCTGGGGGATTGCTAGGCGCCTGGCAGCAGCGCAACCGCGACGCGAGCCTGCCGCGAGCGCTGGAGCAGATGGAAACGGCCGGCAACCTGGACAACCTGCGGCTGGCCTGCGCCGGTACCGGCGGCGAGTACCGCGGCCCGGCGTTCATGGACTCCGACCTTTACAAGACGCTCGAGGCAATCTGCTGGGAGCTGGGCCGCGAGGCCTCTCCCGAGCTTGCTGAATTCGCGGCAGAGGTGACACCGCTGCTTCAGAAGGCCCAGCAGGCCGATGGCTACCTGAATTCCTATGTCCAGGTCACGGGCGGCCGGCGATACGAGCGCCTCGCGTCGAGCCACGAGCTGTACTGCGCGGGCCACCTGATCCAGGCGGCAGTCGCGGCCAGCCGCAGTTTCGGCGGCGGGGAAATGCTCGATGTCGCGACGCGCTTTGCCGACCACCTGGCCCAGACCTTCCTCGGCGGGACAGGCGGCCTTGATGGCCACCCGGTCATCGAGACCGCCCTGGCCGAGCTGTACCGGGAGACAGGCACCGCCGCATACCTCGAGCTGGCCAGGCAGTTTGTGAACCAGCGTGGCCACGGCATGATCGGGGACTCGGGCTTCGGCAGCCGCTACTTGCAAGATCATCTGCCGGTACGCGCGTCGACCGCCGTGACCGGACACGCAGTACGCGCGCTGTACCTCGAGAGCGGGATCGTCGACGTCGCGGTCGAGACGGGGGACCGCGAGTTGCTGGCCGCATCCATTGCCCGGTGGGACGACATGGTTGCGACAAAGACTGCGCTCACGGGCGGCAGCGGCTCCCGGCACTCCGGTGAGGCATTCGGCGACTCTTACGAGCTGCCGCCGGACCGTGCCTACAACGAGACCTGCGCGGCGATCGCCAGCTTCCACTGGGCCTGGCGGCTGCTGCTGGCCACCGGGGACAGCAAGTACGCCGAGTTGATGGAGCGCCTGCTTTACAACGGATTCGGTGCCTCGGTGTCAGCGGACGGGCAGCGGTTCTTCTACGTCAACCCCTTGCAGCGGCGGGACGACCACTACGAGAACGACGATCCTGGACGTCGGCGCGAGTGGTTTTCCTGCGCCTGCTGCCCGCCGAACATCATGCGCCTGATCGGCTCGATCGGGCACTACCTCGCGACCGTGGCCGGCGACGTGCTCTACCTGCAGCAGCTAGCCGAGTCCAGGATCAGCGCGCCACTGGCAGGCGATGCCATCGAGTTGGCCGTCACAACGCGGTTTCCCTGGGATGGGTCAGCCGAGCTGCAGGTACGCCGCTGCCCCGCGGTCGAGTGCGGCCTGGCGCTGCGCGTCCCGGCCTGGAGTCCGCAGGTGCCCGTCCGCCTCAACGGACAGCCGCTCGAGCCCCAGGCTGACGGACGCGGTTACCTGGTAGTCCGCAGGCGCTGGCAGCCTGGCGACGTCCTTAGCTGGTCGCTTAACGTCCGGCCTCGGCTGACCTTCCCGAGCAGGCGCATCGATGCGGTCCGGGGCACTGTCGCAGTCGAACGCGGGCCGCTTGTCTACTGCTTCGAGCAGGCAGACCAGGCGGACGGGCAGAGCGTCGAGGATCTCGCGCTGCTCCCAGCCGTTCTGACCGAGCGAGAGGAGACACTGCCCGGCGTCGGCCCGTCCGTCGTGGTGGTGGCCGGCGCCATTCATCTCGCGTCGGCACCGCGCGACGGGCTGCCCTACCGCACGGAGCCGGATGCCACCGCAGCAGGCACGCCCACAGAGGCGGTGGCCATCCCGTACTTCCAGTGGGACAACCGCGATGGCCAGGCCATGCGGGTCTGGCTGCCGCTGGGCCGGGAAGACGGCCCGCCCCGCACTGACTACCCGGCTCACGGCCGGGATCCGATCCCGGCAGACACCGGCAGAGACCCCTCACCGAGGAGGTTCCCAGATGCACGCGCGGCACGGCCGGGCCCCAGCGGCCCGTGATCCCAACGGTAAACAAGAGAGGCCGATGGTTATGAGACGCGCCCGTTCCACAAAGTTTGCCGTCCTCGCGGCCGTGGCCGTCGCGCTGGCTCTGCCAGCCTGCGGCTCGTCGTCCGCACCAGCATCGTCGTCCAAGGCATTCGGCGTGAGCGCCACCGGCGTCGTGCATTTCTGGGCACGCCAGGCCACCGACGGGGTAGCCAAGGCAATGGTCGCCCAGTTCAACGCCACCCACAAGAACCTCAAGGTAGTGCTGCACCTGACACTGCCCAACGAGGCTGTCACCGAGCTCGGGACCGCGATCCGGGCGGGTTCGGTGCCCGACGTCGTAGGCCTCAACGACATCAACGTTCCGTTCTTCATGCACCAGAACGCGCTGATGAACCTGACCAAGTACGTCGACGCGCTGCCGTACAAGAACGCACTCAGCCCCGGCCACATGAAGCTCGCCACCGACAACGGCCAGTACTACGGCGTTCCCTACCTGGCTGACCTGTCGGTCCTGTGGTACAACAAGAAGCTGTTCAGCCAGGCCGGCCTGAACCCGAACGACCCGCCGACCAGCTACGCGCAGATCTTGTCGGACGCCAAGAAGATCACCGCCCTCGGCAACGGCATCTACGGCTTCTCGTTTGCCGGCGACTGCCAGGGCTGCCTGGGCTTCACGATGCTGCCGTCGATCTGGGCCGATGGTCAGCACCTCATCGGCGGCCCGCTCGGCTCTCAGACGGCCAACGTCACCAATGACAAGCCGCTATCGCAGATCCTGAGCTTCTACCAGCAGATCTGGGCGGATCATCTTGCCCCGGTGGCCGACCAGACCCAGAACGGCCTCACCTGGGGCGCTGACTTCGAGAGCGGAAAGGTGGGCATCCTGCCCGGCGACTACGGGTTTGCCACCAAGATGACGCCGACGTCCGAGTTCGCTGCCGCGCCGCTCCCCGCTGTCAGCGGCGGCGGTTACGCAACCTTCGACGGCGGCGACGATTTCGTCATCCCGAAGGGGGCCGCCAACCCGTCCGGCGCCTGGGAGTTCATCCAGTGGGTGCTGCAGACGCATCAGCAGGATGAGTACCCATCGCTAGGCGACACTCCGGTCCGCAGCGACGTGCTGACTCCGGCCTTCAAGGCCGCGAACCCCTACGACGCGGTGGCGCTTGAGGCGCTGGCCAAGGGATCGGTGGAGTACACCCTCGCTTACAACGCCGTCTTCAACGCGGCCGGGTCCCCGTGGTTCCAGATGTTCGAGGACGCCGTCTACAACAACAACCTCGCTGCCGGATTGCAGGCGGGCCAATCCGGTATCCAAACCGCGCTGAACAGCGTGCCATGACAAGCTGACCGACGCCGGTCGCGCCGCGCTGCCCGCTTCTGGGGGCGCGCGGGCGACCGGCCCGGCCGGCCCCTGAAGACCGGCGGGCGCACAAAACCCAGGCGTGACGAAGGACGCTAGCGATGGCCAGGAAACCGGCATGACGCCTGCCGACAGCCCCGCGCGGCCGCGGCTACGACTGGCGCCGCAGCGTAAAGGCCGGCCACCGGCGAGCGCCGCAGCTCGGCGGCAGGCCAGGACCGGCCTGGCGCTCGTCTCCCCCGCTGTCGCGCTGGTCAGCGTCTTCACGCTGGTGCCGCTCGGGTTCGGCGTCTACATCTCGCTGACCAACTGGCCGCTCGTCGGCTCGTACCACTTCATCGGGCTAGCGAACTACGGCAGCCTGATGCACAACACGCTGTTCATCCAGTCGATCGTGTTCACGCTCGAGTACACGGCCATCGTCACGCTTCCCATCCTTGTGGTCGGCTACGGCCTCGCCGTCCTGGTGCGGTCCAACCGGCGGGGGGCAACGGTCTTCCGCACGCTGATCTTCCTGCCGTTCATCGTCGGACTGACCACCGAGAGCTACATGGCCGTCGTGGAACTGCAGCCCGTCTCAGGAACCGCGAATTTCGTGCTTGCCAAGCTCGGGATCGTGAAGGTCACGACGGCGTGGCTGGTACATACCGGCCTCGCACTTACGGCGATCTGCGTTCTCGTCGTGTGGTTCGCGTCGGGCCTGACGATGATGCTGCTGATGGCAGGCATGCAGGGCGTGCCCGAGGAACTCTACGAGTCAGCCAGGGTCGACGGTGCCACCTGGTGGGGCATGGAGCGGCGGGTGACGCTGCCGCTGCTGCGCCGGTCGATCGTGCTGAGCCTGGTGATCTCGGTGATCGGCTCGTTCCTGGCGTTCAACCAGTTCTACATCATGACGATGGGCGGGCCTGGCACGAGCACGCTGCCGGTCGTCATGTCCATCGTCAACACCGGCTTCTCCCAGTTCGACATCGGCCTGGCCAGCGCGATGTCGGTCGTGCTCGTCGTGGTCGCCGGGCTGATCACCTTCGGCCAGTTCCACTTCCTGCAGCGGAGCGAGGACTGATGGCTTCCGTGCAGAACCGCCAGGGCCAGGTCGGGAACGCTGGCGCCGCGCGGCCGATTGCGCACCCGGCGCCGCCCGATCAGCGGCGGGCACCCCCGTACCGCCGCGCGAGCGGCGGGACCGCGCTGTACCTCACCGCGGGCGCCGGCGTCAGCGCTGTGTTCGTGCTGCCGCTCGCGTGGGAGATCTTCCGCTCGCTGCAGCCCGAGTCGACCGTAACGCAGGCGCCGTCGGGCGCCTCGTTCAGCCAGCTCACGATCGCCAACTACCAGACCCTGCTGTCGGGCCAGGACGACATCATCCGCAATGTCCTGAACAGCCTGATCGTCGCGGTGCTCGCAGCTGCCGTGACGGCGATCGTCGCGACGCTCGCCGGATACGGCTTCGCGCAGTTCCGGTTCCGCGGCTCGGGCGTGGTCTTCGGCCTGGTGCTGCTCGCGTTCATGGTCCCGTTTCAGGCGATCCTGATCCCGCTCTTCGAGGAACTACACATCCTCAGGCTGCTCAACAGCCTGGAGGGACTGGCCCTGTTCTATACCGCGTTCAACCTGCCGTTCGGCGTCTACGTCATGCGCAACAGCTTCCTGCAGGTGCCCCGGGAACTTGTCGACGCCGCCAGGGTAGACGGCGCCTCCGTGCTCAGCACGCTCACGACCGTCCTGCGGCCGCTCATCCTGCCCGGCATGGCAACCACTGCGCTGTACGCCTTCCTGTTCTCCTGGACGGAGTTCCTGGCCGCCCTCACATTCCTGACCAACGACTCGCTCTTCACGCTGCCTGTAGCACTGATCAACGTCGAGTCCGGCAACTACGGCGCGATCAACTACGGGCTGCTCCTGGCCGGGGCGGTGATCTCCATGATCCCGTGCGTCGTCGCCTACGTGGCTCTGCAGCGTTACTACGTGCGCGGCCTTGTTTCCGGTGCGCTGAAGGGCTAGCGGCGGCTACGGGCCCGAGTGCACGGACTGCGCCACGGTCTGTGGAGACGCCACACGTTGCCGCCGCCGCGCTGAGCACCGCTGGAGCGCAGAGGCTCTCAAGGTGATCCTTATGGTCTTGTGCTGTGCCAAAACCAGCGCATAGGCACTGACCTGGCGTTTCGGGCCCGCTAGGCCGCACTGCGGTATTCGCGGATCAGGCCGCCGAGGACCTGCCGGCGCTCGATCCGGGCGGTGATATCGACGGCGTGGCCGGGCTCGCGTAGCGGCGGTTCCTGCCGCAGGGCCTGGTGCGGACGGTGGCCGTTGTAATGCCGCGCGTACTCGGCCAGGACGCTGCGGAGATGCCGTTCGCCGAGGATCAGCACGCGATCCAGGCACTCGGGGCGCAGCGTGCCTACGAACCGCTCCGGGCACGAGTTCGCCCGCGGCGACCGGACTGGCGTCTTGACCACCCGCGTGCCGTTACCAGCGAAGACCTCGTCGAATGCCGTCGTGAACTTGCTGTCCCGGTCGCGGATCAAGAACCGGAAGCTGCTCGCCCGCTCGCCGAGGTCCATCAGCAGGTTGCGGGCCTGCTGGGCGGTCCAGGCCCCGGTCGGATGAGCCGTCGCGCCCAGGATATGCACCGTCCGGGTCTCGATTTCCATCACGAACAGCACGTACACGCGCTGCAGGAGCACGGTGTCCACATGCAGGAAGTCACACGCCAGGATGCCGGAGGCCTGGGCGGCCAGGAACTGCCGCCAGGTCGGCGACGCCCGCCGCGGTGCAGGCCCGAGCCCGGCCGCGGCCAGGATCCGGCGGATCGTCCCCTCCCCCACCCGGTACCCCCAGGCCGAGCATCTCGCCGCCCTGGATGCGCAGGTACCCCCAGCGCTGGTTCTCCCGCCGCCAGCTGCTCCACCAGCACGCGGACCTCGGCCGACGCCGGCGGAGGTCCCGGCGCGTTCGGATAGGTCCACTTCTTGCTGACCAGGCGCCGGTGCCAGGCCAGCAGGGTGCCCGGGGTTACGATCCGGTGCAACCGCAGGCGGCCGGGCAGCAGCCTTGCCAGGGCGGCGAGTATGGCAGGGTCAGCCCAGTCCGGTCTCCGGTGGGCGACCTGCCGCCGCAGCACCGCGACCTCGCGGCGGAGGACCAAGATCTCCACGTCCTTGGCGGCGTCGCTGCCATCCAGCACGGCCAGCCAGCCGAGCACGCGGACTACCGAACAGGTAGACGAGTCGGATGAGCACGAGCGCCGAGCGTAACCAGCAGGTCAAGCCATACGCAGGGTTTCGGCACAGCACAGGCGCGCCAAAGGCGTCGGTGAGCATCCAGCGTCACCGTTCGCACGCGCGGCCGCCAGGCCGGCCGACCGCACCGCGCCGTCGTCTAGTTCGTCTACCGAAAGGGCGTGGCATATTTCCTGGCACACGCCGGGGAACACGGCTGCGGCACCGACTGGTACCAGAACCTGATGGCGGCGGGCGAGGCGGAAATCGAGGCTGGAGGCGTCCGGTTCCGCGGGTTCCCAGTCGCATACTCCGAAACCGAGCAAACGGTCGCGACCGTCGTCCGAATGTTTGAGAACAAATACGGGAACGGCGCGATCGAGTCGTGGTACACCCCAGGTGCGCGCATCCCGGTCCGCCTCGAGCTGGCGGATCTCGAGTGAGGGCACGAACATATCCCTCGTGACACGAAGAGACGTGGACAACGGGTCGCTGGAGGAAATTCAGCGACAAACCTTTACGCAGGCCACGGAACTGACACGAACCGCTTACCCGCGGCAGAACCGGCTCAGCGGCACGCAGCTAGCCGCATATCTGCAGCGCCGGTCGTTTGCCGTGGTCAGCTCATGCCGCCCAGATGGCAGACCGCATGCCGTCGTCACATCTTTCGCGCAGCGGGGCACCCGGTTCTGGCTGCCCATGGGCGCCGGATCTGTCCGGGAACGCAATGTGAAGGGGAGTCCCTGGCTGTCCCTGGTGGTGACGGAGGGCGACCGCAAACGGCACATCGCGGTGATCATTGAAGGACTGGCCTGCGTGGCGGCGCCAAGTGATGTTCCGTCCGATCTCACCGATGAACTCGGCGGCGCCTGGGTGGGAGCCTGGCTCCGGCTCGACGCGCAGCGTGTGCTCTCTTACGCATCTGACGGTGCCCTGCCCTAGAGGCATGCGTTCCTCGCATCGACAAGATTAGGGAGCAATGACGATCGTGAGGCCAAGACGCTTGACGACACCCACCAGGTCAGTCTGCGGCGAACGTTGTGTCGTGTCCGTATCGCTCACCTGCCCGGCAGGTATCCCGGACTTAATCGGGGCGCGGGTCTCGTGCCGCAGATCAGCTGAAGGCACACTCAGCCGCGAGGGAGCAGCTGTTCGGTACATCGCGTCCGGCCGCGCCAACTGGGCCGGCGACCGGTATGCGCTGGTGGATCAGTTGCTCTACAGGAAGCTGGAACCGCCGCAGTCCACGGCTATCGACAGTGCCGCGCACAGTGCTGCCATGGTTGCGGGCCGAGCCCGCCCGACCCGGCGGCGCAGGCGGTCGCGGGCCACCAGCTGGACGTTGTCGAGGTTGGCTACCGAGGGATGCCGGACACCGTCGTCGCTGCCCACGGGTACTTCGGTGGAGATCCCCCGGACGGTGGAGGTCACCGGGGCGACGATCACCGCGTTGAGAATCTGGCCCATTGGATCGCGGGTCAGCACGATGACGGGCCGCGTCTTGTCCAGGTCAGCGAGCCAGACCTCGCCGCGGCGCGGGACAGCGGTCACGGGGACTCGCTGGCGTACAGCGCCTCCCAGTCGGTGTCGTCGGCAAGACCGCTGGTGTCGGCGAGCAGCGCCAGGGCTACCTCGGCCGCGGTTGCCGGTTGCCGGCTGTACGCTGCGATGTCGCCGCGGAGACGGCCGAGCCGGATGAGCTGGTCCAGGGCCACGTCGATGACTTCCGAGGTGGAACTGGCACCGACGATGGCCCGGGCCGCGGTTGCCTTCGCACGGTCCAGCGTGATGGTCGCCTTCTCCTTCGCCATACGCTGAATACTACCATCTGGACGTAAAAAAGGTAAGGGGCCGTGGTCCCGCGGACGCCAGCGCGGGCGTGAGGATGACCCGAGTCACCAGGCAGTTCGCCCCAGACCTGCCCGCGCACCCGCGCGGCGGCAGCAGAGGGCTCCACTGAGCCCGCCGGCCTAGCACTGGCTCGGGTCCACCCCAGGTCGCTGCCAGGTACTCCCCAGGTATACCGGAGGTCAGCGCGCCACTGCTTTCCCGTGCTCCGTGCCCGGGCCAGCTGGCGCCTCTGCCCTAGTGCCGTGCGCGGGCGCCGCCCGCGTATCATGAGCGGCGATCCAGCGGAAGGGCCGTCATGGCCTTGAACCGGGTCAAGATCGCTAGTTCCGGTGTTTGCTCGTTGTTTGCTCGGATGCCGTTGTACTGGCCCGCTCTGCCCGGCACCGGGCGGCACCGGAACCGGCAGAGTCGCGTACGGACCGGCACTAACCGGCATGGAGAGCACTGATCTGACATCAGAGCAGCGGACTCTTAACCGCGGGTTCGGGGTTCAAGTCCCTGGCGGCGCACCCGCTCTGTGTATTACTTCGGCTGATGCTGCCCATTTGGGCTGCGGCTGATCGGTGACAGTGTTTCGGCTGATGGGTTACGCCAGCTTCGGCTGATCGGTGACACTCCAGGTTTATGAGGGAGTTGTCTGTGGCTGAACAGCGGTATGAGGCCGTTCGGGCGGTTATCGCCGACGGTGCGACGGTGACTGAGGTGGCTGCCCGGTTCGGGGTAGCGCGCAAGACCGTGCATGCGTGGCTGGCGCGGTATGAGGCGGGCGGCCTGGAGGGGCGGGCGGACCGGTCGCACCGGCCGCGGTCGTGCCCGCATCAGATGACGGCGGCGGCGGAGGAGGGTGGCGCTGGCGGAGTTAAGGCTGGCGCATCCGGCGCGGGGTCCGCGCAGGCTGGTGTTCGAGCTGACCAGGCGGGGCGCAGGCCCGGTGTCGGAGTCGGCGGCTTACCGGGCTCTGGTGCGGCTGAGCCTGATCGACCCTGCTGCGCGGCGACCGCGTGACCGCAAGTGGAAGCGGTGGGAGCGCGGAGCACCGATGGAGTTGTGGCAGCTGGATGTGGTCGGCGGGTTCGTCCTGGCTGACGGCACCCGGCTCAAGGCGCTGACCGGATCGATGATCACTCCCGGTTCTGGGTGAGCGCGCAGCTGATGACCAGGGAAAGCTCACAGCGGGTGTGTGACGGGCTGGCGGCAGCGCTGGCGGCCTACGGCGTCCCGGAGCAGATTCTGACCGATAACGGCAAGGTCTTCACCGGCAGGTTCAGCAGGTCCCCGGTGGAGGCGCTGTTCGACCGGATCTGCCGGGAGAACGGGATCATGCACCTGCATACCCAGCCCCGGTCTCCGACGACCACCGTCAAGCGCCCCGGAATGAGCAGTCAGGCACCAGCCGGGGCAGGTGTCGATCTGACGCCAGACGACGCGGCCGGCGCGCTCGTCTCCGGGCAGCTCGAGGACTTCGGCATCATCTGGAGGCCGTTCGATGTCGAGCTCATTCAGCCCAGCGGAGTCGACCGTGCCAGACATCGCTTCCGGGCGCACCTGCCCGAGCTGATCTGGAACACCGCCGCGCTGGAGGGCAACAACTTCACACTGCCGGAGGTGCGAACGCTACTGGAGGGCGTCACCGTAGGTGGCAGGCGGCTGGCCGACGAGCAGCAGATCATCGCTCTCAGCGAGGCATACCGGCGACTCGACGAGATGGTCGGCAGCGGCTCGTTCAGCCTCGACAAGTCTGTCGCCGACGAGCTCCACTCGCTTGTCGCACGACACGAAGCAATCGAGTCCGGCCACTTCCGAGGCGAGGGCCAAGTCACCGGCGGCGGATCGGTCCGGCTATCGAGCGGTGGCGTCGTTCCCGGTGTCGACCACGGTGAAGGTGGCGATGCGCTGCGGCGCCATTACACCAACATGCTTGACGGCCTCTCGGAGATCGAGGATGCACGGGCCCGTGCGTTGGTCTATTTCGCCTCGGCAGTGCGACGCCAGTCCGACTTCGACGGCAACAAGCGCGCAGCCCGGCTGACGATGTCCGGCGAGTTGATGTCGAACGGCTTCGATGCCGTCAGCGTCCCGTACGCACGGCAGTTGGAGTTCAATCAAGCGCTCGACGAGATGTTCACGACCAACGACGCGACGCCCATGCTCGCCTTCCTGGGCACCTGCACGATCGGCAACTGAGGTCGACCTGGAACAGCGTGCCAGCCCAAGTCCCACGATTCCGGCGGCGCGGATCACTCCGAAGTTGTGGGTGCCGAAAACTTATGCCAGCAGGCGATATTCATGAATCACGCCCCCGGCGCGGTCACGCCGCTGAACCCGGAAACGGTCCAGGTCGGTGACGCAGTCGGGCGGCGGTCGCAGCGGCGCGGCTTGCTTGAGGGTCCGGTGCGGCCGGTGGTTATTGTAGAAGCCTTCGTACTCGCGCAGGACGATCATCAGGTGCTGCTTGTTCCAGATCAAGGTCCGGTCCAGCAGCTCACAGCGGCAGCTGCCGATCCACCGCTCCATGACAGAATTCATTCGCGGCGCCTGAACGGCGGAGCGGCGGAGCGGACAATCCTGACGCCAGCGGCCTGAAATACGGCGTCGAACGCGGCGGTGAAGCTGGCATCCCGGTCACGCGGCACGAACTTCACCCGCGTCCCGGTGTCCTCCAGATCTATCAGCAGGTTCCGTGCCTGCTGCACGACCCAGGACGGGGTGCTCGGTGGTGCCAAGGACCCGGACGCGGCGGGAGCCGTGCTCGATGACGGCTAGGACATAGATCTTGGCGCCGTTGAGCAGGTCGGCGGTGAAGAAGTCCAGCGCCAGCATCCCCTGCGCCTGGGACCGGAGGAACTCGGCCCAGCCCGGGCTGTCCCGCCGGGGCGCCGGATCGATCCCGGCGCTCTTGAGGATCTGCCAGACCGTGGACGGCGCGACCGTGATGCCCAGTCGGCAAGCTCGCCATGGATCCGCCGGTAGCCCCAGGACTCGTTCTCCCTCGCCAGCCGCAGCACCACAGACCGCATGTTGCGGTGCACCGGCGGACGGCCAGAGCGGCCATGCGACACACGCGCCCACCGGCGGCGCACGATGTCGCCGTGCCATCGCATGAGCGTGCCGGGAGTGACGATCAGCCGCATCGCAGCGAGGCGGTCGACGGGCAGCGTCCCGGCCAGCAGCGCCAGCCACGCCCGGTCCGGCCACGTCAAACGCGAATGAGCGCGAGGCCGCTCGCGCTCGGCGACAGCGAGCTGATGGCGCAGCATCAAGATCTCCGCGTCCTTCCACCACGACTCCCGCCGCGACAAGCCCAGCACCGACACCGCACGGGACACGATCAGGAAATCAGCTTCAAGCCCACAGGCCGAAGATCATTCCATTTCCGGACGGACCGAGACCTGCCCGCCGGCACTCGAACGCGGGACCGAGCCAACCCGCGATCTGCAGAGCAATCTGCCTGGGTGGCGCAGGTTTTCGGCACCCACAACATGGCCGATGATCATCACGGCCAGACCGCTGGGATGGCAACCCTGCTGGTCAGACCCGTGGACGAGATTCTCGGCACGCACAGCCGAACACCAGGAAGCGCGCACCTGTCATGCAGCACTCTCGTACGCTCTTGCCGCGCTTCGGGCGCGAAGTGCGGCGACTCCCTCGGCGCCGGCCGCTACGCAAGATCGTCTGGCTGGCGCGAGGTCTGCCCTGGGTGCTGTTGATCGCGGTCATGCACCCCGTGCCTGGCCCTTGAGGAGAACACCCGGCCGCTTCGGCGCTCGTGCTGCGAATTGCGTGCCAAAATCGGAGCGTATACGCGCGCGTGCAACTGGGCAGCGCCGCGGTTGACCAGCGTTCTGCGCTGCGCCGGGCGGCTAGGAAGGAGCGTTCAGGTGACTCAGGCCATGGCATCGCCGCTGTTCGACCCGTTCGCGCCCGGCTTCACCGATGACCCCTACCCGCAATACGCGGTGCTGCGGGCTGAAGCGCCGGTGTACCAGCACCCGTTCGGGTTCTGGCTGCTCACCCGCTACGACGATGTGTCGTGGCTGCTGCGCGCTGGGCTCTCGGTGGAAGAGCGCAACGTCGACGACGGCCCCTTCCGACAGCTGCGGGACCAGATGTACGGCGACCAGCCGCCCAGCGCGGACAAACTGTCCATGCTTGACCGGGACCCGCCCGACCACACCAGGCTGCGCCGACTGGTGTCGAAGGCGTTCACGCCGCGGGCCGTTGAGGCATTGCGGCCGCGAATCACCGCGCTGGTCGAAGGCATGCTCGATGCGGCCGAAGGACAAGGCCGGTTCGATCTGGTCGATGCCCTGGCGTTTCCCCTGCCCTTCGCGGTGATCGCTGAGATGCTCGGCACGCCGCCGGCCGATCACGAGCGCATCAGGCAGCTGTCCGGCACGGTGGTCCGCTCGCTGGAGCCGGTCGCCGATCCTGCCCTGGCGGCGGCGATCGCCGCCGCCGACGCCGAGCTCACTGCGATAGCGGCCGACATGATCACGTGGAAGCGCGGCAACCCGGCTGACGACCTGCTCACCGCGCTCATCGCCGCCGAGGACGACGGTGATGCACTCAGCGACGACGAGCTGGTCGCGCAGACCCTGCTGCTGTACATTGCCGGGCACGAGACGACCGTCAACCTCATCGCCGGCGGCAGCCTCGCGTTGCTGCGCAACCCTGGTCAGCTCGCGCTCCTGCGCGGCGACCCAGCTCTGGCGGCGAGCGCCGTCGAGGAACTGCTGCGCTACGACAGCCCCGTGCAGGCCAGCAGGAGAATCACCCTCGAACCGGTCACGATCCGCGGCACCGTCATACCGGCCGGAGCCTTCGTCATGGCCAGCCTCGGCTCGGCCAACCGAGACGAGCTCTTCTGGGGCCCCGACGCCGCCGAGGTCAGGCTCAGCCGCGACAACGCGCGCCACCACGTTTCGTTCGGCGCCGGGCCGCATCACTGCCTGGGCGCGTCCCTGGCCCGGCTGGAAGCCTCGATCGCCCTCGCGCGGCTCACGACGCGCTTCCCCGACCTGGCCCTAGACGGCGACGTGGCCTGGAACGGCCGGATCAACCTGCGCGGACCTGCGCATCTTCCGGTGTCAGCCAGCTAGCAGCAAGATCACCCTGGCTGAGGCCGCCAGGCGTACTACCTCATCAAGCAGCCCGGACTAAGCGGCACATGCCGACTCGGAACGCGGCGCCCGCGAGTCCAACATGGCCGCTAATGATCCCGTCAGATAATCATGGCCGACCGGTACCCCGAGACGCACTTTTGTCGCGACACGCGCGGTTCCCACCTACTGCCGGGACGAGTTGTCGGATCGAGGCAGATACTGGTCGCGGCAATGCGCACACCGTGGGCATGTCCTCCGGCGCGCGGGAGTGCGGGTGAGGGAAGTGGGCGGATGCAAGCAGTCGTCGGGGACCGGTTGCACGTGCGTGGCCACATCGTGGGCCAGGCAGAGCGGACGGGCGAGATCGTCGAGGTCCGCGGAGTGGGTGGGGAGCCGCCATACCTGGTGCGTTTCAGCGACGGCCACACGAGCCTGGTGTTCCCAGGGCCGGACGCGGTCATCGAGCATGCTCGCAAGAAGCGTAAGAAGGGGTCCGGCTGAAGGCTGAGTAGCTCACGCGAACCGGAACCCGCCGACAGACGCATCGCGATGCGCGCGAGTACGCGGCGCCGATGGGCACGACCCGCGGGCGCACTGCCCGCCAGCGTGGGCACGCAAGCCACTGCTCAGCGAGGGCGGCTCTGCGGAATAGTAGGCAGCGTGGGACGCTTCAGCACCATCCAGTGCGTTCGCGAGCCGATCCCGCGCTGGCGGCTGACCGCCGCCATCGGGCCATGCTTGCGAAGCGAGAGGTCCACGCAGCCGTGCAAGGCCGGTCGGGACGGTTCCAGTTCTGGTTGCAATTCACGCTCGGCTAGGGCTGATCACTCAAGGTCAGGGCTGGTCCTGACCCGTACCGATGGATGCCCGTGGACGTACGTGGATGCAGGATTCCGAGCTCTTAATCCGCGGGTTCGGGGTTCAAGTCCCTGGCTGCGCACCCGTTGTTTTAGGTCTGGCCTGGGCTTCTTTCTGAGCACGCGATCTTGGGGCGCTGTGCTCCAGCCGAAGTTTGCTCGATATTTTGCTCGTCTGCCGTGATCTTGGTAATAGCACGCGGCCCAGCAGGCGTTGCTGGAGGATCCCCGATTCGAGTACTAGGACGAAACGGAAGGGAGATCGAACCGCAGCCAGGCTGGCAGCGGTGACCCGGCGGCATTAACGCCGCCGGCGCCTTTGCCGAATACTGCGCGGAGTCAGGACTAAGGTCCCACCGCGGTTGTGACGTAGAGCACTGCCCCCTGTGAGCCGGCGCGACGGATAGTCAGATCGCCTGGCGGTTGCCATGGCGCTTCGTCCGAATCGCCATTTTCTGGAGTCTGTAATGCACTCCTCAGCTCTCAGTTCGCTGGACCTGAACGGGCCGGGCACGTACCTGCACTGGTCATTTATCGAGATCTCGCTGGCCAACCTCATCGTGATCGCGGTGATGATCGCGGTGTTCGGCGCGGCGCTGCTGATCCGGTTCCCGCATATGGCGGACGCCGACCTGCCGCCCTCCGAGCCGCAGCAGGACTCGGCAACTGCGGCTGCGGCGGCGCTGCCAGGTGATGAGCGGATGTGGACAGCCAGGGTCCGGACACGCGCGGCCCGGCTGCTGCCGCCGGGAAAGCTGCTGCCCGACCGCCAGCCCGCGTACGTGTCGTCGTGGATCTACATCTTCGGCGTGGCGTCACTGGTTGCGCTGGGCATCGTGATCGCCTCCGGGCTGGCTCTGGCGCTGGGCGGGTCGGATTGGTGGCACACCAACCCAGTCGGCCACTTCTTCAACAGCGTCCACCTGTGGTCTGTCGAGCTGTTCATGGCGTTCCTGGTCATCCACCTGTGGGGCAAGTCTGGATGGCGGCCTGGCGGGGCCGGCGGGCGATGACCTGGGTAACCGGCGTGCTGGCGTTCCTGGCCTCAGTGGTGACCTGCTTTACCGGTTATCTGTCGCAGCAGAACTTCGACTCGCAGTGGATCGCCACCAATGGCAAGGACGCCTTCAACGCGGTGGGCGCCGGCTCGTTCTGGAACGTCATGAACTTCGGCCAGATGTTCATGTGGCACATCGTGCTCATGCCTCTGGTGCTGGTGGCCGTCGTCGGCGCGCACATCCTCATGGTCCGAGTCCGCGGCGTCAGCCACCCACTGCCCGCCCGGCCGACCCGCGGCAGGCCCGCCCGCCAGGCGGCAGCCGCCGACGACGCCGGGCCGTGGCGCGGCTCGACTCGCCGTTACGACATCCTCAAGGAGGGCGCGGTCGCGACACTGATCGTCGGCGCGATCACTCTCGTCATGGCTGGCCTGCTCTCGTCCCCTGATCTGCCGTCGCTGTCCATCAAGACCTGGGGTACGGTCGACCCGGTCGGGTTCGTCAACACCGCGGCCACCGAACTGGACGGCACGAGCGTGTCCGCTGACTACGGGCCGCCCTACAACAATGGCACCGGGTCGCTGCAGCAGGTCGGCCCCGTCAGCTGGCAGAAACTCTTCGGCATCACCCAGCCGGTCAACTCCGCCGCACTGTTCGTCCTCGACCCGCTCGCCGTACAGGCCAGAACCAGCCCGGCGCTAGCAGCAGCGCTGACCACCTACACCACAGCGCCGACGGCGCAGCAGCTGAAGTGGGCCACCGCCTACGACAAGGCCACAGCGCCTGGTGCGCCGAAGGTGCCGTTCCGCGGCGGCGACCTGAACCTCCCGGCCGCCGGCCCGGTGCCCGTCCTGATGGCCGGCGAACTTGCCATGGCCCGCAGCGGCGCGCTGGACTCCGACCTGCTCGCCCAGCGGCAGTTCTACGGCACCGACTACACCAAGCCGCTGCTCTTCATCGCCGACGGCGGCTACTACAACCAGCTGGCGACGAACATGCACCTGACCGGTGATCAGTGGGGCGTAATGAACGAGACCGGTAACTACCCGGGCCAGCCGTGGCTGTGGCTCTACCAGATGTGGTACCACGTCTCGCCGTTCCAGAACTCCGTCAGCGTCGACATCTGGGCCATCTACCTGACTGGCATCTGCACCCTCCTCCTGCTGCTCGTGCCGTTCATCCCGGGCCTGCGTGACATCCCCCGAGCGGTGCCGGTCTACCGGCTCATCTGGCGGTCCTGGTACGGGTCCCGGAACGCGGCCGGCCGGCCCGAGCAGGACGCCCAGCCGACCGGAGCCCCGCAGCGCACCTGACCCGGCAGCCCCCCTCTCCGCGGCTGCCCGCGGCGCAACACGCGGGTCGGGCTGGGCGACGCCGACCAGTGGCTCATCCGGAGCGATGCTGGCGCACTCCGCTTCGGGATCAATGGCGACGTCGGTATGGCCTTCGGACCCTACGCCGGCATTTGGATCGGACGACGCTGTAACCAGCAAGAGGGCTGGCTTGAGATGAGCGGCGCGCAGGAGGGTGCGATCCAGCGCCTGACCGCCCGCAACCAGTCGGCGGAAGTATCGCCAGCGGTCAGCAGCACCGCCGTCGCTGACGGTGGCTCGCCGGCCAGGTCTTCGGTACCGGGCTGCCCGAACCCCGCGGCGTGAGGCGCCCTTGCACAGTCGCACCCCTGGTGCGGGCGAATTTCCACGGCTGTGTGTTGTGTGACTGACGGCGCACGCGCTGCGACTGACGTCGCACTCGCGACCTGGTCGGAAGTGAGCGATTGCTCTGGCGCGCCCCTCGAGCCTGGCGACGAGCATTCCGCCCTGGTCGGATACGGCGCTCGCTCGCTGGCCGTCCCGCGCCTATCCGCGAACGCGGATGGCTCGCCCGGTGACCTGGTGCGCGCGCAGGCGCACGTACGTCGGGCGGTCGCCACCTGCCCACGGATCGATGCTCAGGGACTCGGCGTGCTCGAGTTCCGGCGGGTCGGTGATCACGCTCGCGCTCCCTGTGAGCAGCACGCTCCAGCCCTCACTCAGCGTCTCGTCGAGGTGGTCAATGTCGAAGGACACGCTGGCCTGCTGGATGCCATCGGCGATCGCTGCCCCGCCCCCGGTACGAAACACGACGTCGTTCCCGTCCATGCGGTAATTGACCGGGATGGCGACCGGCCCGCGGCCCGGCTCGACGTACAGGACCCGGCCGACTCCGCCGCGGGCGATCAGCGCCCGGCATTCGTCTGCGGTGAGGGTCGTGAGTACTGGCTCTTTCGCAGCGCCGCGCTGTCCCGGCGGCATGTGCAGCCCCGCACCAGACAGCGCGCCGGCTGACGTGCCCAGGGCTGCGGCTAGGCGCATCAGCGTCGCCTGCGTCGGATTGGGATCCGGGCTGGTCTCCAGATATGCCAGGTAGTCGGCGGTGAGACCTGCCCGCGCCGCGGTTTCCGCCTGGCTCAGGCCGACACGCTCGCGCCGTTCGCAGATGCGCCTCCCGATGTCCGTGCCACCGGTAGCGGGGTCTGTAGTCATGCTTCCTCCCCTAGCCGGGTCAGCCAGTCGGCTGGCCCGCGGTGAGCCGGTCGCGGACCGCGACCACGCCCTCAATGTGGCGGATCCGGGCCACCAGGTCGAGCGCTGTCTCGTGCAGTCCCACCAGGCCGCTGATGGTGACCACGCCGGAGGATACGCCCACCACCACGTCGGCCGGGTCGAGGGCAAACTCGCCGACGACATTGGTGACTTCGCTGAGGATGCCAGCATCGGGCCGGTCGTACACAGCGAGCAGGTCGACCCGGCTGACGATGCCGATCAGTCCACCGTCCGCGCCGACGACCGGCAGCCGCTTGAGTAGCCGGTCCCGCATAACTCTGGCGGCGACCTGAACGGGTGCGCCCGGGTCGATCGTCACCGCCGGCGCGGTCATGAGCTGAGCGGCTGTCACGGCGGTAATCTTGGATTCCTCGCCGAGCTTCCACCGCAGCCGGATCAGCCCGGCCGGCAGGTCACAGCCGGCCGCCTTGTGCAGCAGGTCGGCCCCCGACACGACGCCGACAACCCGGCCCGCGTCGTTGACCACCGGGCAGGCACTCACCCGGAACTGCCGCAGTACTCGGGCGATCTGCTTGAAGTCAACGGTCCTCTTGACCGCGATGACTCGGCTGGTCATTACGTCCCTGACGGTCGTACCCATCGGACTCTCCTTCCCGCATAGACCAGCTCGCCGTCCGGCTCAGCCGCTCTGTTCAGCCACTAGGGTGTGCGCCAGGGCAGGTTCCCTGATGATGACCACCGGGCACCGCGCATGGTGCACGCAGGCCTGACTGACCGAGCCAAGCAGCGCCTCGGTGAAGCCACCGTGCCCGCGGCTGCCGACTACCAGCAGGTCGGCGCCGTCGGAAAGATCTAGCAGGACTTGCGCCGCGTTTCCCTCACGCACGGCTGAGCTAACCTTGACCGGCCCGTCCGGATCCACGATCTCGCTGACGGTGTCGCTGAGGACGTTCGCAGCAAATTCCCCGTAGTCCGCGGTGTCCAGCACGCCGATCGGAGCGAATGGCACGCCGCCGACCATGACCGGGTAGTGCCAGGCGATGACTGCCTCCACGGTGGCGTCAGTCTGCTCCGCTTGCCGCACCGCCCAGGCCAGCGCGGCCTTGGACGAGGGTGATCCGTCGACGCCAACGATGATCCGCCGACCCGGTTCCTGCTTGGCGCTCATCTCCGCTCCCCCTTCCTACGATCCACCTACAGCCTTGCCCAGTGCCCGCAGGTAGCTGCAGGGTCCTGCGACTCAGCCAGCGAGGACCATAGTCCCGATTGGAGGCGCGAGGCACCCACCGCTGCAGTGGTCAGCGCAGCTGGCGCAGGAACGGGTCGCGCGGCGCGACGGGCACGACACGCACGCGCACGTCCACCGGATACACCCCGTCGGCTCGGGCGATCACCGGGTTCAGGTCCAGCTCGGCGACCTCAGGAAGGTCATCTGCCAGGCGCGACACCCGCAGCAGCAAGCCCGTCAGGACAGCCGTATCCACCGCGGGCGATCCAGCCCGGCCGAGCAGCAACGGCGCAGCCCGTACCTCGCCGATCATCGCGTCAGCGTCGGCATCGGTCAGCGGGGCCAGCCGGGCCGCCCGGTCCCCCAGCACGTCGGTCGCCACCCCGCCCAAGCTGAACACGACGAGCGGGCCGAATGCCGCCTCCTGAACAACACCCACGACCGTCCCGACGACGCCGGTCGCATCGGTGGTTACCTCAGTAGCGACCATGGGAAGCCGTAGCCTCGCGCCTGATGCGTCTACCGGTTAGCCGGGCGGGGGTGATGCTGATGAAGTGCTCGCGGTCCCCGCCCGGCCACGGCACCACTCCGGCCCCCGCTGCTTCCGCGCGCTCGGACTCCGAGTCGAGGTGGTGCGCAGGTCCCTGAATCAGGACGCTCCACCCCTCGCGGGCCACCGGATCGAAGTCATCGACCTCGAAGGCCACTCGGTACTCCGCGTGCGCGATTCCGGTACGGAGGTCTTCTTCGGTCGAGCCGTGCTGAGCGGTCCGGAACAAGATGGCGCCGTTGTAGAACTTGTAGTTGACCGGCAGCACAGTCAGGTCCCAGCTGCCGGAAAACACCAGCCTGCCGATGCCGCCCGGCGCGATCAGCCGCAGGCACTCAGCTTCGTCCAGTTGTTCGAACATCACATCCTAAGCTTCTGCCGAGCTTTGCAGCTCACCGAGCTGGCCGGCAGGGGCAGAGGCCCCTATCGCATACCAACAATGGCCCTGTTAGCGGGAGGGACCAACCCGCCGGTCGCGGAGCCAGATTCTCGCAGGTGTGCTGGCCTCGTTGGGGTGCCGGTAGCTCCTCGACTCCTTGTCCGTTAGGCCCTCCCGCGACACCGATAACACCTGGGCACGCTGGGCGTCCACAGAGTCGAAGGTCGTCGACAGCCGGGACGAACTGCCCGGCGGACTCGCCAGGTTGATCGTTTTCGGCAGCCGGTCCGTAGCCACAAAGGCGACCTACTCCCCGCCGGCGAGGACCTACATGACCTGGCACCCGCTGGCGATCGCGCGAGCGCTCGGCGTGCTCACACTGCGGACCGCCGGCCGCAGGTGCTCATCGAGTTCAGCCACCGTGTCTCGCATCGGAGCATCGTGCGTGCGTCGCACGGCCTATCAGGCCGGGCCGTTGGTCCCGTGGATGCGGGCCGCATGGCTCTGCTGGGGTGCCGGGGCGGGGCCCGATGCTGAGGTCAGTTAAGCCCACTGGCCGGGCCCGCATAGCAAGCCCGGGATAACAAGGAGGAACAAGAAATGCGCAGGAGGACTTTCGACGCGCTGGTGTCCGGGGCAGGACTGCTGCTGGTCGCCGTGCTCATCGTCGCGGGCGTGCTGCTGACCTGGGGCCACTCATACGCCAACGATCAGGTGGCCAGCCAGCTGTCCGCCCAGAGGATCGTTTTCCCCACTACCAGCAGCCCCGAGTTCAAGATCCTGCCTGCGGCCAACCGCGCGCAGATGGCCAAGTACGCCGGCCAGGAGATGACTACCGGCGCACAGGCCGAGACCTACGCCAACTACTTCATAGCCCGCCACCTGTTCCTCATCGGCGGCGGCAAGACCTACTCCCAGCTGTCAGCTGAGTCACTGGCCCACCCGACCAACGCCGCGCTGGCCGGCCAGGTGCAGACCGTGTTCCGCGGTACAACGCTACGGTCCATGCTGCTGGAGGCTTACGGCTTCTGGACCTTCGGCCAGATCGCGCTGATCGCCGCCATCGCGTCCTACATCGCGGCCGGCCTGATGCTCATCCTGTCCGTCTTCGGGTTCGTGCACCTGCGCCGCACCGGTCCCGACACCGAGATCCTGCCCAAGGTCGCCCACCGCACCCCGGTCAACGCCTCGTGAGTTGACCACCCGAGCCCGGCCAAGAGGGAAACTTCTGGCCGAGACCACCGCGGTCCCGGACGGGAGCTTTCCTTCCCGTGGGCGCCGGGCACGGCCGACCCCGGGCGAACGTCCCGCACCAGCGGGCCGTCCGCCCGGTGCGCCCAGCCGCGCAGCCGGGCAGCCTGGGAAGCACCACAGCACCACCGACCAGCGAGGGAGATGAGCCTCGTGCTTGCTCACATCGGCGACCGGCTCATCGTCGAAGGCGACCCGGCCAGGACTGGCGTCATCATCGGCATACCGAACCAGGACGGCTCCCCGCCCTACATCGTCAGGTGGCTCGCCAACGGCCACATCGCCATGGTCTCCCCCGGCCAGTTCGCCCGCATCAGCCCCGCCGAGCACCACACCACCGCGCATCACCACGGGCCACCGGCCACCAGCCACTAACCGGCCCCCGTCACCGATCACCACGACCTAGGCCATTCCAGGGCGACACCCCTCCGACGATCAAGGCCGAGCCGGGTGTGTCACTGAGGGACCGAAGGCACGGTGTTTCAGGACCAAAGTCCGTGTTCTCACGTCCGCTTGTGGGGGTGTACTGGCCAGATGTTTGTACGGGAGGAGTCGCGGATGGCGGTCAGGTTCGACGCTGCCTGCTCAGGGCTGGCGGGCCTCGCGCACGGCGGCGGACTCCTCGATGCATCTCGGGCGGCTTACGGCGACGGAACCACCGGTATGGTCAAGGTCGGGCCGCCCGGCGCGTGGCTGGGCCTGTCCAAGCTAGTCATGATTCACGTGGCAGGCATGACCCTGAATGATGAGTCGGCCCGCCTGCCACTCAGGTGGGAGGCAACGGGACCAGGAAGCGGCCTGTTCCCGGCGCTGGACGCTGACATCATCGTGACTCCCGACGGTGATGACGGGACAGCGCTGATCTTGACGGGGGTTTACCGGCCCCCGCTCGGGATGGTCGGCGCAATGCTGGACCGCGCCGTCCTGGGCCGCATAGCAGCGGCGACGATCCGCGACTTCGTCGCCCGACTAGCCGAGGCCATCGCGGACCCGAGGATCCGCGCTGAGCAGGGCAACATGGACCCGGACGGCCGCTGACAGCTACGTTGGCCATCGGGAGGGTGGGCCGATGGAACAACGCCCAGAAGCGGTCGCTGGTCTGCTGCCGCAGCTGCAACTCGATGAGCTGCTGGGCGAGTTGCAGTCCCGGCTACAGGCCGTGCTGGCGACCAGAGACCGGATGAACGGACTGCTGGAAGCCGTCGTCGCCGTAGGGTCAGACCTAGACCTGGAGACGATGCTGCACCGGATCGTCCAGGCCGCGGTCAGACTGGCGGATGCAAAGTACGGGGCACTCGGAGTCATCGGTGAAGGCGGTCGCCTCGCCGAGTTCGTTCCGGTTGGCCTGGAAGAGCACCAGATCGCCGGGATTGATCACTGGCCCGAGGGCAAGGGGCTGCTCGGCTTGCTCATCCGGGATTCGCGGCCCCTGAGACTCCCGGACATCAAGGCCCATCCCGACTCCGTCGGCTTCCCGCAAGGGCACCCGCCGATGCGCGGTTTCCTGGGTGTCCCCGTACACGTGCGCGGCGAGGTGTTCGGCAACCTGTACCTGACCGAGAAGCTGGATGGCAGCGACTTCAGCGCCGAAGACGAGGCGGTCGTGTCTGCGCTCGGGGCGGCGGCGGGAGTGGCGATCGAGAACGCGCGCCTCTACGACGACTCCCGGCGGCAGCAGCGCTGGCTACGCGCCAGCGCTGAGGTCACTACGCGGCTGCTGTCCGGTACAGACCCAGCAGAGGTGCTAGGCGCCCTGACAATGCAGGCGCTGGAACTGTCGGGCGCAGACCTGGCTGTGGTGGCTTTGCCCGACAGCGATGGGCAACGGCTGGTCATCGAGTACGCCGACGGCGACGGTGCCGAGGCTGCGCGCGGCCTCGTGCTGCCGCTCGGCGGGTCGTTGTCTGGCCGGGTGCTAGAAACCGGACAGCCGCAAACGGTCGCGGACTTCGCCGCCGACCAGCGGGCCGCCGCCGTAGCGAGGGTTGCTATGAGCCATATCGGCCCGGCGGTGGTTTATCCGCTCGGCGGCCCCGGCAGTGTGCGGGGTGTCTTCACCATTGGCCGACGGCACGGCGCGGCGCCGTTCGCCCAGGCGGCCGTCGAGGTAGCCGCATCTTTCGCGGCGCAAGCCGGGATCGCGCTCGAACTAGCCGACCGGCGGCGCGACGCCGAGCAACTGCGTGTGTTCGAGGACCGCGACCGCATCGCGCGCGACTTGCACGACCAGGTCATCCAGCGGCTGTACGCGGCCGGAATGTCGCTGCAGGGCACTGCTCCGATGGCAGCCGATCCGGCCGTCCGCAAGCGCATGGAGCACGTCGTCGACGAGATGGACCAGGCGATCGCCGACATCCGCACCGCGATCTTCTCGCTGCACTTGAGCCGGCAGCACGCCGGGTCCGGGCTTCGCGCGCGCATCGTCGCCATCGCCGAGGAGACGGCACCGATGCTCGGCTTCGCTCCGACGGTGCGGCTCGGCGGCGGACTCGATGACAACGTCGCAGCCGGTCCAGCTGAGCACCTGCTCACCGTGCTGCGAGAAGCGCTGTCCAACGCCGCCCGGCATGCCAATGCCAGCCACGTGGAGGTCAGCGTGGTGGCTGACACCGATCTGGTTCTGCGCGTGACCGACAACGGCACGGGCATCGCGCCGAGCACTCGCCGGAGCGGGCTGGCCAATATGTCCGAGCGCGCCCAGCTTCTTGGCGGCACGCTCAACGTCGGCCCGGCGGACGAGACCACGGGAACGGGCACGATCGTCGAGTGGAGAGTTCCCCGGCAGTAACACCCCAGCGGCCACGAGCTGCGTCTGCGTCTGCGTTTGATGATCATTGCCGGATCGCACTCACCGGGTCCGGTTGAGGCCATTAGTCCCGAGGACATCGGCCCTGCGGCTCTGCAGGGCGCGGTGCGCGCAGTGCTGGGCGGTCGAGCCGAGCAGTGCCTGGACAGTAGTGAAATCGAGTGCCACGGTCGCTATGCAGGCGAATGCGGTCCTATCGCGTTCGTCCTCCCAGACGACGATGACCTGCCCGACCCTATCGAGGTAGGCGCAGACCGCATCTTCCCCGAGAAATTCACTGCCGGTCGAGGACGTTGCTCGGCGCTCAGCTCCGATGCTGCTTAGTTCCGATGCTCATCCTGACGGTCGAAGACTCGTGATGCATAGGCAGCTGCCTGCGTCCGGCGCTCCATGCCCAGCTTGGCGAACAGCCCGGACACGTAGTTCTTCACCGTCTTCTCAGCCAGGTACATGCGCTCGCCGATCTGCCGGTTCGTCAGGCCCTCGCCGATGAGCTCCAGGACCTTGCGCTCCTGCGCGGTCAGCTTCGCCAGCGGATCGGACTGGTTTTGCTGCTGCCGCATCCGGGCCATGACCTTGCTGGCTGCCTCAGGGTCGAGCATCGATTTACCCGACGCGACGGTGCGCACGGCACCAACCAGGTCCGTGCCGCGTATCTGCTTGAGCACATAACCCGCCGCCCCGGCCATGATCGCGTCGAACAGCGCTTCATCATCACTGAAGGACGTGAGCATCAGGCAGGCGACCTCCGGCATCCGCGACCTGATCTCCCGGCACACGCTGACTCCGTCGCCGTCGGGGAGCCGGATGTCCAGCACCGCCACGCCCGGCTTGAGCGCCGGGATGCGGGCAAGAGCAGAAGCGGCAGACCCGGCCTCGCCCACAACCGTAATGTCAGGCTCGGCCTCAAGCAGTTCCTTCACACCGCGGCGGACGATCTCATGATCGTCGAGCAGAAACACGCTGATCTTGCTCGTGCCCGCTGGTTGTACCGCCATCGCCGCAACCCTTCGCGCTCTTCGAGCGACAGTATTCACTGGTCAAGGCCACCCTAGCCAGGATAAGGCCGCACACTCCCCCGAGAACTCCGCTGACATGTCATCGCGGACAGCGCGGCATTCGGATCGAAGCGGGCACGCCTACCCGGCGAAGGCACGTGCCTCCTGGGGTCACTGGCCGGGGCGGGATTCACGTTGCGGCCTGGTGAACCGCGCTGGATGATGCCCGGCCGCGGAAAAGCTCACTTCCCAACAGCCCGGTTAGTCCTTCGCGGGGTTTGGCGCTGCCGCGTCGACCGGCATACTCGGGTACTTCCGCTGGATCAGGGCCTTCAAGCGGTCTCGGTCTGGGGCGAGCAGGGCCCGCACGCCCCCCGCGTTCACGTCCGCCACGATGACGTGGCCGACCTCGTCGTGGACATCGCTGAAGAGGCTGTGCGCCTTCATCTTCTGGGCCTGGTAACGATTGTCGTCGGTCGGACTGACGTAGTGGACTGCCCAGACCTTGTAGCGGTGGATGAGGAAGAGGTGGTTCAGCGTCATGAGTCGCTTCTTGCGCAAGGCGCGGTCGAAAGTGTTCTGGTCTCGAACCGAGAGAATGTTGCGCCCCCGGCGATCCACAATCACGCTGAAGATGATGTTGGCGACCTTCTCCCCTCTGGTGTTGGACAGGGTGAGTTCCAGCAACTCCGAGCCCGCCGTGTGCGGCCGCAGTCCGACACGAAGTGAGTCAGGGACCTGGTGTTGCTTCGTCCACATCGCCAGCCACTCCTCGAGCAGCTTGGTTGGCACCTCGGTCTGGACTAGGTGCTGGTGCTGCGTCGAGCCCTCCCCCATCGCCTTGGTAGCCGCCGTGCCGCCCGAGGAAGCCATGAGGGCCGCATCCGACCGCGGCCCGCCCACGAGCGTCTGGGGCGTCCGGTAGGGCGACTCGAGCAGCCGGAACTTTCGCTGCAGCCGGGCCAGCGACAGCATGCCGTCCTGCTTGAGCGCGGTGGCGAACTCCTCCGCGGCAATGCCGTCGATCTGATGTCCGCCGTAGGTGATGAAATTGAACACAAACCCAAGCTTGCCGAGCTCCTCCGGAAATCGCCTCATCTCCTCGTCGCTCAACCCGGTCGTGTCCCAGTTGAACGACGGTGAGAGGTTGTACGCAAGCATCTTCGCGGGGAACTCTCCGTGGATGGCCTCGGCGAAGCGCCGGGCATCCGCCAGGTCGGCAGTTTTGGTCTCCATCCACAGAAGGTCGGCGAACGGCGCGACAGCCAGCGATCTGGCGATCGCGTACTCGATTCCGCCCTGCACCTGGTAGTAGCCCTCCGGAGTCTTGGAGATCTCGCAATCCCAGGTGATGTCGATGCCCATGGATCTGGCCCTGGCCCGGGCCGCGTGGAACGACGTATGGTTCGCGAAGCCCAGCCACTCATCGACGCTCATGTCGAAGGACTCACCCTCGCTGGCGCGGAATTCGATGACGTCCGCGACCGCCACAGGATAGGTCCTCAGGTTGGCCTCCAACAGCCACGCATCCAGGTATCGCGTCTCGACGCTCTCCAGCAGTTCCTCGACCGACGAGCCGCCGGCCTGCTGGAACGCCTGCGCGCTCGATTCGACCGCTCGCATGACACCGGTCCGAGCCAGCCAGGCCGTGGCCTCGTCGAACTCCGCGGTAGAGATCTTGAACAAGAGGTGACCACGCACGTCGTCGACGCCCAGCTCGCGGAGCTTGCGCAACATGGTCAGGTAGCCAACCTTGTAGGTCGGAAGCTCGGCGTTGGTGGCGCCAAGAATGAACGACTGATCGCGCTCGTCCGCTCGTCCCTCCAGGAACGTGGCCGCTTCGGCGTCGGTTCGTGCCACGATCAGACCAGGCACCTCCATAACGTCAAGCTGGAAGCGCGCGGCGTTCAGCCGCTTGATCTGCTCGTCCACTCCGACGAGCACCTTCCCGCTTTGATGCCCACATTTCTTGGTGCCGGGCTTCTGGTCCTCGATGTGGTAGCCCGGCACGCCGACCTCGACGAAACGACGGACCAGGTTCCTGACGTGCGCATCGCCGCCGTGCCCCGTATCGGCGTCGGCGATGATGAACGGCCGATAGTCGATCGCTGGGGACGCTGCACGCTGAGCCTCGCTCAAGCGCGACCGGGCGAAGCGCTGGTTCCGGTCCGCGGTGAGAAGGGCGCGCACGATCGGCGCAGCCTCGTCCGGCACCTGGGACAGCGGATAGCTGGCCAGGTCGGGACCCGGGTCCTCCGTGACGGATCCCTTCGCCGACGTAGCCCAGCCGCCGAGATAGATACCCTCGATGCCCATCCGCTTCAGAGCCACCGCCTGACCGGGCGAATACGGACCGAAGGTAGTGATCTGCTCGCGATCAGCGAAGAGCCACCTGAGCCGGTCGTAGAACTGCTCGGCCGCCAGTCTGGCCACCGGGTAGTCGGTCAAGATCGTGCCTCGTTGCTCCACCACCTGCCGTGCCGAATACAAACGCGTGATGCCCTCAAATCGAGGACTGGAAATCCACCTTGCGGTGTCCTCGATTTCCGTCTGGAACGAACTCACGCCAGGCTTGACTGCGACTTCCGGATCGAATGAATTCATGACCAACTCCTGCCGCCCCCAACACTCCTGCGCACCTCGCGACTTCAAGAACCAGGCCCTGTGTGATGCGGTCCCCCCCTGCCGGAACCATCCATGTAGCTAGCCGGTCCGTCCCGCCGTCTTAGCTGATCCGGCTGACATCGGCTAGGTTGAGATGCCATCGGCGCCCTCAAAGGAGCCGTGACCGGACCTTCCCCATTAGAACCGGCCGCAGGCACATCCGGAAGAGGCGAAGGTCCCAGGCCTACCTAGCCAGCCGGGCCAGCCGCTGACCTCGCCGGCGATGGCCTGTGCTAACGCGCTGCTGGGCGCCTGGGCTGGAGACCACGACCGCGCATTGACCGAGGCCCGGCTGGCCGAGATCGGGCGGCTGCTGGCTGATGAGCAGCTGAGGCACCGCGGCGTGCTGGTTGAGCAGGTCAGCGCCGCCACCGTCTACGAGCAGGTGTCGTCCGGCTACGACGCGGAAGCTGGGCGCGGGCACCTGGTCATCGGCGTCGACAGCGCCCCGGCGGCGACTTGGTCATCTCAGATCTTCACCACGAACTCATCACCCGCGGCTCGGCGATGACCACCCGCGGCCCGGCTGCGCTGATCTCAGCGGGTTCCGCCAGAATGGCTGCTGCCGGGACGGCTCCCACCGCGATCACAGATCATCGTCCGGCCGAGTCTTACCTGGTAGACCCGGACGCTCAGCCGCCGTCACGATTAGTGACCTCGCGCTCAAGAGAGCAGTCAGGTTCGCGTCTGCGCGTGGCACGGTTCATGGGACGAGCGCCCGCCGATTCTCCGAGCATTCCGGGCGTTCCGGGCGTCTAGTAGAGCCATCTGTGCAAGTAGAGTGCTTCGGCCAGCCAGGCGGCCCTCTCTTAATCCGCGGGTTCGGGGTTCAAGTCCCTGGCGGCGCACCCGTGCTGACCTCGTCTTTCCCAGCTTCCGTTGCCTGCATGCCGGCGCTGGTATGAGCGGCGGTTGGCCGTGGTACGGGCGGGCGCGGAATGCCAAGCCCCCGCGCGCCGGGCAAACGGCTTTGTTCCGCGTGCGGCGGGCTCGGCCCGGTCGTCTGGGGCCTGCAGCTGCCCGCAGATGACAGCGGTGCCGGTGTCCAGGTCGAGGTCGCGCCACCGCATCCCGGAGCAAGGCTCAAGCTCTAACCCGACGCCAGTCCTGCGCCGAGCGTGGGCTGCCGGCCCCGTGTCGCTGTCTGGCTTCCTGGCGCGTGTCACAGGCTGGCCGGGTCTCGTGAGGTCGCCGGCGATTTCGCTGCAGGACCGGCGTCGTCGCCGGCAAGGTTGGCGCGATCGCGCAGCGGGACCTCTTTGAGCAGCCAGGTGAGGGCGAAGGCGAGCAGGGCGACGGGGGCGCCGATCTGGAATACGACGTGCAGCGAGTCGCTGAAGGCCAGGACATAGCCGTGGTGGATGGGCGGCGGGAGCGCGTCGAGCTGGGCGGGGCTGGCCGAGATGTTACTGCCGTGGACCGCTTTCAGCGCGGCGGGCGGCAGGTACCTGGGGAGGTTGGCGGCGAGGCGGTTGTTGAAGATCGCGCCGAAGCCGGCGACGCCGATCGAGCCGCCGATCGAGCGGAAGAATGTCGAGGACGATGTCGCGGTGCCGAGCTGGCTCGGGGGTACGGCGTTCTGCACGGCGACGACCAGGACCTGCATGACGCAGCCGATGCCCAGGCCGAGGATGACCATGTAGAGCGAGGACACGGTCAGCGACGTCGTCGGGGTCAGCAGGGAGAACAGGTAGAGCCCGGCGGCCATGATGGCGGTGCCTGCGACCGGGAAGACTTTGTACCGTCCCCACCTGGTCACCAGCCGCCCGCTGATGATGAAAGTGATGAGCATCCCGCCGACCAGCGGGAGCAGCTGTAGCCCGGAGCTGGTCGGCGAGGCGCCGTGCACGGTCTGCAGGTACAGCGGAATGTAGATGATCGCGCCGAACATCACGAGGCCAACGATGAACCCGACCGAGTTCGACACCGCGAACACCGAGTTCCGGAACAGCCCGAGCGGGATGACCGGCTCGGCGGCGCGCCCTTCGGCCCAGACGAACAGCGCGATCAGCACCACGGCAGCGGCCGCAAGGCCGATGATCGTCGCGGAGCCCCAGGGGTAGGTCGTGCCGCCCCAGGTGGTCAGCAGGATCACCGCGGTGATGGCCCCGCCCAGCAGTGCGGTTCCCAGGTAGTCGATCGCGTGGTCCGTGCGCTTGACCGGCAGGTGCAGGACGAGCGCGATGACGGCAAGCGCGACCACGCCGATCGGCAGATTGATGTAGAACACCCAGCGCCAGCTCGCGTGCTGGGTGATGAACCCGCCGGCCAGCGGCCCGATGACACTGGACAGGCCGAACACCGCGCCGAAGTAGCCCATGTAACGGCCGCGCTGTCGCGGGCTGACGACATCGCCGATGATTGCCTGCGCGCCGACCATCAGCCCGCCCGCGCCGATCCCCTGCAGCGCCCGGAACCCGATCAGCTGGCCCAGGTCCTGCGACAGCCCGGCCAGCGCCGAGCCGATGAGGAAGATGACGATCGCCGCCTGGAACAGCTTCTTCCGGCCGTACAGGTCGCCGAGCTTGCCCCACAGCGGCGTCGAGATCGTCGCGGTGAGAATGTAGGCGGTCACCACATAGGACAGGTGGTTCAGGCCGTGCAGGTCACCGGCGATCGTCGGCAGCGCAGTTGCCACGATCGTCTGATCCAGCGCCGCCAGCAGCATGCCGAGCATCAGCGCCCCAAGGATCACCAGGATCCTGCGGTGCTCCGCCTTACTGACCGCGTCCGCCTGTGCGGCGGTCACGGAGCCCAGGCTGTCAGTCATCGAGCTCCCCCATCTGGCGCTGAATGTCGCTGGAGAACTGGCAGAGCAGCCGCGCGAACTCGGCCCGCTCCGGCTCGGGCCAGCCGGCCAGCAGGCTGGTCAGCCACTTGCGCCGGGCGGCCAGGAACCTGCCGATAGTCCGGCGGCCCTGGGGGGTGAGCTGCAGCCGGGTCGCCCTGGCGTCTGTGGTGTCCCGGCTTCGGCTGATCAGGCCCGAGCGCTCCAGCTGCTGCGCCTTCCGCGTGACCGCCGGGCCGTCGATGCGGAGCTGCTCGGCCAGGTCCGTCAGCCGCAGCCCCCTGCCCTCGACGTGCAGCACGTACATGACGGCCAGGCCGGCCTGATCGGCGTCGACGCGGGCCTGCGCCAGCAGGAACTCGTGCAGCCGGGACTGCCTCAGCGAGCGGGACAGGGAGTGCAGCGCCGACTCGATGGCGCTGACCGCGTCGCCCTGCTCCGGCCCGGCGGCGCGAACGGACGTGGCTTGCTCCGGCATGACGCCAGCGTACCAGACCATTTGCCTGCCGCAGGCAACCAACTGGCATTCTTACCTGCGGCAAGCAAATTACATGACACCGGCGGTGCCGGCCCCATGGCTACGGGTTCCCGGCAGGCACCCGAATGAACCGGGCAGTGACGGTACCGGTGGCCTGCATCGCCGCCATCCGCAGCGGGCTCCAGGTCATCCCGAACCGGCTGCGGTCGACGGCCAGCTCAGCGCGCAGCGTCACCGCTTCCGCGCTCGCCTCGACGACATCGGCGGTGACGGTGACAGGTTCAGCGGTGCCGCCCGCCTCCAGCGTGCCTTCCGCGGTGAGCCGGCCGTCAGCGGTCAGCGCGGCCTGGCGCACCGTGAGTACGACATGGGGGTGCTTGTCCGCGTCGAAGAAGTCCGCCGAGCGCAGGTGCTTGTCCCGCCGCTTGTTCTTGGTGTTCAGCGACGTGGCGACCATGAGCAGCTGGCCGGTGATCCTGCCGTCGGGTCCGAGCATGCCCTCGCCTTCGACCTGGTCGAACCAGCCGCGTACGGTGATCGCGTTCCAGAAATGCCGGACCCGGAACTCCACCTGGGACGCGGTGGGGTCCAGCTTCCAGCGCCCCGCCATTCTCCCGTCCCGCGCCAGGGTCACCACGCCGGCGCCCGGCTGCCGCGGGTCGCGCGCCTCAGTAGTCATGATCGGTCCTAAGGGCGACAAGCTCGTTGTCACCACGGTCGTTTTCGCTGATCGCGCCGGGCGGTGGAGCTACCCGGGCAGGGACGACACTGGGTGTTGTCAGGCGCCGGCGACGGCATGGCCACGACGATGCCGCCGTCGGCGAATACCCCCAGTGCCAGGGTCAATCCTGTCAGCTTGGCCAGCGATGCGATCCGGCCGCGCCTACTAAGACAAGAAGATCGCCGCGGGCAAGAGCCGGAACCAAGCGCCCAGGTCAGTCAAACCCAAGATCACCGACGCGGTATACGCCCGCATGCTGGCCGCCACGTTCGTCGACCTCGCCAGCTCGCGCTGTCCCCGCAGTGCGGCTCGCGTCCAGTGTGCGAGGAAAAAAGAGCGACCGTTGATGACGAGGTGGCCAAGCTTCGCCTGGTGGTCGAGACGGCCACCGCCGACGAGTTTGCCACCGCCTTTGTCAGCGTGAGCGTCACCGTTTGGTATGGGCTACTGGTTGCGGAGTGCCAGCGCGCAGGGAGTGAAATGCGCCTGCATGCCAGCGGTCATTGCCGGAACACGCGCCCGGCGTTGGCTTGGCAGAGTGCACTGTCGTGATGCCACTGTAAAATAGGTTATTTATTAGGATCGAACATATTTACCTGTATCCCCAGACTGCGGCAGGGTTGTCTCGGCGCCCATAGCCGGGCCAGACTTTGGGAGACTTATAACCTCCTCAGAACTAAGGTGGGCTGGCGTGGCTGAGCAGGCAGAGCCGAAGATCATTCCGGTAGACGATTTCGTCCGTGATGAGCTTTATCCCGGATATATGCAGAGTTTTGGCACTCAGCCGTTCGTGGCCGGACCAGTACGCCCGTTCAGCAAGGTCGACAACGCCCGCTACTGGCTACGCGACTCGCTGCACTTCAGCGAGGGAATGGTCCCGGCCAGCATCGCATTGCTGGATGACGCGCAGACCTGGGGTGCTCAGCTGGGCGCGGAGATCGTCGGGGTTCCGCCGACCAGAGGATCGGTAAACCGCCTGGCAGGCACCCACGTTTACATCGGCACGATCGACGTTGACACTGACTGGCAGATCCAGGCCCGAGCCAACCGCTTCGGCAGCTACGTCGAGCCGATCCTGCGGGACTTCGACGGCTACTGGGCCATGCGGGCGGGCGAACTGCAGTCGGCTTATGACCATTTCGACGGGCTGGACCTGACGAGTATGGATCCCGGCGAACTGTGGACCACAGTCAAGGACGGGTATGCGTTCCACCGCCGGGCCTGGTTCATTCACTTCGAGGTGATGTACGTCCTAACAGCTAACTACCTGGCCTTCTACCAGCTTGCGGAGGAAATCGGCCTGGAAGGCTCGATCGTGTCCGCCTTGCTGTCTGGTCGGCAGACCTTCTACAGCAAGACCGATGAGGAACTGTGGAAGCTGGCCGGACGCGCCCGCGAACTGAAGGTCTCGGGCCCGCTCCTACACGCCCAACCAGCGGACGTCCAGGGCCAGATCGAGGCGCTACCCGGCGGACCAATCTGGTGGAACGAGTTCGGCGCCTTCCTTAAGACGTACGGCTGGCGGACGGAGGAGACCTGCCGGATCGACACGCCGTCGTGGATCGAGGACCCGTCGCCGGCGCTGTACACGATCGCCTCATTTCTCAGCAAGCCTGCCGGCTTCGACTTCGCGGCGGCGCGGCAGGCGGCGATCGCCGAGCGCGACGAGCAGATCGAGACGGCGCGGCGCGCAATCAGCGGATCGGACCTGCAGCGCTTCAACGAGGCGCTGGCCAGCAACCAGGCCGCGAACTTCGCCTGGTGGAACGAGGAACATAACTACCTGATCGACCGGCGAGCCGCCATCCCGGTCCGTCGCGCCAGTCTGGAACTGGGCGCCCGCCTGGTCGATGAGGGCAAACTCACGCAGCCCGACGATATTTTCTTCCTGTTCAAGCCTGAACTGTTCGCCACTATGGAAGGCAACGGCCCAGGGTGGCCCGCGCTGGCCATGATGATCCCCGACCGGCGAGCATTCTTCGAGGACTGGCGGCGGCGCGGCCCCGAACTTCCCGCTATGCTGGGCACCATTCCCGACTCGGTTCCCGATCCGATCATGGTCGAGGTGTTCGGCCTGTCCGGGCACTTCCTGCAGACCCTCAAGAATGGCACTGCGGCCCAGGAACTCAAAGGCTTCCCCGCGGCCAAGGGCGTCGCGGAGGGCGTGGCGCGGGTAATCACGTCGGTGACCGAGCTGCACAAGGTCCAGCCGGGCGACATCCTGGTCTGCGGCGGCACGACGACAGAATGGACTCCGGTATTCGGCATCATCAAGGCCTGCGTGTGCGACACCGGGGGGAGCCTGACGCACGCGGCCATCGTCAGCCGCGAGTACGGCATTCCTTGTGTGGTCGGCACGGCAGTGGCGACGCGGACCATCAAGACCGGTGATCGGATCAGGGTGGATGGCAGGCAGGGCACCGTTCAGGTCTTCGGAAGCCAGGAGTCATGACACCGGCAGTCGATCTCGTCCTTGATCTCGACGACATCCGGATCACAGACAGCTCCCGCGTAGGACCGAAGGTCGCGCGGCTCGGTCAGCTGGCAGCGGCCGGCTGGCGGGTGCCGGACGGGTACGCGGTCACGGCTCACGCCCTGGAGGACTGGCTGCCGGCGGCGGCCAGATCGGAACTGAAGCGGCTGTTCTCTGACCAGGCCACCGGGCAGGTAGCGGACCTGGCGATGATCGGCCGCATTTGCACGCAGGCGCAGGCGCTCATCGAGAGCCAGCCGCTGCCGCCTTGGCTGGAGGATGCAATCGTCGTGGCGCACGAGCGGCTGCAGGAGCGCACTGGCCGAGGGTCCGGCCTGCGGGTCGCAGTGCGGTCGAGCGCCGTCGGGGAGGACGGCCTGCGGGCTAGCTTCGCCGGTCAGTACGCCACCTACCTCGGAATTTCCGGCATTGCGGACGTCCTGCACCACATCCGCAAGTGTTGGGCAAGCGGGTATGGCGCCCACGCGGTTGAGTACCGCCGCCGCGCTGGCTTTGATCCCCTGGGCTCCCATGAGCTCGCAGTCGGCATCCTGGAACTTGTGGATGCGCGGTCCGCCGGTGTCGTGTTCACGCTCGACCCGGTGACCGGGGACCGCGGCCACCTGGTTATCGAGGCCAACTGGGGGTTCGGCGAGAGCGTCGTGTCCGGGCAGGTAACACCCGACCACTGGATTGTCGACCGGGCCAGCGGCCACATTCTGGACCAGACCCTCAGCGTGAAGCAGGCGTGGTCGGTGTTCGACCCCGCCGCCGCCAGAGTCGTGCTCGGACCACTGCCTGCCGAGCTCACCGAGCAGGCCAGCCTGGCGGACCGCGAGGTGCGGTACCTGTGCCAGAAGGCAGCGGAGATTGAGGACGCGGAGGGAGCGCCGCAGGACGTTGAGTGGGCGATCGCCCGCAACGTCCCGTTCCCGGACAGCGTGTACATCCTGCAGCACCGTCCCGAAACGACCTGGTCCGCGCGCTCGCCCTCGCCGCTGCCTCCGGATCCGGGCGCAGCCCGGCCGGACAGGGCTTTTGACCCAGTCCAGTACGCGCTGCGCAACGTCTTCAAGGTTCCCAGCACGTGAGAGCCTGCAGAGCCCTGCAGGTCGCGGTAGCGGCGGCGCGCGCAGGCGGTGCGGTCCTCACCGCGCGCAGGTTCGGCGATCTTGAGATCGCGTATAAGGACGCGCGGGCGAACCTGGTCACCATCGCGGACAGGCAGTCCCAGGCGGCGATAGTCGACGTCATCTGCGACGCCTTCCCCGGTCACGCGATCGTGGGCGAAGAAGGGACGACCGGGGACCCGCGAGGCGAGCACGTCTGGTACGTCGACCCACTCGACGGTACGACCAACTACGCGCACGGACTGCCGTACTTCTGCGTCTCCATCGCCGTGCGCAGCGCGGGCGACACGGCAGCAGGGGTCGTGTACGACCCCGTCCACGACGAGATGTACGCCGCCGCGCGGCACGAAGGTGCGACCCGCAACGGCGAGCAGCTGCACGTCTCTGGCATAGCGCGGCTCGACCGCGCACTGATCGTGGCCCAGGCGCAGTCCGTCGACCCTGCCGAGATCAGGGCGTACGCCAGTCTTGTCGAACGGCTGATGACCGTAGCCGGCGGGGTGCGCTCACTCGGATCGCCCGCACTGACGCTCTGCGCCATCGCAACGGGCCGGCTCGAGGCCTACTGCGAATATGCCATGGACCCTTGGGACATAGCCGCGGGCCAGCTGATTCTCGAAGAAGCCGGCGGCACCCTCACCGGGTTCGACGGCCGCCCGCACCGGACGGCCGCGCGGACGGACGTCGTAGCGAGCAACGGCCGCATCCACTCCGAGCTACTCACCGCACTGAAAGGCGACAACGCTCTATGAGCATGTATGAGTACCCGGCCACGCTGCCGGTCACCACCACGGGCGGCTGGGCGCGGCCAGGCTGGTGGGACATCCTCGCGGAGGCCCAGGCCGAGGGACGCTTCGGTCCTGCGGACCGCCAGGAACTCTTCGACGACTACTGCCGCCTGGCGATCGGCGACCAGGAAGCGGCCGGCCTGGACATCCTCACTGACGGCGAGCACCGGCGGCTGGGCTGGATCGAGGGCATCACCGGATCGCTGCCCGGCATCGCGATGCGCGCTGCCCCGCGCAAGCTCGGCTCCATCGGCTGGGACATGCTGCCCGTGTACGAGGTGCAGCGACCGCTAGACGACATCGAGTCCATCTGGGACTACGCCAGCGAGTACCGCTTCCTGCGGGAGCGCACCGACCGCCGGCCGAAGGTCGGGCTGCCAGGCCCATACGGCATGACGACCGAGCTCGACTTCAGCCAGGTCTACCGCAACCGCCGCGACTGCGCCGAAGCCCTCGCGCCCGCGATCCGCAGGAACATCCAGGACCTGGTCGCTGCCGGATGTGACTATATCCAGATCGAGGAGCCGCTGACCCCGTCGCACGCGGTCGAGGACCGGACGGCGCAGAACATGGTGGACCTGATCAACAAGGTCATCGATGGCATCAGCGGTTGCACGTTCATCGTGCACATCTGCTTCGGCTCGTTCCGCCGGCTGCCATACGCCAAGCGCACCTACCGCTGGCTGTTCCCCACGCTGCTCGACGCCAACGTGCACGGGTTCAGCCTGGAGTTCGGCGCCCGCGAGATGGCCGAAATCGACCTGGTCAGCAAATGGGACCGCGACCGCATCCTGTCCGCCGGGCTTATCGACATCAAGACGCACTACTCGGAAACCCCGGACGACATCATCGAGCGCATCCGGGTCTGCCTGGAGCACCGGGACCCGGACCGACTCGAGATATCGACCGACTGCGGCCTGCGCCGGGTGCCGCGCTACCTTGCGATGAGCAAGATGTCGGCGGCAGCCGAGGCGGCCCGCCGCCTGCGGGTCAGCGGCTGACGTGATGCGACGCGTCTGTTCGCTCGCAATTTTGACCGATTCCTATCCGGGAACGGCGCGAAGTTTCATGGCTATTGACAAGCTTTACTAATGGCATTCACGCTATCCCTATCCGAGGGCATCCGCCCCTAGCGAAACGAGGTCGCTTCCGATGAGTACCTTAAGCTCTGCGGCTGGACCCAGATCTGCCGCGCGGGTCAGCCGCGTCCCGGCCGACGACACACTGCCACGCTGGCGGGCCTGGGTCGTCGCTCATCCGGTCGGCAGCTCGCTGCTCGCCGGGGGCGTCGCGACTCAGTTCGCGACGGTCTTCGGCATCTGGTTCAAGGGCTTCGGGCTGCCGACGCTCAACTGGCCGACGGTGAACGGCGCGCTTATCATCCCGACTGCGTCTCCCGGCGCGCAATACTTTGCCGGCTGGATCTCCCACTTCGCCGACGGCGTCTTTTTCGCGCTCCTGTTCGCGCTGTTCTTCCACCCCCTGGTGCCACTGCGTAACACCATTCTGGGAAATATCATCAAGGCCATGCTCTACGGCTCCGTGCTCGCGATCATCAGTGCCGCATGGTTCGTGCCGTACGTGGCCTATCCGCACTCGGGCGCGGGCGTCTTCAGCTCCGGCTTCGGGTGGAAGCTCGTGTTCGGCATCTTCCTGTGGCACTGGATTTACGGGTACTTCCTCGGTTCGGTCTACACCCCGCTGCCGAGGCAGCCGGTGGTGATGGACGAGGGGTTGCCCCGCTCGGCGCCAAGCGCAGAAACAACGCCTGTTCATTAGCGGTCCGCGGGCGAGCCGGATCGCGGACCGTGCATCCGGCTCGTTCAGCGCGTCCTCGAACAGCTCCAGCTGCCTGCAGCCAGTACCGGACCACCTGCGGGTGCACATGGGGCGCACGCGCCCTGGCGGCTGTCCGCGGGACGGCTGATCCGCCCTCGAACCCTGCGGCCGGATCAGACCGCTAATGAGTCAGCTGGCTGCCAGGGTGAAGTCCATGTTCACCACGTAACTGACGTCTGCGGGATCACCGGCCGTGGCCGGCCGGAATGGCCTGATGAGTGAGCCCTTGACGCCGAAGACAGCATCGCTGTCGAGGTAGGGGTTATCGGCGTCGAAGATGTGCGTCGTTACCGGCCGGTGTCCGGGAGCTGACACGATCGCGTGGATGTGTGCGGCTCGCCACTGACTGCGCCTCGCAGCGCGCAGCAGGTCACCGACGGGGCCGTCGGTAGGAATGGGATAGCTGGTCGGCCGTGCTGTCCGGAAAGCAAACCCACCGTCTGCGCCGGTGCTGAAGACGCCGCGCAAGTTGAACGGGGGTTGCCCGCGGTCCTGGGTGTCGTACAGGCCATTAGCGCTGGCCTGCCAGACGTCAAGGGTCGCGGCCGCAAGCGGATGCCCGGCCGCATCGGTGACCCGGCCGCGGACCAGCGTCGGGCTCCCGTCTTCGGGACGGCCTATGTGGTCACCCATCGCCCGCGCGGGCGCGCCCGGAACGTAGAACGGGCCGAGCACGGTCGACTCGGTGGCGCCGGGCGCCGCGTTGATCACGTCGACCAGCGAGGAGAGTCCGAGCACGTCGGAAAGCAGGATGAATTCCTGCCGCTCCGCGTCGCATTTCTGCCCGGTCGCGGTGAGAAACTGGACGGCGGCCAGCCACTCCTGCGGTGTGAGTCGGGTCCGCACTGCGAATGCGTGCAGATCTGCGATGAGGGCACCGAGCAGCTCGCGCAACCGGGGATCGGGGGCACTGCCGAACGCGTCGAGAACCTGGTCGGTCAGCTCCGGCGGGGTCACAGTGGTCATGTCAGCTTCTCCATTCGGGCTGTGAGCGCAAGGTCAAGCTCTGTCGTCGCCCGCTCGATGTCGCGCTTGTTCTTGATGAGCACCCGGAGGGTCCGGCTGATCGCGGCCGGGTCAAGCTCGGCGACGCCCAGCAGGACGAGGCTGCGCGCCCAGTCCACGCTCTCGGAGATGCTGGGCGGCTTGTCCAACTCGACCGATCGCAGGGCCTGCACGATCCTGACCGCCTGCTCGGCCAGTGCCGCGTCGAGTTCGGGCACCCGCAGCTGGATGATCTGGCGTTCCCTGTCCGGATCGGGATAGTCCAGGTACAGGTAGAGGCAGCGGCGACGGAGCGCATCGGACAGCTCCCGGGTGGCGTTCGAGGTCAGGACCACCAGCGGCGGCTGGCGCGCGGTGAGGGTGCCCAGCTCCGGAATGGACACCTGGAAGTCCGACAGGACCTCAAGCAGAAGTGCCTCGGTCTCGACCTCCACCCGGTCTACCTCGTCGATCAGCAGCAGGACCGGATCGATCGCCCGGATGGCGGCTAGCAGCGGCCGTTCCAGCAGGAAGTCCTCCGTGAAGATGTTCGCCTCGGTCTCGTCCCAGGAACGCTCGTCGCCGGCCTGGATGCGCAGAAGCTGCTTCTTGTAGTTCCACTCGTACAGAGCCTTGCCTTCGTCGATGCCCTCGTAGCACTGCAGCCGCAGCAGCCGCGCCCCGGCTACGACGGCCGTGGCCTTCGCCAGCTCCGTCTTCCCCACGCCCGCTGGCCCTTCGACGAGAAGCGGCTTGTTCAGGCCGTCGGCTAGCAGCAGCGCGTCGGCGATCATGTCGTCGGCGAGGTAGCCAGCGTCGCGCAGCCGCTCCTTTATTGGCGTCGGGCCGCTCAGGCGGCCTGTCATGGCTGTCCCTCTGGTGTCCTGGCGGCTGCCATCAGGTGCCGTACCAATCCGGCACTCCGCCGTCCACGTTGATCCACACAGACTTCGCCTGGGTGTACTCGTGCATGGCTTCGAAGCCCATCTCGCGGCCGTATCCGGACATGCCTACGCCACCGAACGGCGAGCCTGGATTGACCCGCTTGTAGGAGTTGACCCACACCATTCCGGCCTTGAGCGCCGCGGCGACCCGGTGGCCCCGCGACAGATCCGAGGTCCACAGCCCGCTACCGAGTCCGTAGCTGGTGCCGTTGGCGATATCGACGGCTTCTTGCTCGCCGGAGAACGTGGTGACCGTGACGAACGGGCCGAAGACCTCCTCCTGGCAGACCCGGTCGGCTGGCGCAGCCCACACCACCGTCGGCTGGAGATAGAAGCCCGCCGACAATGCCGGGTCCGCCGGGCCGGCTCCGCCGGCCAGCACCTCCGCTCCCTCGTCGATCGCTATCTTCAGGTAGCTCAGCACGCGGTCCCGGTGCGCGGCGGATGTCAGCGGCCCCATCTGAGTCGCGCGGTCGAGCGGATGCCCAAGGCGGATGCTGGCCGCGACCGCGAGGAACGACTCGAGGAACTGATCAGCGATCTGCTCATCGAGCAGCAGTCGTGACCCGGCGATGCATGCCTGGCCCTGATTGTGGAAGATCGCGAACGCCGCGCCGCGGACGGCAGCGGGAATGTCGGCGTCGGCGAAAACGATGTTGGCTCCCTTGCCGCCGAGTTCCAGCTGCAGCTTCTTGAGGTTCCCGGCGCTTGCCTCGATGATCCGCTGGCCGGTCAGAGTGGAGCCGGTGAAGGACAGCTTCCCGACGCCAGGATGGGCGGCCAGCCTCGCGCCCGCCAGGTGCCCGTATCCGGGCACGATGTTCACCGTCCCCGGCGGGAACCCGACCTGATCAATGAGCTCGGCCAGGCGCAGGCTACTCAGCGGGGTGAGCTCGGAAGCTTTCAGGACTGCCGTGTTGCCAGCCGCCAGCGCCGGACCTAGCTTCCAGCTGGTGAACATGAGCGGGAAATTCCACGGCACGATCGATCCGGCCACGCCGATCGGCTCGCGCACTACGTAGTTGAGGTAGCCGCTGTCCACCGGGACGACCGAACCCTGGTACTTGTCAGCGATGCCGCCGAAATACCGGTAGGCGGCTGCAGTGCGCGGGATGTCCAGCACGCTGGTGTCCCGGATGGGATGACCAGTGTCCAGCGACTCGAGCTGCGCGAGCTCGTCAGCATGCTGCTCGATCGCGTCCGCGAGCGCGAGCAGCAGCCGACCGCGGTCGGCAGCCGACCGGCCAGACCAGGCGGGAAAGGCCTGCTGCGCGGCGGTCACGGCACGGTCGATGTCCTCGGCCCTGGCCTCGGCCACGCTGGCCAGGACGGTCCCGTCGGCAGGATTGACGATCTCGATCGTTCCCCCGGCCATGCCATCGACGAACTTCCCGCCGATGTACAGCCTGGTCTGCACAGCTTGCTCAGAACTCGACGGGCTGCGTCGGGAACTTTCCGCTGCTGATCAGCTCGGGGATCTTCAGGCTGGCGTTCTCCCAGACCAGCAGCATGGAGCGCTTAGGCGAATAACCCTGGTGCCGGATGTCCGACGGCATCGCGGCCACGTCCCCGGCCTTCATGATCACCTTGGCCCGCTTGCGGCCGGTGTCCCGGTCCTCGACGTCCCAGATGATCTCGTCCGATAGCTGGACGAACCATTCGGCGCGGTCATTGCCGTGAATGATCGGGAGGATGTACTCCTCTGTCGTCGGGCAGTACAGCGAGTCGCGGCAGACGCTCACGACGCTCGGATTCCAGGTCACCGGGGAGCGAGACAGATAGGCGAACAGGTTGAACGAGCCGACTTCGGCCTCAAATCCGGGCTCGGGACATACCTCCGGCTCGTCTTGCGCCACATCCTCGAACATGCGGTTGACCGGGTGGCCGGTGTTGTCGTCCCGCAGCGGCTCGTCGCCGGGCAGCGAAACCATCCGCTGTGCCGTGACCCGGTGCCGGGTGATCGCCGCATCGTTATCACCGTGCTTGTAGCCGAATGCCGACCCGGTCTCCTGCGGGCTGGCGAACGGGTCGAACCCCTCGTTCGTCCAGTCGGCCAGCATGGCCTTGAATACCTCGCGGATGACGGGGGTGTCGATGTTCTCGATATGGTCGAGCTCCGCCTTGCGGAAGGCGTCGTTGTACCGGCCCGCGAACAGGTCCACGGTGCCGTAGTGGTTCATGGTGCCGAGCACGCCATCGAAGTTGACAATGCCGTAGAAGAAGTCCCAGGCGACATCGCGCTGCAGCGCGCGCAGGAACGCATCGGCGCTCATCATGTGCCGGCCAGTGGGCCAGGTGACGTAGGCGAAGTATTCGTCCCGGCTGAACCGAAACTCCCCGAGGGCGAAGTCGTGGTAGCCGAACTCGTTCGGCTCGCTTTCGTGGCTCGTGACCTGGACGCCTGTGCTGGTCATTGCTTGATCCCTCCGATGCGCGACGATCACGCGGTCTGGCAGATCTCGGCCCAGCGGAACTGGGTGTCGGCGCCTTCCACGGTCTGGATGAGCAGAACCGCGGGCTGCCCGGAACCGTATCGGTAGGCGCGCCCCGCGGGCAGCAGGGTGAGGTGGCCGCGCCGCGCCACTACCCGGCCCATGGACCGCGCGGTGCCCGCCTCGGCGACGCTGATCGACCCGCTAGCCGGCAGCTCCGGCTCGCCGGTCAGCGTTCGGAGCGTGAACTCCACCTCGCCGTCAAGCACCAGCGCGCTCTGGTCGTGCGCGCAGGCCCGCCAGCCGGAGGTGCCCACGACCAGAACGGCCTCCAGCACGTACTCGAAGTTCTTCGCGACCGCGATCTGCTCGAACGGCTTCGCGTGCGATGCGACTTCGAAGATGTTAGAGAACGCGTAGTTCCTGGGGTCGTCGTCCAGAACCTCGACGCCGCCCTTCTCGTAGTCGCTTAACGACGCCAGACGTGTCACATAGGCCACAGCGCGCTCCCGTTCACTAGGCGGACAAAAGTTCGCAGGGTATTTTCGAGTCTTGCCGTGGTCGTCGCTGTACGTCAAGGACGATCGGGTAACTGCTGAGCTTGTGGGATGTCGCGAAGTCGCAGATGGAGCTGCTGGGCTGCTGCCGTAGTGGACCGGCACCGCGCCAGCAGCCCCTGACCTAAGAAGGCCAGCTCGGCCGCCTGGACGACTGCGGTCAGCTGGGGCTGGTTTGCCTGCCGCCCCAGCCGACAGGAGGCGGCGGCGGACTGGACGCCGGCTCCCCCGGCCGCAGCAGGCTCGCTCCGATCGAGATAGCCCGTAGCTGCGCGAGGACGTCAGGCAGGTCGGGCGAGCGCGGCAGATGACACACCAGCTCGCTCGCGCCCATCTGAGCCAGCACTGCCGCGTTCGCCTGGCATTCCTCGAGCGTACCGAACAGGCCCTGCTCGACAGGGTGGCCGATTACGGTGAACAATTCCTCGCCAACCGTCCTCGCGCTCGCCTCAGCGTTTGTCCTGCCCACCGAGACGGCTACCTCCACCAGTACAGGCCGGCCAGCCGCTACCGCCGCAGCGGCGGCGACCGAGGCGCCCAGGTCGCGATCCGCAGCGATTGGCACGAAGATCGCTGTGGCTGCACCGGGAAGAGCGTCTGGCCCGGACGGGCGAGCGAGCGCCACCCGCATGCCGTGCCGATGATCCGCCAGCGTGCGCATGAATTCCGCGGACAACGAAACGGGGTCGCAAACCGCGAGCCGGACCGCAGGCTCGCCGCCGTCGACCGGACCCTGCAACCGGTCGATCAGGTCAGGACTGACATCCGAGCCAGCGGCGATCAGGCCAGCGATCGCAGGCGCCGCCGAGGTCCAGAGTAGATCAAGCAGGCCGGCGACATTGCTGGCCGGAGAGCCTGTCACAGGGGGCTGCCGCCACCACACGCCGGCCAGCTGCAGCTTGCCGATGAGCCTGGCCACCTGCGCGGCGTCGGCCGCGTTGGCCCGGCCGTCGACCACCACGCTCAGCGCGAGCCGTCCGGCACCGTCCGAGAGCCAGCGGGACCGCGCCGGCCGTGCGCCAGCCGACTCTGGCCCGCCGACCACGGCTTCTCCTACGCTTTCGTCCATGGCCGAGAATGCTAGCCGCGCCACCACCACAGAAACCACGGCGCTGGCTGGCGCGCTCCTGGAAGCATTCGCCGGCTTCGTCGCACGGCTCCGGTGGCTAGGCCTCGACTTGTCACTGACCGAGCTGACCGACGCGCTGCGCGCGATACGCGACGCCGACTTGCTCGACCGGGAGCAGCTGCGGCGGTTGCTGCGCATCACCATGGTCAAGCGATCAGCGGACATCCCGACCTTCGAGACCGCCTTCGAGCTATTCTTCCCGGCTGCCCTAGCGACTCATCCGGGCCACGACGCCGACCTGATGGTGCCGGCCAACGGGGCCGGCCTGGCTGGCGCGACTGCCAGCGCCGACTTGCTGAGCCGGCTGGTCGACGCGCTCCGCGGAGATCCCGATACGGGTATGCAGGCGCTGGCCGCGGACGCGGTAGCGGCGTTCGCCGGGCTCGAGTCTGGCCAGCTGGCCGGGTCGCAGCGTTACTATCAGTACCGCGTGCTCCGTCAGCTCGACCTCAGCACACTCCTGCTGCGCGCAATGCGAGCCGAGAATCAGCCCGAGACGACGGCCCTGGATCGGCGCCTGACAGGCATCGAGCAGCGCGGCCGGCTGGAGGATCTCCGTCGCCAGATCGCCGCGGAGCTGCGCTGGCGGCTGGCCGACCTCGGCGGCATCGAGTCCGCGCTAGAGCAGGCGAGGCAGTCAGTTACCGACGTCGACTTCCTCCAGGCCGGGCCTGCGGAGCTGGCCGCGATGCAGGCGTCGGTCCGGCCGCTCGCGCGGCGGCTCGCGGCCGCAGCCAGGCGCCGCCGCAGGACGCACACCTC
>JBAUAR010000048.1:0-5881 GCA_049675875.1 Streptosporangiaceae bacterium
TGCCGCGGCCGATGCCGGCGGCAGCCGTCCGCGCGACCTGGTCACGGCCCGCCGCTTCCGGCGCGGGCGCCGGTTCGACCTCCGGCCACAGGCTCGGCGTGACGTGCGGGATCCGCGAATCGGCCGCGGCCGGGGCAGCGGCGCTGACCCGGACGGCCCCGTTCCGGTAGTAGTCGATCTCGCCCGCGTCGACGCCCTCAGCGTCATCGCCCGGCCCAGCCAGCAGCAGCCGGTACTCCGGACAGCGCAGGGTGAGCTCGGCGTGCGTGCCCTCATCGACCAGCCGGCCCTCGTCGAGCACGGCAATGCGGTCGGCCAGCTCGAGGGTGGAGCGGCGGTGCGCGATCAGCAGCGTGGTGCGCCCGGCCATCACCTTGCGCAGGGTGGCGTGGATCTGGGCCTCGATGCGCGCGTCGATCGCCGAGGTCGCGTCGTCCAGGATGAGGATGGCCGGGTCGGTGATCAGCGCTCTGGCGAGCGCGACCCGCTGGCGCTGGCCTCCCGACAAGGTGAGACCCTGCTCGCCAACGACGGTGTCGTACCCGTCGGGCAGGTCGAGGATGAACTCCTCGGCCTCCGCCGCGCGCGCCGCGGCTTCGATCTGCTGCTGGGTGGCGTCCGGCCGCCCGTAGGCGATGTTGCTGCGGACGGAGTCGGAGAACAGGAAGCTCTCCTCGAGCACCAGCCCGATCGAGGCGCGCAGCGAGTCGATGGTCAGGTCGCGGACGTCATGCCCGCTAATCCGGATCCCCCCCGCGGTTACGTCGTAGAACCGGGGCACCAGCAAGGAGATCGTCGACTTGCCAGAGCCCGACGTACCGACCACCGCGAGCGTCTCGCCTGGCCGAACTCGCAGCGACAGCCCGCGCAGCACCGGCTGCGACGGCACGTAGCCGAACTGCACGTCGTCGAGCTCGATGTCGTGGCGGCCGGGCCAGAGCCCGAGGGCGTCCGGCTTCTCGGTGATGACCGGCCGGGAGTCGATCACCTCGAACACCCGGATGACGCTCGCCCGCGCCTCCTGGCCGATGGTGATCAGGCCGGTCAGCGCCCGGACCGGATTGACCATCTGGGCCAGGTAGGCGGCGAAGGCAAGGAACGTGCCGAGGCTGATGCTGCCCTTGATCGCCAGCCAGCCGCCGAGCGCGAGTACGCCGACCTGGCCGAGCGCGGGGATGGCGCCGAGGGCAGGGCTGAACTTCGCCATCAGCCGGACCGCGCGGACCCGCGCCGCGTACAGCACGCTACTGATCCACTCCAGCCGCTCGGTCTCCTGTTCCTCCTGGCCGAAGCCCTTGACCACACGGACGCCGGTGACTGCGCCCTCGACGACGCCGGCCACGTCGCCGGCCTTCTGCTGGGAGTCCCAGCTAGCCGGGAACAGCCGTCGCCGGGACGCGACCGACAGCACCAGCAGGATCGGGCCGACCGCCAGCGAGATCAGCGCCAGCAGCGGCGACAGGATGAACATCACGATGAGGGACAGCACGAACAGGATGCCGCTGCCGAGCAGCATCGGCAGCATCTGCAGCAGGCTCTGGATCATGTTCAGGTCCGAGATCGACCTGCTCACGATCTGACCGGTGTGGATCTGGTCCTGCCGGGCGCCGTCCAGCCTGCTCAGCGAGCCGAACAGCTCGGTGCGCAGGTCATGCTGCACGTCCAGGGAGAGCTGGCCGCCGCGGTACCGGCGCAGGTACACGGCGCCGAAGCTGATCACGGCCGCGGCCAGGAGCGCGACGGCGCCTGGCCAGACAGGCTGGACGTGGGTGACGATCGAGTTATCGATGATGTTCCGCTGGATCAGCGGGATCGCCGTGGTGACCAGGGTCGATAGCAGCGACGCGCCGAGTGCGACCACGGTCAGCGCCTTGTGCCGCCAGCAGTAGCCGGCCAGCCTGCGCAGCCAGCCCTTGCCGTACCCGGAGCCGAGCCTCGCCGGCTCGGCCGCGAACTGGTCGCGCGGGCCCGACGGTTGCGTGCTGCCCGCGGGCTGCTTCCTGGTGATGCCGGGCCTCACCGCTGCGTCACGGCCAGTGGCTCGGGTGCGCTCTCCGTGCTCGCGGTATCCGCCACGATTGCGGTGTCCAGGGGCGCGATCGCGGTGCCCGGGGGCGCGATCGCGGTGTCCGGAGGCGCGACCGCCGTCTCTGCGGCGGCGATCGCGCGAGCGCGCCGGCGCTCGGTCATCGCCGCGTCCAGCAGCACCAGGTCGGCCACGATCTGCTCGCGCTGGCCGGTGTGGTCGAGCAGGTCGCCGAACCACTCGGCGTAGGCGACATCGGCCCGCGCCACGGTGGTCTGTCCGGCCTCGGTCAGCCGTAGCCGCACGACACGGCGGTCACCTGGCTCGGCCTCGCGGTAGGCCAGCCCGGCCGCGACCAAGCTGTCGGCCGTCGCGGTGAGCGTGGGTCTGGCCACGGCTAGCCTGTCCGCCAGCCGTGCCGACCGCTCGCCGCCCTCGCCGATGAGCTTCAGCATCCGGTACTGCTGCGGGCTGACCCCGGCGTCGATCCGCTCCAGCACCCGGCATATCCGCAGGATGGTGAGCAGCGCCTCGACGGCGGGGCCGTCGGTCTGGCTGGCCGGCCTGGTCAAACCGCATCTCCTTTGATACGACGCACTTATAGTTCGACAGTCTAACAACTGGTGCGTCTTACATGTTCCCGCGGGTGCGGCTAACGGGTGCGGCTAACGGGTGCGGCTAACGGGTGCGGCTCATGGGTGCGGCTAACTGCTCGGTGGATGCTGGCAGCGCACCCCGACTGTGACCGTTAGCGTCGAACAAAACAGCATAAAGCTGGCGTGATTTTGACAATAAGGGTCGCGCTATCATCCAGCGCCACTGCGCTCGCGCAGCCTGACCCGCGGCGTTTCTCCGACAATTGCGTTGCCGACTGACGTCCGCTTCGCTTAGCGTCTGGCCGGGCTCGGAGGGTGAAGGAGAGGGCGATGCGACGGCGAAACTGCCAGCTGAGCCCGTATCCGCTGTACCTGATCCTCGAGTCCGGCACGGCGTTCCTGACCGGCATCAGCTACGCCACGGTGACGGTCTACTGGGTCACCGTCGGCAAGCTGAATCCGCTGCAGCTGCTGCTGCTCGGCACGGCGCTCGAGCTGAGCTACTTCGTCTTCCAGTTGCCCACCGGCTTGCTCGCCGACCTGGTCAGCAGGCGCCTGTGCGTGCTTACTGGCCTGTTCATCGTGGGCGTGGCACAGGTCATGGCGAGCCTGTCAGCCTCCTACGTCAACCTCATCAGCGCATGGGTCGTGCTGGGGATCGGCGCCGCGCTGAATAACGGGGCGCAGGAGGCATGGATCGCCGACGAGCTGTCGGCCGAGCTCGGCGACCACAAGATGACCGGCGTGTACCTGCGGGCAACTCAGCTGGGCTTGATCGCCACCGTGGCTGGCAGCCTGCTATCCGGCGTGATCGCGCTTGCCGGGCTGGAGTGGCCGCTGCGCGTCGGCGGCGCGCTGACCTGCCTGCTCGCCATGGCGGCCGCCGTTGTGATGCCGGAACGGCACTTTGACCGGCCGGCCGCGGCTGCCGGGGTCCGCCGGATTGCCCGCCAGTCGGCCCGGATGCTCGCGGATCAGACCCGGTCGGCGCGCCGCGCCATCGTCGCGGTGCCCGGCCTGGTGCTGCTCTTGGGCATGACGCTGTTCATCGGGCTGTGGAGCGAGAGCTTCGACCGGCTCTGGGGGGCCTTCCTGCTGCGCGACATCGCATTTCCCCGGCTGGACGGGATCCATCCGGCGATGTGGTTCAGCCTGCTCGCCGCAGTGGCAGCGATCGCCGGCCTCGGCGCGACTCAGCTGGCCAAGCGGCGGACTGAACGGCTCGGCCCGGACTCGGTCGTCGGCTCGCTGCTGGTGCTGACGCTGGCGATCGGCGCGGCCGTGGTGACGATGGCGACCGCATGTGGGTTCGCGGTAGTCGTGGGCGGCTACGTCGTCGTCTCGGTACTGCGGCCGGTGCTCTACCCCCTGGTTTCCGGCTGGATGGTAGGCCGGATCGAGCCCGCAGTCCGGGCCACCGTGCTGTCGGCGCAGGACATGTTCGACAGCGCCGGGCAGATCGTCGGCGGGCCGATCATCGGCGTGATCGGCACCTGGGCGTCGATCCGGATCGGGCTGCTCGCCGGAGCGGCCGCGCTCGGCCCGGCCGCGGCCTGCATCATCGCCGCCAGCCGCCGGATCATGCCGCGAACGTCGGCGACCGGCGGCGACGCCGAGGCCGCGGAGGACGCGGAGGCCGAGATCTGACGCCATTCGCATGATCCTGGAGACTTCTGCATGCCCCAGCGTGCACAAGTTTCCAGGATCATGGTCAGTGTGGGGCGGCGGACAGCCACCAGCGCGGCCCCGGCGGCAGCTACCGATCGGTAAGCCGTGGTTCCGGGCGAACTGCTCGTCGGCGATGATGGACACCATGGCGGATATGCCCACTCCCGTTGCCGGTGCCGGTGCCGGTGCCGACCAGCGGGGACAGATCATCGCAGCCCCGCGCGAGGTGCAGGAACGGCTGAGCGCGGCGGGCTACCTGGCCGACGCGGCGACGGGCACGGTCGTGCACCTGGCTGCCGCGCTGGGCAAGCCGGTGCTCGTCGAAGGCCCGGCCGGGACTGGCAAGACGCAGCTGGCCAAGAGCGTTGCCGTGATGGCGGGTAAGCGACTGATCCGGCTGCAGTGCTACGAGGGACTGGACGAGTCCAAGGCGATCTACGAGTGGGACTACCGCCGCCAGCTCCTGCAGCTCCAGCTACACCAGAACGGCTCGGGCCAGGACCTGCGCGCCGCCGGAATCTTCAGCGAGGACTTCCTGCTCAGCAGGCCCCTGCTGGCGGCGATCCGGTCGGATGAGCCGGTCGTGCTGCTGATCGACGAGGTTGACCGGCTGGACATGGAGGCCGAGGCGCTGCTGCTGGAGGTGCTGTCGGAGTACCAGATCTCGATCCCCGAGCTGGGCACCCTGACCGCCCGGCACATCCCGCAGGTGTTTCTCACCTCGAACAACACGCGTGACCTGTCCGAGGCGCTCAAGCGCCGCTGCCTCTATCTGCACCTGGGCTATCCGAGCACCGAGCGCGAGGCTGAGATCGTGCGGCTGCACGTGCCGGAGCTCGGCGAGCACCTGGCCGCGGAGATCGCCGGGCTGGTCGCCCTGCTGCGCGCGGCCGATCTGAAGAAGCCGCCGTCGATCTCGGAAACCGTTGACTGGGCCCGCACGCTGCTCGCGCTCGGCGCGACCGGCCTGACCGACGAGCTCACCAGGCAGACCCTGTCGGTGCTGCTGAAGTATGAGCGCGACATCACCGTGGCCCTCGCCGAGCTGTCCCTGGCCTGAGCCCCGTGCCCGAGAGCCCGCTGCCCGAGAGCACGCTTACCACCCTGGTCGATGAGCTGCGCCGGGTCGGCATCGGAGTGTCGGTCGGTGAGCATCTCGACGCGGCTCACGCGCTCGCGGCTATCCCGCTGGCCGACCGCGAGGTGGTCCGGTCGAGCCTGCAGTGCGCCATGGTGAAGCGGGCGGAGCAGCTCGATGCGTTCAACCTGCTGTTCGACCTGCACTTCGGGGGAACGAGCGCGACTGGCCCACCCTCGCTCGCCGCGCTCTCGGCCGACGAGCTCGAAGCGGCGCTCCGGTCGGCGCTCGAACTAGGGGACGCGGCCGAGCTCCGGGCTCTTGCGGCGGAGTACGTGCGGCGGTACGCGAACCTCGAGCCGGGCGCCCCGGTAGCGGGCGTGTTCGCCATGATCGCGGCCGCTGAGGCCGCGAACCTCGACGCTATCCGGGCAGACCTGCTGGCCGCGGCTGGTTCCGCCGCTCCCGGCTCCGGCGATGCTGGCACCGGTGACGTCGGCGCCGGTGACGCCG
>JBAUAR010000049.1:0-3987 GCA_049675875.1 Streptosporangiaceae bacterium
AGCCCGGATGACCCGAGCTCGCGCGGCGCCCCGTTGCCTCCGTATGGGCGATTTGATCCGAGTAGGGCGGTCAGCGGGCCGACGAGGTCCGCCCGTCGGCTCGGGCCCGCCTGGACCTCCGTTGTCAGGCCAGGTCGAATCGGTCGAGATTCATGACCTTGCCCCAGGCGGCAGCAAAGTCGTGGACGAACTTGCGCTGTGCGTCGTCGCTCGCATAGACCTCGGCGAGCGCGCGGAGCCGGGAGCTGGAACCGAAGACCAGGTCGAAGCGGCTGCCGGTCCACTTCCGCTCGCCGGTCCGGCGATCGCGCCCCTCGAAGGAGTCCTCGGCCTCGGACGTCGCCTGCCACGTCGTACTCATGTCCAGCAGGTTCACGAAGAAGTCGTTGGTCAACGTCTCGGGACGGTCGGTGAAGACACCGACGTTCGACTGGTCGTAGTTCGCATTCAGGACGCGCAGGCCGCCCACAAGCACGGTCATCTCGGGCGCGGTGAGAGTCAGCATGCTCGCCCGATCGACCAGCATGTGCTCGGCAAGCCGCGGCTGCAGCTTGCCCAGGTAGTTGCGGAACCCGTCCGCGGCCGGCTCAAGGACAGCAAACGACTCGACGTCGGTTTGCTCCTGAGAAGCGTCCGTGCGCCCTGGCGCGAACGGAACCTCACTGTCATACCCCGCGATCCTCGCGGCCTGCTCCACGGCTGCGCAGCCGCCGAGAACGATCAGGTCGGCCAGGGAGACCTGCTTCGTCCGGCCAGCCTCGGAGCTAGTGAAGTCGCGCTGGACCTGCTCCAGCGTGCGCAGCACAACGGCCAGCTCGGCCGGGTTGTTGACCTCCCAGTCGTTCTGGGGAGCGAGGCGAATACGCGCTCCGTTGGCCCCGCCGCGCTTGTCGGTGCCGCGGAAGGTCGACGCTGCGGCCCAGGCGGTCGAGACTAGCTGTGAGATCGTCAGTCCGGTACCGAGGATCGCGGCCTTGAGCGCAGCGACGTCCGATGGTCCGATCAGTGCGTGCGTGACCGCCGGGACGGGGTCCTGCCAGAGCTGCGGCTCGGCCGGAACCAGCGGGCCGAGGTACCGAGAGATCGGGCCCATGTCGCGGTGCGTCAGCTTGAACCAGGCCCTCGCGAAAGCATCCGCGAACTCCTTCCGGTTCTCGAAAAAGCGCCGCGAGATGGGCTCGTAGATCGGATCCAGCCGCAGGGCGAGGTCGGTCGTGAGCATGACCGGGGCCCGCCTCCTCGCCGGATCGTGGGGATCTGGCACCGTGCCCACGGCCGCCGGATCTGTCGGAATCCACTGCCACGCACCGGCAGGACTCTTCGATAGCTCCCACTCGTAGCCGAACAGAGTCTCGAAGAAGGTGTTGTCCCAGGTAGTCGGCGTGGGTGTCCAGGTGCCTTCCAGTCCGCTGGTGATAGCGTCGCCGCCCCTGCCGGTGCCATAACTGCTGACCCAGCCGAGGCCCATCTCCTCGATGGGCGCGTCCTCGGGCTCCCGGCCGACGTGCTCGTCGGCATCGGCGGCACCGTGCGTCTTGCCGAACGTGTGCCCGCCGGCAATGAGCGCGACGGTCTCCTCATCGTTCATGGCCATGCGCCGGAACGTCTCCCGGATGTCGCGCGCAGCGGCCAGCGGGTCCGGATTTCCGTTCGGCCCTTCGGGATTCACGTAGATCAGGCCCATCTGAACGGCGCCGAAGGGATCCGCGAGCTCTCGATCGCCGCTGTAACGCTCGTCACCGAGCCAGGTGCTCTCTAGGCCCCAGTTGATGTCCTCGGGTTCCCACACGTCCTCGCGACCGCCGCCGAAGCCGAGGGTCGTGAATCCCATCGATTCCAGCGCGCAGTTCCCCGCGAAGATCATCAGGTCTGCCCACGAGATCTTCCGGCCGTACTTCTGCTTGACCGGCCAGAGCAGTCTGCGTGCCTTGTCCAGGCTCGCATTGTCGGGCCAGCTGTTGAGCGGCGCGAAGCGCTGCGTGCCCGACCCGCCGCCGCCCCGGCCGTCGCTGATGCGATACGTGCCCGCACTATGCCACGCCATCCGGATGAAGAGCGGTCCGTAGTGCCCGAAGTCGGCAGGCCACCAGTCCTGCGACGTCGTCATCACGGCGTCGATGTCGTGCCGCAGGGCATCGAGGTCGAGGGTGTTGAACTCCTCGGCGTAGTTGAAGTCCTCGTCCATGGGACTGGCCGCGGGGGAATTCTGCTGGAGCGTCCTCAGGTCCAGCTGCTCCGGCCACCAGTCCCTGATCGACCGACCCACGGCTGAATGCACGACCGGGCACGTGCTCTCGTCGTCCATGATGTTCTCCTTCTCTGTACCGGTGACTCGACGTGGGTTCACGTACGGATCTGCGCCTGGCAATCCGTACAGCGACCCCAGTAGATGACCTCGGCTTCGTCGATTTGGTACCCCTTGTCGTCAACCGCCGTCAGGCAAGGCGCGGAGCCTACGGCGCAGTCCACATCGGCCGTGCGGCCGCAGCTGCGACAGATCACGTGGTGGTGATTGTCGCTGACTCGAGCCTCAAACCGGGCCGGCGACCCGGCGGGCTGGATGCGCCGGATCAGGCCCACGTCCGCGAGGACGCTGAGCACGTCGTACACGGCCTGGAGCGAGATGGAACCTAGCTCGGCCCTGACCGTCTCGGCCACGGCGTCGGCTGTCAGGTGGGGCTGGCCCATAACGGCGCGCATGACAGCCAAGCGCTGGCCCGTGACTCGATAGCCATGCTCCCGAAGGAGGTCGGCCGGGTCAGCAGGCATGTCATGAAGACTATCGAATCTGGAGTCACTCAGTGAATAGAACCTCTAAAGTTCTCTTCGAAGCTGTCGCCGCCCAAGTCGTACCGCTGTGCCTGACAGTGGGTACGGCCGGGCTGCCCCAGCCTGAGATTATGTCGTCATGCCGCGCGGTGAGCGGGGCGGGCCCGCATTGTCCTGGCGGTGCCCGGTGTGCCGGGAGCGGCTGATCCTTAGTACCGACGACCGCCGCTGGGCCTGTGGTGCGGGCCATAGCTTCGACGAGGCCCGAGAGGGTCATGTCAACCTGCTGCTCGCCCGGCACAGCCGTCAGCCTGGCGACAGCCCGGAAATGGTCAGGGCCCGGCGGCGGTTCCTGGCCAGCGGGGCATACTCCCCCTTGTCGGCCGCAATCGCCCAAGCTGTTGGTAGCGAGCATCCGGGGGTTGTTCTCGACGTGGGCTGCGGCGAGGGCAGCCATACCCGGGCGCTGTCAGCGCCAGCAGTAGCCGGCGTCGATATCGCTAAGACCGCGGTGGCAGCTGCGGCGCGGGCGCACCCCAGCGGCATGTACGCGGTAGCGAGCGCCGCCGATCTGCCGCTGGCCGACGGCGTCGTCGATGTCGCCGTGGCCGTGTTTGCCCCTGTCATTGCGGCCGAGCTCGCGCGAGTCATCCGCCCGGGCGGCGCGGTGATCATCGCCAGCCCGGGCCCGGATCACCTGGAGGGCCTGCGCAGGCTCGTTTACCCGGCCGCTCACGCGCACGAGCCGAAGTCGCCGCTGGGCCACCCGGGTGATCGGTTCACCGAGATCACCTCGACGTCTGTCAGGTTCCCGGTTGTCGGGTCCGACGCGCAGAGTCTGCGTGACCTGTTTGCCATGACGCCCTACAGATGGCACGCTCCGCCCGATATCGACGCCCGGCTCGCCGAAGCCGCCGCGCGGCGCTTCGAGACCATCGCCGATATCAGGATCAGCAGATATCGGCGCGCGCCACATCGCTGACCACCCATGTGTCGCCGTCAACGTGCAGACCGCCATCGTCGCCCCGGGATTGAGGTGTTGTCGTGACCGTGGCGGGGCAGCCGGTCGGGTCATGGGGTTCAGGCAGGCTCGTGCCGCCGACATACCGGACGGCAATCGTCCGCAACTGGTTCTAGGCTGCCAACCGCTCGAAACCGACGACGGCTGAGTGTTAGTGACGCCAGGGAGATGCCGTGAGCGAGTACACCGTGGAACCG
>JBAUAR010000050.1:0-5023 GCA_049675875.1 Streptosporangiaceae bacterium
GTGCCGAGGCGGCGATCTGGGCGGCTAGCGCGCGCGCTTGCGGTCTGGCCTGGCCCGGCTCAGCGAGCCGGTCAGCCAGGCCGATGCGGAGCGCCTCCTCGCCGCTGATCCGCCGGCCGGTGTACAGCAGATCGCGAGCGGCCTGCTCCCCGACGGCGGCCGGCAGCGTCACGGTGATCGCGAACCCGTGGTGGAAGCCGAGCAGGGCGAAGTTGGCCGCGAACCGCGCTTCCGGCACTGCGACGCGGAAGTCTGCCGCTAGGGCGAGGCCGAGGCCGCCGCCGATGGCAGCGCCCTGCACAGCGGCGACCACCGGCAGCGGCTGCTCGAACAGCCTGATGGCATGGTCGTACAGGTGTGACCCGCCCGGCGTCCCCACGGCGTGCGCGTCGGCGAGGTCGGCTCCGGCGCAGAACACCCGCCCGCCGCTGCACAGCATGATGGCCCGGCAGCGCGGATCTGCGGCGAGCTCGTCGCAGGCGTCGGCGAGCTGGCGGATCAGGTTCACGCTGAAGAAGTTGCTCGGCGGCCGGCTGAACTCAAGGGTGGCCACGTGATCGTCGGCCACCGCGACGGACAGCTCCGGGCTCTGATCGGTCTCGCCGTGCTGATCCGTCACCGAGCCTCCCGATGCGCTGACCGTTCCGTCCGCTTTCAGCATGGTAGAGCCGGCCGGGTACGGTGACCGGCCGACCCGCGCAGAATCCTGCGGCCGCCTGCGTCATCGTGCCAGCGGCGGACGGGCGGTTGCCCCAGGGATGTGGATGACGCTGTGCATGAACCCGTGGAGACTTGGCGTGCACGGGGGATAAACGCGGGACGTCCTGTGGATGACAAAAGAATCTTGAAGTTATCCGGGAAAGGCCTTGTGCCACGCCAGGATCAGGGCGTAGAAATCTCTCACTGCTGAAGACCGGATCTGCCTCAGGGGCAACTCTGGGAACGCCGGAGCGAGTCAGGTGACCGGCGTTAACCGACTCGCGGGATCCTTGACGCAGCAGTGCTCGTGGCACACGGTTGGCCGAGCAATCGGCTGGCCAGATTGGCCGAGTAATCGGCTGGCGGGGTCGGCGGAGCAATCTGCTGGCCACGGTCGGCGGAGCAATCTGCCGGCTAGTGCTGCGGGCACGTCACGTCGCTAGCGGTCGGCCGGGCAACCGGTCTGCCAGGGCGACGGGGCGACTGTCACGCCGCGTACGGCGGCCGGGCGACCGGTTACCAGGGCGGCGGGGCGACTGTCACGCCGGGCACGGCGGCGCCGGGCAACCGGCCAGCCGGACGAGGCGAGACAGGGGCGGGCCCCTCCATCTCATACATGGAGGGGCCCGTCGCATGTCTGCGCGCGGATACGCCATCGGGGCGACGCGCGCGTCCTTCGCGGTGTTCCCGACGCCGTCGGCCGGCAAACCTGACCAGCTCCGGGCATGCCGCGTTCCCTCGGGACAATCGTAGCAACCCGCACGTGACCGGCGCCTCGCTGCTTCACCGACCCCGCTGCCGGCCGGCCCGGCGTGTCCAGTGCGTGACGCTCCGATTACGATGCGACACTGGCCGGGGGACGGGGGATCGCGTGAGCATCAGCACCAGTCGTGACGTCATCGCCGTAGGGCATGAGCCGCTGCTGGAGCCTGGCCCCGACGGAGCTCCACCAGCGGCGCGGCCGGTCAGCGCGCTGTTCCGGTTGCGCTCGGCGCAGCCCAGCCGGCGGGCGGTGGTGCATCTGCAGGCCACGGGTGATCCGGTGGTTCCGGCCGACTTGGCTGCCTGGTTCACCGAGCGCTCGTGCCACTTCTACCTCTCCGGCCTGCGGCTGCCGCCGGCGTCGGCGCGGCCCTGGCGCCCGGCCAGCCACGCGGTCGAGCGCGCCTTCGCCGAACTGGATGCCGTCTGCGCGCACGTCCGCAACGCGGACGGGGTGGAGCACGTGATCGTGTCGGCCCAGGGCCGCGCCGCGGCTGTCGCGGCTCGCTGGTGCGACCGGCGCGGCAGCGAGCTCAGCGCAGACGTGCTCTCAGCGCTGCGACCGCCCGCAGCAGATGCGCTGATCCTCTATCAGCCCGCCTGGCCGCTCGGAGCGCGGGTGCGGCTGGACATCTCCTGCCCGGTACTCGTCCTGTCGGGCACGCCGTCGCGGTCGCTCCGCCTGCTACGGCGGCCGGGCGAGGCCGTGCATCTCGGCGGGCATGTGACCAGTCTGCAGCTGCCCGAGTACGCCGGGCTGGCGAGTCCGGCGGGGCTGGCAGGCGTGGCCGGCGGACCGGCGAGCCGCGCCTTCTTCGCCGAGCTCGGCCGCTGGCTCGGCGCTTACATGTACGGGCAGCCGGCCGGCCAGCTGCTCTGAACGGCCGGGTCATGGGCGACCGGGCGACCGGGCGACCGGGCGACCGGCCTGCGCCTACCTGACGACGCTGACTTGCACCGAGGGATATCCCGATGCACCATTCGGCGGCGGCGGCTCGGCCAGCGATGTCTGGGTGTAGCCGGTCTTGTCGGTGGCCCGCGCCTCGATCAGGTAGCTGCCTGGCTCGACATTCACGTCCCATTCGTAGACCCACTGCCGCCAGGTGTCGATGTCGGGCACGGCGGCGAGGGTGGCCTGCTGCCACGGGCCGTTACCGACCCGTACCTCGACTGCCTCGATGCCCTTGTGCTGGGCCCAGGCGACGCCGGCGATCGTCGCCCTCTTGCCGACGGTGAGCGGATTCTGGCCAGTGGGCACGTCGATGCGGGACTCGGTCTTGACCGGCGCCTGCGCCGACCAGCCGCGGGGGACCCAGTAAGCCTGGGCTGACCCGTAGGTGGTGACCTCGATGTCCACGATCCACTTGCACGCCGAGACGTACCCGTACAGGCCGGGGATGACGAGCCGGACCGGGAACCCGTGCGCCACCGGCAGCGGGGCATTGTTCATAGCGACCGCTACCAGCGCGTCCCGGCCGTCCATCGCGGTCGCGACCGGCGTGCCCGAGGTGAATCCGTCCGACGATGTGCACAGCAGCTGACTCGCCCCGGCGTGCACGCCCGCCTCCTCCAGCAGGCTGCGCAGGCTGGCGCCGAGCCACTTCGCGTTGCCGATGTATGGCCCGCTCACCGGGTTCGACACGCAGCACAGCGTGATGTAGTCCTCGGTGAGCGGCCGCTTGATCAGGTCATCGAAGCTCAGCATCAGCTCGTGGCGGACCATGCCGTGCACCCGCAGCTGCCACTGCGCCGGCGCGATCTCGGGCAGGATGAGCGCGGTGTCGACCCGGTAGAAGCTGGCGTTAGGGGTGATGAAGCTGCTCAGTCCGGGGATCCGCAGATCAGCTCCGGCCGGCAGCGGCGGCGCGGGCACCGCGGGCTTCGGCAGCCGGATGGCCCGCTGGGCGATGCTGACGTTGCGGCTACTGGCGAGGAATGAGCCGCCCCCGTAGGCGACGAGCGAGCCCGCCGCAGCGGCAGCGCTCGCTGTCAGGAACTTGCGCCGGTCGGGGCCGTAGCCGGCCCCGCCCCGGGCGGCGGGATCGGGCCGCACCGGGCGCCACACCGGCCCGCTCACGGGGACCGCCGGCCCGCTGTCCGGGGACGATGGACCAGCAAGCGCTGGTCCGGACTGGCCGACCGCTGCGCCCGGCGGTCGCCGGGGCGCCAGCGTTCGCTCCACGCCGGGGCTTGCGAGCTTGCGGAAGTACCGAAGCGCTAGCGCGGCGACGCCGGCGCCCAGCAAAGTCGGCAGCGCATAGGCCGCCGAAGCGCCTGACTGGGCCAGCGCGGCGGCAACGCCGATGGCGGCGAACACGGCCAGGCCTGCCATGCCGAGCCAGAGCTTCCGGAGGGCCAGCACGCCGATCACGACCGCGAACACGAGCAGCACGACGCGGATGCCCCACACCAGCACGGTCTTGTCGTTAGAACCGAACGCGGAGATGGCGAAGTTCTTCACCGCTTCGGGCGTGTGGTTAATGGACACCGCGCCAACGGCGTCCACCGGCGCGCTCGCAGGTGCGGCGAGCACCGCAGCGACCAGTTGCGCCGTGCCGAGCGCCACCAGGGCCGTGACCACGCCGATGATCGCTCCGATGCTGGCTACGGCTCCCCGGCGCGGCCGGGGAGCCGGGCGGCCGGAACGGGGGGAGGGGCGCGGTTGCGGTGAAGTCACACCAGTATTCGTACCAGCGCCGGGCGCGGATTGCCGGCGTACGCGGCCCGGCCAAGCCGATACCCGCCTGAGCGACGAATATGGGAACGTGGACGTTCGTGCTGGCAGCCATCCGGACGACGGGCCCGGCTCGAGGCGGGCCGGTTCGGCCGGGCCGGTCGGTCTTGAGGTCGCGCTGGCCGCCGTCGCGCGCGGCGACGAGGCGGCGTTCGCCCTCGTTTACGACCGCGCCGCGCCCGCCGTGCTCGGTGTCGCCCGCCGGATCCTGCGCGACCCCGCCCAGTCCGAGGAGGTCATGCAGGAAGTACTGCTTGAGGTCTGGCGGACCGCCGCGCGGTTCGACCCGGCGGTCGGCTCGGCTGCCGCGTGGATCACGATGCTCGCGCACCGCCGTGCCGTCGATCGGGTCAGATCCGAGCAGCGAGCGACGCAGCGCGAGGCCCGCGCCGCAACGGCCGCGATCCCGTACGACGAGGTGGCCGACGCGGTCGAGGCGAGCCTGGATCGCGAGCGGGTGCGGCGTTGCCTGGCCGGGCTGACCGACTTGCAGCGCGAGTCGGTCACGCTCGCCTATTACGGCGGCTACACCTACAGAGAGGTCGCGCAGCTGCTTGGGGTCGCCGTCGGGACCGTCAAGACGCGAATGCGTGACGGGCTGATCAGGCTGCGCGACTGCCTGGGGGTGGGCTGATGCGAGCTCGGCGGACTAGCCTGCACGCGCTGGTGGGCGCGTACGTACTGGACGCGATACCGGACAGCGACCGGGCGCAATTCGAGCGTCATCTGCTGACGTGCGAGCAGTGCCGTGACGACGTGCGCGGACAGCGCGAGGCCGGCGCGCTTCTCGCCGCGGCGGTGGCGGTCACGCCCCGGCCCGAGCTGCGG
>JBAUAR010000051.1:0-21780 GCA_049675875.1 Streptosporangiaceae bacterium
CCATCGATGCCCGCACGGCCAGAACGGACCCGGGAGGGCACTCGGGGACGACTCTGCAATCCAGCGTGACCGGCCCGACCCCGGCAGCCGGCTCTTCGGATAAGCCACTTCCCGGGTCCGCTAGCCAGCAGCCTAAAACCTTGTCCCTCACCGCGCCTTGACACAGAGGGGAGCCATGACAGCAAGAGATGGATGGCTCACTCAGCCGAGATTCCTCGGCACTCAGATGTCCTTGCCATGCGCGCTGATTGGAACAAGCCACGCACTCGCCGTGCCATGGCACCCAAGTCGCGGCCGACCTGCTGCAAATCATCTGAACAGAAGTTCGACCAGCTGGGCGGAGCCGCATCCCTCTACAGCAGGGGGAGCCAAAGAACAGCCGACGTGCGCAGACACCCAGCCACGCTGACCCGTGTCGGGCGACGTCTGCCGACGAATTCGCGCCTGCTTACCGAAACTGACAACACATTCGAAAAATAGCTGTCGGGATGGCGGGATTCGAACCCGCGACCTCCTGCTCCCAAATCAGCAAAAATCAGCCGCCAGTTGTAGCCAGGTGTCGCCCGAATGGCCATCTACCTGCAAGGACGTTCGCCAGATATCGCCTGGTGAGGCTTGATGACTGTGCACGTTGGCTCCCACCCTGGCTCCCCAGTTTTACTTCGGTGCGGTGCAAAGAGAAGCGCCGCACGGATTCGCGCGGCGCGCTGGGCTGCGCTAGAGCGGAACGGCGTTCCCACGCCGGCGCAGCAAGCAGGCACCGAAAGCGCTCATCCCTGTTCCGCTTCGCGCTCGGCGCGGCGCCCGGATAGATGCCGGTACAGCAGTGGCAGCACCCGCAAGTCCTTCGGACGGCCTGCGGACTCCTTTGACCGGATCACATCAGCGAGATCCGCGACGACGACCTCGACGTCGCCCACGCGCAAGTGATGGGCGTTGGCCGCAAGCTCGGCGTAGCCGCCGGCGAAGCCAGACGGATGGAATGAGATGTCGAACTCGCCGTCCGCGCAGACCAGATTCCACACCTCGGCTGCCGCAAGCGAGGACGCATCGTGGCTGAACGGCAGCCCTTCCGGCACCGCCTCAGTCCGGATCCGGGCACCCAGGTCAGTTAGGGCTCGTGATAGCCGTGCCAGGTTGTCCGGCCCTGCCTCCGGGGTGAGGTCAATGTCTCTCGTCGCCGGTATCGGGACCCGCTGGGCGATGGCTGCGAAGGCGCCGATGATGACGTATCGGACCCGGTGCCGGTTTAGCGCGGCCACTATGGCTGTCGGATTCAGGCTCTGTTCGCCGACGCTGTCCTGGTCGCTCAAGCCGCGCCTTCCACGGGCACTGCGTCGCGCCACGCCTCGATCTGCCGGTCACGATGATGCCGCTCGGCTTCTGAGCGCCCTGCTTCCAGGCCCGCCAGGATCTCGTCATGCGGATCGTATACAGCCAGGTGCAGGCGGAGTTCGAATCCTGCAGCGCGCAACAGCCGAAGCAGCGTAGCTAGCGTGGGCTGCCGCTGATCACGCTCGTAAGCAGAGATCATAGTGACCGGCACTCCTGCCCGCTCGGCGAGTTCGCGCTGGCTCATGTCCGCCTTCAGCCTGGCCAACTGCAAGAGCGCAGACGATGGCGACGGCAACGGCAACGGCAACGGCAACGTCTCGGCGTCCCCCGGTTGACTCATAACACAATCGTATTATGTACCAGGCAATCGGTGCCCTAGGCACGCCGCAACCGAGGGTGGCCGGAGAGCGTGGCTCAGTTTAGGGGGATGCAGGCGCTTGGTGTTGGCGTGATCCGCCGGGGGTCGGGGAAGCCGAGGCTGGTGTATCCGGGCAGCCGGCACCTGCAAGGCCCGCGCCGCCTTCAGGTACATCAGCGCCTCGATCATCGCGTCGGGCCCATCGAAGTCAGCAGCCAGCCACCAGCAGTTGTCGCCGTCCAGCAACGGGTACAGACCGATGTGCGTCTTCCCGGACAGGTGCGCCGCCAGTACCTCGGCAGTCAGCGGCAGGTAGTCTCGCTCGCTGTGCGAAACGCGCCGGTGGAACCCGCCGCGCGTCGCTGGAATCCAGCCAGCTTTGCTGGTACGGCGATTGTCGTACCGCAGGGCGTATAGATCGGCGCGGGCGGCAAACAGCGCGCCGAAAAACGCGACCTTCTCCTCCGGCGAGGAGCCGGCATGCACCGGACCGGGCTGCGCCTCAAAGAACCCGGACTGCGATGGACGCGGCAGCGCTGCCTGCCCGGGAGTCAGCTCAAGAAGACGGAGCAGACGCGCGTTCTCAGCCCACAGCCGGGCAAGCTCGATGGCCACTGCCCTCGGCACGCGCTCGTCCACGCGCCCGACAGTCTCAGTCACGTCGACCAGCGTACGGGCAGCAAGCCCCCATCAACGGAAGGCATTTCCGGCGCCGAAGATAGGTTCGCGGTTCCAGATCCTCGAAGCCGATCATAGAAACCCATCGGGCCACTCGGCCTACATTGAGCGTCGCGGGTCCGCCTCCCACAATTGCAAGTGCAAGAATGGCAACACTTTCGAAAACTGTCTCTGACCAGTCGGGATGGCGGGATTCGAACCCGCGACCTCCTGCTCCCAAAGCAGGCGCGCTACCAAGCTGCGCTACATCCCGTGCCTGCGACCTGCGTAAACATTAGTCACTGTCTTGCTTAGATCCTCGAATCCTGCCCACTTCGGTCCCCGCGCCAGAACATTCGACCAAGGTGGGCCGAGCATCACTCACGCGTTCGATGGCATGCACTGCCCCAGTCCACCTGGGCCCTGGGTGCCGCCGTCCAATGGTACGGGAGAGCAGCCGTCACGCGCTGCACTGTCCACATGCTGAGATAGTTTCCGGGTTACTATGGATCTGTAAGTGCACAGTTCAGCAGAGAGTGACCGCCATGGCCACTGTCACCAGTCGCCGCAGACCCGCAGGGTAGTTCATCGTCGCAGGCCCGCTGCCGATGAGGCCTGGAGCATTGTCCCCGCCGAGTTCGACCCGGCGCTGCACCACGACATCCGGCGGTATGTCGAGACCAGCGAGGCAGCCAGCAGGGCCCATAAGTGGCGCAGCTGGCGTCAGATGGACTCATACCCGCCCGAAATTTCGGATCAAGCGCAACCATCGCTGGGGTAGCCGAAGCCCCGCTGCAGTACTGAGGCTTGCGCGGGATCTGGACTGGGAACGAGTTATAGAGCCAGGCGCGCTCTGGCTCTGTCGGATCGCTGCTTATGCTACGGGGAGGAGCAAGTAATGAGTCACGTCCGTATCGGTGTCTACGCTCTGACCGGCGGCACGGCCAAGCAGGTCGCTGACAAGGCCCACGAGGGAATGCTGGGTGTCTTCCGCGCCCATCCTGGGTTCCAGGCCTACGGGCTGGCGGAGAGCCCAGAGGGCAAGGTGGTCTCGGTGACCCTGTGGGACTCAGAGGAGGAGGCCGAGCAGGCCAACGAGATGGCTGCCTCCTGGGTCAGCGACAACATGGCCGACCGGGTACGACTGGAAAGCACTCAGGTCGGAGACTTCCTCTTCTACGAGAATGCATGACAGCTCACGGGACATGGCGCCTGGGACCGACCGACCGACTTACTTACTCGGACGCTGGGACATGCCATTGGGATGCCAGGACATGGAAATTCGGGCCGGTCAGTCATTTTTCCCATGCTCCGCACACAGGATGTAGCGCTCGCTTGTCCGGCTGATGCCGAAGCTGATGAAAGCTGGCGTGCACCCGAGGACCATATCGCCCCGAAATATGAATGCCGGAAGAGTCGCGACCGGGCTGACAAGGGCGGATGTTCGATGAGCGACCGGGGCTGGCGAATTGCGGCTGTCGTGGGCCTGCTGATCCTGATCGGGCTCGGTTTACTCGTGATGGCGCAGAACAGCGCACCATCGCCAGCCTGCAGGACGAGCTGCGTCGGCCCAGGCGGCTTCCGGCTCTAGCCGTTGTTCTGTGACCGCGGCTTCGCGGACATCGGTTCCGGACACTTACCAGAACCGGCCGGCGCCGACGGCATGCAGCGTGGCCTCTGTCACGAGCCCTATCGATGTCCTCAGGAAGGCCAGCCCCGCGCGCCCTGCTTTGGCGAGGAGGAGCACCGCAGCAGGATCGCCCGGTCACCGTCGCCACCGCCGGCGTTTGCCTTCGCCGTCGGTGATGGGAATATCGACGTCATGGCACGGTCCAGCGCTGACGACGCCGAGAAAGCGGCCGCGCATCAAGACCGCAACTCGCGTCGGCCACGTTCAGCCAAATCACCGGCCGAACGGCTAGCCAGCTACCAGGCGAAGCGCGACTTCACTCGTACGCCTGAGCCAGCCGGTGAACCCGAGCACCGGCCCGCGGAACCCGGCCAGACCGCTCAGGCGGCCCAGTCGCTGCGCTTCGTGGTCCAGCGGCACCGCGCCCGGAGACGGCACTACGACCTGCGCTTTGAGATGGACGGCGTGCTCGCCAGCTGGGCGGTCCCGAACGGGCCCACCCTTGACCCGAAAGCCCGGCGCCTCGCGGTGCACGTCGAGGACCATCCGATCGAGTACATCGACTTCGAGGGCGTGATCCCGCACGGCGAGTACGGCGGAGGCGACGTAATCGTGTGGGACAACGGCACCTGGGAGCCGTACGAGACCGACGATCCAGTGGCAGCAGTGGCCAGCGGCGAACTCCACGCCGATGTCCACGGCCACAAGCTGAAGGGCAAGTTCATCCTTGTCCAGCGTGGCCGCGGCCGCGACGAGGAGAACCAGTGGCTGCTCATCCACAAGGACGATGACCACGCGGTGAGCGGCTGGGACGCCGAGGACTTCCCACAGTCGGTGCTGACCGGGCGCACCAACGACGAGGTGAAAGCGGATCCGGACCGGATCTGGCGGTCCGACCTGCCGGCCGCACAGGCCTCGGTCCAGCTGCGTCCCCGCCCGGTGCTCGGACCGACCGATGACGAGCTGGCTGGCCTGGACGACCTTGGCGAGCAGGGCACGTGGGAAATATTCGGCCGCAAGCTCAAGCTCACCAACCTCGGCAAGGAACTGTTCCCCGGCCGAAAAGGCGAGCAGCCCGTTACCAAGCGAGAGCTGATCCGCTACTCCGCTCAGATCGCCCCGATCACGCTCCCCTACCTGACCGGCCGGGCGCTGAACATGCACCGGTTCCCCGCCGGCGCCGACCAGCCCGGATTCTGGAACAAGCAGCTGCCCGACTACACGCCCGACTGGCTGCCCCGATGGCGCGATCCGAGCGCGAAACCGGGCCGCACGACCACCTACCTCGTGATCGACGAGCCGGCCGCGCTGGTCTGGGCGGCGAACTACGGTGCGCTGGAGTGGCACGCGTGGACGTCGCGCACGAGCAGCCCGGACAGCCCAACCTACGCGCTCATCGATATCGACCCCGGCTCGGCTACGTCCTGGGACGAGGTGCTAATCCTCGCGAGGCTGCACCGGACCGCCCTCGAGCACCTGCATGTGCGAGCCCAGCCCAAGGTCACTGGCCGACGCGGCATCCAGATCTGGATCCCGATCGTCGACGGCCTGAGCTATCACGACACGCGCACGTGGGTGGAGGAACTGTCCAAGACGGTCGGCGCCGTAGTACCCGACCTGATCAGCTGGAAGTGGGACGTCAGCGAGCGCTCGGGCCGGGCCCGGCTCGACTACACCCAGAACGTCAGCAACAAGACGCTAGTCGCCCCTTACAGCCCGCGCGCGGCGCCAGGTGCCCCGGTTTCGGCGCCCATCGACTGGTCGGAGCTGGAGGATCCGTCGCTGCGGCCCGACGGGTTTACGATCCGCACGATCCTGGACCGGATCACCCAGCGAGGCGACCTGTTCCGTAACGTGCAGGAGTCAGGGCAGGAACTGCCTCCGATAACGTAACGGGCTCGGCTTGGACTGATCACCTGCCTCGGCTCGCAGCCCGGTTGCGTGCGAAGACCCGGTACGCTACCGGGTGGCGGCTCCGCCGTCGCGCGGGCGTAGCTCAATGGCAGAGCCCCAGCCTTCCAAGCTGGTCATGAGGGTTCGATTCCCTTCGCCCGCTCCATGTCTGAGCGCACGACATAGTTCGCAGCTGTCTCGCGACATAGTTCACACCAGGATGCGTGGGGTGTGCGATGTCGCTGGCTCGGCTGGTTGTCGCGGCGGTGGTGGTGGAGGGACGCAGCAAGAGCGAGGTGGCCCCAGGGAGTACCGGGTGTCGCGGCGGCCAGCGCGAGACATCGGTTCCTGCTCGATGAGCTTCCTGCCGTTCATCTGCGGGTCGATCGGACCACCCGTACCACGCAGTGTTCAAGGTCCGGTCCGGCCGACGCAACGCCGCCAGCTCGCCGAATCGAAGGCTGGCGAAGGTGGCAAGAAGCAGCATGGCGCGGTATCGCGCCGGGATGCTGTCCAACAGCTTGCTGAGATCGGGCAGTAGAACGACCGGCCAACCTGGTGAGTGCTCCTCCCCCGCGCCCCTGATACGGCACGGATTGCGGTTGATCACCTTGTCGTCAGCTGCAGTGCCAGAATCGCGTGCAGGAGCCGGTATGCCTTGGCTACGGTCACGTCACTGAACTTCGGGCTCGACTTCGGTCCCTGCTCAAGCCGCTCCCTGCGCCAGCGCCGCACATCGGCCTCGCGAATCTCCGCCAGAGCGTAATTGCCAAAGTCGGCAGCAGGGGGTTACGGCGGGCCAAGGGATTCAAGCGACTGGCCACTGATCTTTGCGTTGTCGGTGATAGCCCTCTCCAAACTGACTCCACGGCAGACGCGGCAGTCAGTCGCGGAGGACGTTGGCGACCCGTTCGGCTGCGGTGACCTCCGGGGCCTCGAACGATCGCTGAGTCATTTCCTCAGCGAGAAGGATGTAGCGGGTCGCGGTCGCGATACGGACCTCGTCGGTCATGACGGGTGCGTGTCCGTCGCCGCGGAACCCTCGCTCTACCATCCACTCTCGCAGCGGCTCCTTGTCGAGTGCTCGCTGATCCTCGTTCTCCCTGTGGTCTCGGCGCGCACATTGCGTGCCCGATAGCGGACGCTCAGTCTGCTGCGTTGCGGCCGTCAGGGAATCCCCCAGGGCAGCGGCGATCGCCTCATCGCGGTCGCGCGAGGCGTGCTGATAAACCAGCGCGGCGCCAGCCTTATCGCGGAACGCCAACCGCATTGTTACCGTCGTCACACCGCCAGTTTCGTGCAGCTGCCAGGTCTCTACCGCCTCCGCATCCGGCCAGCCGCCGAACAGCCACGTCTCCATGGTCCGCACCGGCGGCTCGACCTCCAGGTAGGTTCCGCGGAACGAGCACACGGTTCCGTCCTCCGTCACGAAGGAAAAGTGGTAGTTCCCCCCAACCCGCAGGTCGATCGAGCACTCCGTCATCGGGTCCGAGGGGTAAGCGCCCCATTTGCTCACATACTCGGGCTTGGTCAAGACGTCGAAGACCAGAGCGATCGGAGCGTCGAACTCTCGCGTGATAAGGACCTCGAGCTCATTCGGGAACTCGATCCGTGCCGATCCGTGCCTACTAGGCGTCACTGCTGCTCTCCTTGTAGCTCTTTGAGGTAGTCCGGCTGCACACCCGGTCCCGGCGTCACTGCCGTGTCCTCAGTTCAGGTCGATGCGCAGGCCCGCGTCGCTAGCCCGCGGCCAGGGCAAGTCATGCGCTAGCGCGTACTCGTCTGGGAGCGGTGGGGCACGAACCGGTCGCGGCAGGCCTTCGATCAGACGTCCGGGCCGGGCTGGAACACGCGGACCTCTTGAGCGCAGCGGCAAGCGGCGGCGATCTTCGCAGCCCATTGCAGCGCGTCTTCCTGTGAGGGCACGTCGACGACGGTGAGTCCGCCGATGACCTCCTTGGTCTCCGGGTACGGGCCGTCGGTGACCGTCCCGTCGGTGGCCACGATGCTCGCCTGCTCGCTTTCCAGCCCGCCGGCGAACACGTACACGCCGGCGTCCTTGGCTTCCCGGACCACCGCGAGCGCGGCCTTGCCCACGGCGGGCCCTTCCTCGTCGGGGATGTAGTCCATTGCGTGGGCACCGAACGAGATTAGGTACTGCGTCATCTCATGACTCCTTGTCCCGGCGGCCTCCTCCGGCAGCCTCTCACCTGTTCTACGAGAGCCTCGCTCCGGATCGACAGGCCGCCAGCAATATTTCTCACGGGACCACAGTGACCCATGGACGCCGCGCAGCCGCAAGGCAGTCGCAGCCTTCCCATCTGGTCATGGTTCGACTCCCTTCGGCGCTCCAACCCGGAACCCCAGGTCAGACCCTTGGCCGGACGGCCGCTCGCCAAGCGCGACAGGTCAGTAAGCCCGGTTCGGGCTGCGCCGCTATACCCACGAGGTTGTTGCGGAAATCCGCGAAGCATGGGCCGCCGGCCGGGCCACACCCTCGACCGTCGACCAACTACCCAGACGCTAGAGCGGTACCGGCATTCATACGTCGAGAAACTCGCGCACGGCGCGCTTGGACCGGAGCACGTACATCGCCACATGCTTTCCATGCTGCGACAGGATCTTCAGCTCTGTTTCGCGCTCAGACCGGCGGACTCGCCAGATGCGCCAAGCCAGGCACCATTCATCGCGAAGCCGACGCAAACGGGACTCGTCACAGCCGTTTGGCAGCTCGAAGTCAACCGGGCGCGTTCGAATCCCACGCACGAGCGCGCGCCATGCGCAGATCCACCACCGTATGTCGAGGAACACGACTGTGTCTGCTCGCTCGAGTCGAAGACCGAGCGTGGCGTGGTAGTTGCCGTCGGCGATCCAGTCGTCGCCGGCGAGCAGTCTCTTCTGCTTCTCCCGCCACTCGGCCTCGGTCGGCTTGGCCCAACCAGGCAGCCAGAAGTGGACGTCGAGAACAATGATGGGTAGACCGGTCTTCGCCGAAAGCGCTCGCGAGAACGTACTCTTCCCCGCCCCGGCCATGCCGGTCACCACGACGCGGCGTCCGACGGAGATCGTTCGTGGGATGTCGCTCATTCAGACCAAGGGTTCGTGAAGCAGCTATTCGGCACCAGCACATAATGCCGGATGCCAGGACTCCCGGTTGGGGCCACGCAAGTACCCGACGCGCCCAGCGCCTGGGTGCTGGTAGATCACGACCGTCGCCGACACCGGTGTCGAGGCGCCTCTTATCCGCGCCGGGTTATCCCGGTGACCACCCATGCCCGACCAAGCGCGCTGCAATACAACGCCACAATGATGAGGATCAAACCACGTTGCAGCGTGGCGCTCTGGCTGTTCGCCAGGAGCGCCGCAGCGAGGGCGAGCTGCAGTAAGTAGCTCGCAACTGAAATCGACGCGAAGGCGATATTCAGCGTTCTGGTTCGAGAGCTGTTGGAGAAATTTCCAGCCCGCTTTGCCCTCGGTATCAGCTGCCTGGTGGCCAGCAGGCCGACGGTTGCCATTGCGAGGCTTGATAGCCCGAAGACGATTGAGCCCCCAGTTAAGGCCACGATCGAGACGAGGAAGATGTCGACCAGGGCAACAAACGCGCTCCCGGCCAACACAGTTCGCAGCTCCCGAGTTGTCGGGTTCGCGTCATCGGCGTTGACGACCGATACTGCGACGACCAGCAACCCCAAGATGGCAGCGGACGCGCCCGCGCTTGTGGTGAAGAAGCTCCCATAGTGACCCACCACAGAACGCACCCTATCGGCCATCGGCGGCTATCTTGCCGAGGCGTGGCCGAACCGCCGCCGGACTCGCTTACCTTCGCGCGCTCGCCTCGGCGCCTTCGTAATAACAGCAACCGCGTTACAGCAACGGCTATGTCGAGGATCAGTCAGACAGCACTTCGAGGGAGCAGCGGATGCCGCAGCCCGCGGTCAGAATCACTACGTGGCAGCAGAAAGAGACCGCACGCCTACTCGTGGTAACGTCGGCCGCAGACTCTGTCGTGACGCGGGGCGTGAGACCAAACAGCGGAGGTACCGCATGGCCGATCTACCACCGCCGCCGGATGGAATTGCGCTGACTCACTTCATCGTCTCGGACGATGTCGAGCGCTCCCGGCGCTTCTACACCGAAGTACTCGGAGGCCGGGTGGCCTTTCCTGGAGATCCGGTCAATATTGCGCTAGCCAACAGCTGGATCGTCATAAATTCCGGCGGAGGACCGACCGACGACAAGCCTACGGTCATCCTGGAGACGCCGCGTGATCCCGACCGGGTCAGCAGCTTCCTTAATATCCGGGTCAAGGACATCGAGGCCGTGTACGCGGAATGGAGCGCCCGGGGTGCTCAATTCCTGACACCGCCGAAACAACACCAGTACGAGAAGCGTTGCTACATTCGCGATCCTGACGGTCATCTCATCGAGGTGGGGCAAACCACGGACCCAGACGGGGACTGGTCGCCCGCTCACTGGCCGTCGAGCACGCCCGCCGAGTGAATGCCGGGATCATCGGCGAATCCCTCACATCGACGGCGGTCAGTCCCCCGACACTAGCCCCGATCCACCGCGTGACGCAGAGGAGCTGAGATCGGTTGGTGGCGCGCCTAGGTGACCATCGGCGACCGATCGCCACTGCCTGCCGAACCCGGCTGCACCGTGACAGGCGACGTCGTCGCCCGCTCCAGTCCGAAACCCAGCTCAGGGCTTTGTTGACCTGGTGCGAACTCCAAGATCAGGACGCCTAAAACCGTCGGCGTGTCCGCTACGCGCTCGATAGCGACGCTCGGCCTGCTGCTTTGCGGCCATCCGGGAGTCTCCCTTAGAGCGGCGGCAATCGCCTCGTCCGGGTCGCGAGAGGGCGTGCTGGCAGATCAGCGCGGGCCGCGAGCGTGAGTGGCCATCCGCCGATAGCACAGATGACATGGCCGGACCGCGGGCACAACCACATCGCGGCGTCGTCGCGTACCGCTGGTTCGAGTGGGTGGGAATCAGGATGCTCTGCACACTCGGGCCATGTCGCCCCAGGCGCACACGACATCCGAGCCCTTGTCCGCGTGCGCCTCATCCCGCACATCCAGCACGACCGCCCCCGTTGCCGCCATATCCCGCAGTATTGGTCCAGCAGTCTCCCGGACGATCAGCCGTTCTTCCGCGGTTAGCGGCCGGGGATGCGCCTGCAGCGCTAGCGAACGCTCCCACCGCGCTGCTGCTTCGTCGCCATGACGCTCACGCAGTCTCGCCGCAATCTCGGCTCTGCCGCGTGCGCCGTAGAAGACACCGCTTTGAAAACATCAGAGTCGTCAGCCGGCCTGTCGCCGCGCTGGCCCGGCTCCATCTGATCGACCTCATTTCACATGGAACGATCTACGACGACGGGGCCGGCCCGATCTCGCCATCCCGCGCAGACCCAGACCATCTTGGGTTGCCCTGATCGTAACGCGGCCGATTCGTGCCCGACACGTGCCCGATCGAGCGGTCAGGCCGGTTGGTCAACAGGTGGGACCTCTGGCCTAGCGCCTAACGTCGCGAAACTCTTCTGGACTCGTGTCGCACCGCAACCAGGCTCCTAGAGCAGTTCGGCTCGGTCCCGGCTGCTGGCGGGATGGATGAACTCGGCTGCCGGTCTGCGCAGCCATTGGGTCACGCGCATCGTGAGGGCCATATCAGCCATCCGCGCCGTGCGCAGATTGGTCAGCCGACTCGGGGTGCAGCCGATCTGCTCGGCCAGTTCCGCCCAGGTCAGCCCCTGCCGCTGTCGCTGCTCGTTGAGCGCGGCATGGAGCTGGGCGAGGTCCCAGCGGAGCCGACTGTCCGGGCCTGAGTCCGGGAGCCGCACGTCCCCAACGTCCAGAACCGGACCGGTGAGGAACTCCTCAGGTGCCTGCCCGAGCCAACGCAGCAGGTAAAGCGCATACTGGCAGGACGTCTCGCCTCGCCCACCCAGCCGCGAGACTGCGCCGCCGCAGAGCGGGTGATCGTCACGTTCGGCGTTGAGCTGCGCGGACTGATCCCACAACTCACCGGCCAAGTCGTACCAGCCCATATCTCGGTCGCGGCGCGCATCGTCGACGGCGGCGAAGAACGCCGCGAAGTCGAACGTGGCGAGGGCATCCACGTCAGTCACGTCGCCTACCTTCCGTCGTCTCGACGTGCTCATTGAACCCGCCGCGCTGTACACGGCACAGCTCCGGCCTCCGGCATTCCTCGAAACCTGCGTCCCACTCGCGTGTCAATGCTCGCGCGCCAGCGCGACCCGGTTTGCCATCAGTGGCCGAGGGCCGGACTGCCTCGGCTGACGAATTGGGGTGGTAGCTGACCGACATCGGCAGGTTAGAGCGTGGCGGGCTCGAACTCCGGGAAATGGCAGCCGAGCACTCCGATCGTGCCTGGCCGGGCGGCCTGCGTTCCCAGCCAGACCCGCACCTCAGTAGCCCGGGCCGGATCCTGGTCGAACGGCACGACCCAGTCGGGGTGAGCAAGCTGCTGCGGAGCGTGCATCGCGTCGCCAACGAGGTACAGGCGCTCACCACTGTCTTCCACCACATAGACCGAGTGGCCGGGAGTATGGCCCGGCGTCGCGATCCGGCGCAGTCCGGGAAAGACGTCGACATCCCCGTCCACGAGCTGCACCATGCCGCGGCCGTCCAGGTCTAGCAGGGCCTGCCGGACGTAGCTCGCCAGCGGCGCCGGCGCCTTGTCCGCCACGACGAAAGCTGCCCACTCGTCCCGGCCGAGCAGCAGCGTGGCATTGGGGAAGGTCGGCTGGCCAGTCTCCACGTCGCCGACTGTCCCGGCGTGATCGAGATGCAGATGACTCAGCGCGACGATGTCAATATCTTCCGGCTCAAGCCCGAGCGCGGCTAGCTGGCTGAGCAGGTTGCCCCCTACAAGCGTGCCCTCGCCGCCATGATCGACTGGGCCTAGGCCGGTGTCGATCAGGAGGTTCTGCTCGCCGCGCAGGACAAAGCAGCCGATCGGCAGTCGCGCTTCACCGTAGCGCGCAGTCAGCTCGTCATAGGCGCCAGTCGGTTGCTCCGGCGATCCCACCATCTGCGGATCCATAACGAGCACGCCGTCGGAGACGGCAGTCACCGTGAGCCGGCCAACGGCCAGGTCGCGCCGAGCGGTGGCCGATACCGGGTCGTCCCGTAGCCGGTGGCTCGCCAGCGGACCCATCTTCTGCCGCTGCGCCATGCCGGAGTCCTCCTGCCGCCAGTTACGACCGCCTGACCGGCACCTGCGTGCCTGTGCTCCGCTTCAGTATTACCGCGAGACCAGGCAGTCGGCTAGCCACTTCAGACTTGGCCATCGAGTCGGTGGCATTGCCTTCGTCTGGCTACCACGCCGATGACGATGCGCCTCGGGCGCCTACTGGCTAAACAGCTTCCAGTGCCCCTCGGAGACGACTTCGACGCTACCGTCGGTCACTTTGATGGCGGTCTGATCGTCGATCGCGTAGCTGGGCACCGGCATGCTGGCGGCCCATTTCTCCGCGCTGGCGAGGGAATTCTCCGGAAACTTCTCGTGATCCAGGTGCGGGAAGATCGCGAAATCGACTACCCCCAGCGCCCTGTCGCTGTCGGCCCGGCTCCAGCTGACGAAGTCGGCCCCGATGCTGGGGGTCATCACCATGCTGCCGCCGCTCAGTCCCACCCAGACCGCGCGCAGCGACGGCAGGAGGTCTGCCAGTCCGGACTGCCGCATCCAGTAGGACAGATACGTGGCATCGCCGCCAGCTACCAGCAGGGCGTCTGTCTCCTGGACCAGGGGGACCCAGTGCTCTTGATCGATGCTGGGCAGTGCGGTGAGCTCCAGCACTCCCAGGGACTTCCAGCCCAGTTCGCACATGGGGGTGGTGGCTCGTCCGGTGATGAACTGCCACGCCACGCCAGGACCGCCCATGGCGTACACCGCGGTCGGAATGCACAGGGCGCTGGACTCGGCAATCGGCTTGCCCAGCAGGTCGACGAGCGCGTTGCGGATGCTCGTGTTCTTGATGCCAGCGGAGGTGAGAAGAAGCCTCATGATGTTTGCTCCCTGGTCAGTCTCGCCCCGGTCGCCAGCTCCGCCGGGAGCAGGCCGGTCTTGGATACGAACGCACCGGCGTCCGGCAGCCGGTCGCCCAGCGCGCTGCCGTCGCCCAGCACCTGCTGCGTCTGCTCCGGGGGAATGGGAACGGCACTCTCGCAGTAGGGCGCGAGCAGGTACTGCGGCATTACTATCACTCCGGTTTGTCGTCCGGGGCCGATCTGTGGCCGGGCCCTCACTCCCGCCACGAAGTGACCACCGCCCAATCGACACCCCGCCTCCCACAAAGCCAGCGAACTTTGCGGCCGGAACGTCTGGTTCAAACAAGGCAGACACCAGCGGGGTCTTCGCCAAGATAAGCGTCAATGCACTTGTCATGGGATATGGCAGCGGCCAGGTGAAGCCCGGCCCGCGGGTGTTAGTCGGCCCAGACAGTGCCCTTTGCTGCTGGATGTACCAGGCCCTCCGGTATCCGGAACGGGATCTGGGCCACTCGGCAGCCAAGCGCTGGATACCATGGCCGTCGTGTCGCTTAAATATCAGGCGGCGAGAGCGCTGCGCGGCGTTGCGTGGCGGATCGAACGCCCGCCGAGAAGCCGCCGACGGCTATCTTCCCCGCCACCGCAGGATGTGGCCGCGCTTATTCGCGACGATTCCTCACCCGGGTCCCGCAAGGCCTCGTGGTTCTTCGAACAATTCCCGCGGTTCTACTGGACGAGCACGACCGCTCCGACCACCGCACGGCTCAACCTGCGCTACGAAGCGATATTCGGCGATAACCGGGACATCTTTGAAGGCGCGTCGGTGCTCGATCTCGCTAGTCACGACGGCCGCTGGTCGCTCGCGGCGCTCGCGACCGGAGCACGGTCGGTCGTCGGCATCGAGGCACGGCCTGAGCTGGTGGAGGCCGCGAAACGGAACCTCAGCGGATACGGCTTCGGTGCAGACCGGGTCCGCTTCGTCACCGGCGATATGCACGAGGTGCTCAACACGCAGGACTTCGAAGCCGACGTCGTGCTGTGCCTCGGCTTCCTGTACCACACGCTGCGGTACAACGAGCTGCTAGACGGAATCCGCCGGACCAATGCCCGGCACCTGATCATCGACACGTTCAGTCCGGACATGATGGGGCCCGTCCCGAACGTGAACGTGCTAACCGAGGACGCCGAGGAGGAGGGGAAGGCCGCGGCCGACACCTACAGTCACGGCCCGTCGGTGCTCGTCGGGCGCCCGAACCTGGCAGCGATCCAGACCATGCTGGATGCGTACGGCTACCGGGTGGAGCGGCTTTCGGACTGGGCTGGCCTGCTCCGCGACAACCCCGGAGCGGAGAATTGCGGCGACTACGCCAACGGCCGGCGGATCACCATCCGCTGCGTCACCACCAAGGCGGTACCCACCGCTGCCAGTCTCCCCGGGTCGGCCGGCCGCATGCCGTGATCGCTGTCGGGTAGCGATACCGACGGCAGGCTGCGCGGCCGACCTGGGGAGACCTCGACGCCCGGCCGGGCACCACTTGGCCGGCCTCGCCAGCGCAGCAGGCCGGCGGCGGCCCGGCACTCGGGCTTGTTCGGACCGCTCGCGGCGTCCGTGACTTGCTAGGCGTCTCGGACGAGCTCGTAGGTAAGGAAGGCCAGGCTGTCACCAACGGTCTCGGCGCGGACGAGACGCATGGCCTTCCTGTCGCTGATCTCACCGAAGAGCCGCTCGCCGGCTCCGAGCACGACCGGGTAGATCGTCAGCCGCAACTCGTCGACCAGGTCGTGCTCCATCAGCGCGTGCACCAGCTGGATGCTGCCGTAGACGACGATGTCCCCCGCCAGATCCTGCTTCAGCTTCGAGACTTCGGTCACCACGTCGCCCTTGAGCACCGTCGAGTTGCTCCACCTGGGCTCTTGGAGAGTGCCGGACACCACGTACTTGGGCAGGCTGTTCAGCCTGTCCGCCCACTCGCCGCTTCGGGTCAGCCATCGCACGGCGAACCACTCGTCACTCCGCCGGCCCAGCAGTAGGGCCTCGGCGCCGAGCGCCTCGTCGAGCTCGAGCTTGGCCCACTGTTCGCGGTCCTCGTTCCCAATCTGGCCGAACCAGCCGCCGAGCCTGAAGCCCTCCTCACCCGTCGGGTCCTGGACCACGCCATCGAGCGAGAGGTTCTCGCTAACGATGATCTTCCCCATCTCGGTTCTCCTTTGGCTGGCACTATCAGCTGCCACCGATGCAGACACCTCGAGACCGGAAAGTGGGCGCCGGCCGACCGCCCAGTTAGCCCCTCGGCCGGTGTCTGTTCGTACTCAGTAGCGGAGATCCGCCACAAGCCCATAGTGGTCGGATATCTGCAGGTCGCCCGGAGAGCGGACGCCGAGGAGCGCGCAGTGCGTTGGATGCCCAACGCCGCCCCGGCGTGGCCAAGCGGAGAAGACATAGTCGAAGCGCCTGTCGGGGTACAGGCCAATGGCGGCGAGCGGATTACGGTTTGACCAGGTACAGCCGGGAGAGCCATCCCCGGCCAGCTCCCAGCTGTCGTAGAACACCATGCCCGGCCTGGCAACAGCTGACCGGCCGGTGAGCATCCTGATCTCGTCGGAATCGGGACCGGCATTGAAGTCACCGCAGACGATGACTGGGTCGCGACGGGCAGCGACCTCCTCGATGAACTGAACGAGTTGCCTAACCTGGCCCTGGCGTACCGCGCTGGCGTGGAGCGGGTAGTCGAGCAGCACCGCGAACAGTTCGATGGGGCCGCGGTCACCGTGCACGGTGACGTGCACGGCCTGGCCATCGCCCGCGCCGGTCTCAGAGCGGAGGAGGCGACGCTCCGGCTCGCTCATCTGCCATCGGCAGGCGAGCCCAATCCCCGACAGCCAGTCCTCCTGCTGCCAGTCGCCGACGAAGTGGTGATAGGGCAGGCTCAGCTGCTCTGCGATGTGCCGGGGCTGACTCGATTCGCCGCACCGCCATGACTCGGTAAGGCAGATCACGTCCGGCCGAACCTCGGCTAGGGCGTCCTCCAGGGCAGCTTGCCGTGCCTCCCAGTCGGATCCATACCGTCCCCAGACGTTCCAGGTGGCAACCCGGACCACCGAGTCAACGAGCGGACCGTACGGAGCGTAGGGATCGAAGCTCATGCGCCAAGTATCGGACAGCCCAGCCACGCTGTCAGCGAGCGCCTACGCCACGGAGCACCCCGCCCGCGACCAGCGCTCCGTCATACCTCAGACCGGGGCCGCAACGAACAACTCGAAGAGGTGTCCGTTGGGGTCGTGGAAGTAGATTCGGGCCCGACTCCCCAGCGGGTCGGCAGTCTGCCCGTTGGAAGGATTGTCCGGGTCGTTGCCAAAGGGCAGGCCGCGCTCTCGGAGGTGGTCAATGGCAGTGGCGAGCACTAGCTCGGTCACCCGGAATGCGACGTGATGCGGGTCAGGGGGACGCAGCTCAAAGTACGTCAGGCTACTGTCCCCGACGCTGAGATTGATCATCTCGTCCGCTGGCCCCTCCGGCACGATACGGCCTTCGCCGAGGATGTCACGAAGGAACCTCGCCGAGGCAGCAGGGTCAGCGGCAGGTATGCCGACGTGGTCGATGGCGATACTCATCCCTGCTGCTCCTCGTCACAATCGGCGAAACGAGCCAGCACCGCGGCACGGCTAACGCCCAGTACCGCGAGAAGTTCCGCAGCGGGGTCAGGCCGTCTGAGCGCGAGTAGCGCGTCAAGGACGATCCGCAGTCCATCGCGGCGATCCTTGCTGGCGCTGGGGATGCCGGTAAAGATCGTCTTGGCGGCCGGTGTTAGCCGCAGCGAGCCGCCGGAGCGGGCGGTGATAGGTCCAGCGCTGATGGCGGCACGGACTCCGATCGCCTCGAGCGCTCGATCGTCCAGGGCATCGAGTGCCCTGCGGGCTGACGCCAGGTCGACGCCGAGCGCGCGGGCCGCCGGGGATTGCGGATCGACAAGCAGTGCCAGGACCAAGTGCTCAGTGCCGATGACGCGATCACCGCGGCCGATGGCCTCGTCTCGGGCGTCGCGGTAGGTAGCACCGAAGTTGTAGCGACTGCCGAATCGCTGGTCGCGCAGCTTCGCAGCGCGCCGGTCTCGCAGACCGCCGACCATCAGAAAGCGCCTCCATATTTGGCGTGCACCGACTGGCGGGTCATCCCGAGCGCATCGGCGATCTGCTGCCACGACCAACCAAGTCCCCGCGCGACAGCAACCTGCTCGGCTTCGACACGCTCGGCCATCCTGCGAAGCGCTCCTACAGCGCGTAGCCCCGCTACCGGGTCACACGACACTTCCGCGCCCTGAGCCGCACCGGTCGTCATGGTGTCAGGTTAAACTTACAAGCGACGAATTGTCAAAACAAACTGACAAAACGAAGGGTCACACACACGTGCAGCAGGCACGCACAACTGGCGGGTCAGTCACCACTTCGCTGCAGCTGCCACGCTGCCTCCAGAGCATCTTCGATGGCGCCAGCGTCGCCGGTGGCTAGATCAGCGACAACCATCATGTGCTTGACGTACCGGGTCGGGACGCTGAAGGTGCCGGGAAACTGCCGCAGTATCGAGTCGCGATAGTCGAAATCGGCGCGGATCAGCAGGCTGACGTCATCAAGCTGCCGCGCGACCAGCCTGCCGTGGTATCGCCATTCAGCCAGCCCCTCCGGCGCAGTGCGGCGTACCCCTTCCAGAGCCCCGGCCAGCCGAGCGACGTCGTCCATCAGCACGTGCAGGCCTCCTGCGTCAGACTCGGCCAGCCAGGAACGCCGTAATGGCCCGGACAAACCAGCCTGCGTCATCGAGCCAGGGATAAGTGGCCAGCGTCGGGCTGGACGACGAACGGGGCCACTGGGAAGAGCCTGACGTACTCAGCGACCGTCGCCGGCGGCCGTTGCAGGTCCACACCGCCGGCGAGGAGCAGGACTGGCGCGACGAAATCAGCGAGCGCCGCACGCAGAGCCGGGGGGTTGAACGCGCCGTCCGCACCGAACGCCTCCGCCGCGTCCTCGTTAACCTCCGTCTCGGCTGCCGCGTGATGAGCCTGCGCGATGGCGTCCCACCGGCCGTAGCAGAACGGCGCGATCGCGTCCCAGTCCTCCTCGGTCCCCGCGCCGGCGTCAATCCGGTCGAACGCGGCCGCCGCGGCACCGAACCAGGGCTCCGCTTGGCGAAGGCCGATCACCGCGCGCCGGGTGTCGCTGTCTGGCTCTTGGCCGACGGCTCGCCCGCTGGGCGTGATCAGGATGAGCTTGCTGATCCGCCGCGGCTGTCGCGCCGCGAACTGCACCGCGATGTTGGCACCGGCCGAGTGACCCAGCAGGTCCACGGTGTCCTGGCCGAGCCGGTCCAGCAGGTCGCCGACGTCGCTAGTCATGCGGTCGCAGCGATAGCTCGCCGGATCGGCTGGCGCGGCGGACCCGCCGGTACCGCGCAGATCCAGCATGATCAATTGCCGGCCTGCGGACAACCCGCCGAGCGTGCCCAGATAGCGAGACGCGCGCATCGGACCGCCCGGGATGCAGACGAGCGGCTCGCCCTCCCCCTGGACCGAGAAGGCCAGATCGGTACCGTCTGCGGCGCGGAACGTCGGCATGGATGCGATGCTGACATCGACCGCGGCCACCAGCAACCGGATAAGTGCTCGTCAGCCGGCGTCCGCTGGCAGGCCCTGCGCGATCTCCCAGACGTGGCCGGCCGGATCGGCGAAGGTGACGGTCCGCATGCCCCACGGACGATCCGCCGGTCCGGCTATCAGCTGCACGCCCCGCGCGGTCAGCTCGGCGCAGACGGCGTCCACGTCATCGACGATGATGGCGAATTGCCCGGCGCCTTTCTGCGCCTCCTCCTGCACCTCGGGGACCGGAACCTGCGCTACAGCGGCCTTGGGCAGGAATACGTACAGGTTCTTGAACCGGAACATGGCCGTGTCGTCGTCGGGGCGGTCGCCCTCCAGGCCGAAGACCTCCTGGTAAAACTCGGTGGCGCGATCCAGGTCGGGCACGAACAGCGTCATCGCCCCGATCTCTCGTTCCCAGTTGCTCATCGCAGCCCTCTCTCGTAGCCAGCTGATGGTGTGTCGCAGCTCTTGCTAGTCTCTCGGGACGTTCGTCTCTGGCGCCCCCAGCCAGGTGCGACCGTCTAGCAGCTCTCGGGCAGCGTCGAGGTGACCCGCGTGCACCGCCGTCTCGGTGATCATGTGCAGGATTACCTCCCGCGCGTCATTGAGCCGCCAGTTGCTGAAGTACTCCGGCCACCGGGCCGGCGGCGCGTCCAGGTCGGCCGTGGCGAGAATCGCGTCGGCGGCCGCTACCTCCTGCCGGTACAGCTCAAACACCGCTTCGGCCGGCCCGGACGACGTCTCCCAGCCGGTGGAGTCGTGGAAGTCGATGGGCTGCCCGGCGATGACCCCTTTGACCCAGAACCGCTCGACGTCGACAGCGAGGTGCCGGACGAGCCCCAGGCACGTCCACCCGGAGGGCAGCACCGGCCGCCGCAGCGAATCGTCCGTTAGGTCGCGAAGCACCCCGAGTACGTGCTGTCGCTGGTCATCCAGCCAGTCCAGCAGCGCCACTCGTTCCTTGCTGACGACTGGCTGCACCATCGTTCCTCCAGGCCTGACGATTCGGCTGCGAGGCGGTTCCACCGCACCGGCGCTTGCGTACTGGCCGGCACTCTCCGGCCGCCGATACGACGAACGGGACGGCGGTGCATGGACATCACGCGGGACCCTGACAGTATCGAGCGCACGGCCCCGGACATCGACGCGGCGGCCGCGCGCGTCAGCCGGGGCAACTGGCCCAGCCCGCCACGTCCGCAGACGGCAGAATGAAAGCCGTGACCCTGCGGACAGCGTTCACCGAACTGTTCTCGGTCGAGCACCCCATTGCCCTGGCACCGATGGGCGGGTGTGCTGGCGGCGCGCTGGCCGCGGCCGTCTCGGACGGCGGCGGCCTCGGCCTCGTGGGGGGCGGACGTGGACACCCTGACTGGCTGGAGCGTGAGCTCGCCATCGTTGCTGACCGGACGACGAAGCCCTGGGGTGTCGGATTCCTGTCCTGGGCCGCCGAGGTGAGTGCGGTCCGGCAGGCGCTGTCCCGGCGGCCGAGCGCGGTCATGCTGTCCTTCGGCGACCCGGGGCCGTTCGTCCAGCCGGTGCGCGATGCCGGCGCGCTGCTGATTATCCAGGTCACCGATCTCGACGAAGCCAGGCAGGCGTTGGACCTGGGCGCAGACGTCATCGTCGCCCAGGGTGCCGACGCCGGCGGGCACGGCGGCAGGCCGGGCCGGTCGACGTTCTCCTTCGTGCCAGTGGTCGCCGACCTCGCGGCGCCGACGCCCGTCCTGGCCGCAGGCGGAATCGCCGACGGGCGCGGCCTGGCGGCGGCGCTGGCGCTCGGAGCAGCCGGTGCACTGATCGGCACCCGGTTCCAGGCGACGGTCGAGACGCTCGCCGATTCGTCGGTCAGCGCAGCCATAATCGCGGGCAGCGGGGCGGACACCGAACGCAGCACGATCCTCGACATAGCCCGCGGCGTACCCTGGCCGGCCCGGTATCCGGCCAGGGCGCTGAGGCATCCGTTCGTCGAGCGATGGCAGGGCCGCGAAGCGGAGCTTGCCGCGGACGACGACGCCAAGCGCGCCTATCGGCAGGGGGTCGAGAGCGGCGAACTGCCGCGCGATCCGGTCTGGGCTAGCGAGGCCATCGACCTCATCACCGAATTGCGGCCCGCCGCCGAACTCGTCAGCGACCTGGCAGCCGAGGCGGCCGCGACGCTGGCGCGGCTGCGCAGCTGACCGCCCGGCGACCCCGGCGAGCGGGATGCCTGAAACGCGGCACGCAAGCCGCGCCAGGCCGCCGGGCCAGTACCGCCCTGTTCCTGCC
>JBAUAR010000052.1:0-13913 GCA_049675875.1 Streptosporangiaceae bacterium
CGCGGACGTCGAGGGCACGGCGGGTGCGTTCGGGTTTGAGCAGCCGCCCGGCGATCCAGCTGGACCGATCGCCTTCGGAGCGAAGGGTGCGTCCGGCTTCGGCGAAGAGGTCCTCGGCCAGCGTCAGCTGCCCCAGCTGGTTCAGCGCGCTCGGCTCGGCGGTGAAGCTGACGACGTCGGAACGCCCGTCGAACCCGCTGGCCTGGGCTTGGACGCCCTCGATCGCCTGGAGTTCCTCGGCTAGCAACTGGCCGAGTCCGGGTAGCGCAACGGCGAACATCCGTGCCGACCGGAGCGGACCGCTCGGGCCGGCCGGGTGCCGGGTCTGCGAGGCTGACTGCCGCCTAGCGCTCACCTAGCACCTCAGCAGCCGCCTAGCCACGGCCACGCACTGCGCGGCCGATGACGAGCGCGGCGGCCTGGCTCGGCGAGGTGATCCGATGGGCTGCGGGAAGCTTGGCTATGAACGACCGCTGCCGCCGCGCGTGGTGCTGGATGTGCGCTACGACCCGACCGCGCACCTGAGCCAGGCCGGCAGCGGTTAGCTGACTGGCCGCCTTGCTTTTCTCCGCGGCGAGCTCGAAGTACTCGCGGTACCCATGCGTGTGAAGCACCTGGTTGGTCGCATCGGCCCCGCGGCGGCGCAGCTCGCGGTCCAGGCCATACCGCCGGTCCAGCTCCAGGATCTCCCCGAACAGCCCGCGGCGGACCTGCTCGTCGTAGGTCCGGGTTACCCGCTAGTCGGTGGCTGCTGAGCCCGGGTCCACGGCGAGCGCGACGCTACGGACCCCCTGGCGGCTGTCGGCTTCCCGGCTGCCGTCGCCGATCAGCCGGGCCAGCGCGTTGATGACAGCCTCGTAGTTATGGGGGTGGACGCGCGCGGCAGCATCCGGATCCAGCCGGCGCAGCATCGCGTAAGCGTCGGTCAGCATCGAGTGCGGAAAATCGCGCCGCAGTGCGTTGCGCTCAGGTCCTGTCTGTTCGGTCGCCCAGCCCTCAAGCAGGGCTTTCACGTAGACACCGGTGCCGCCGACCACTAACGGCACGGCACCGGCCCCGAACGCGCTGGAGATGTGCTGCCGCGCGAGTTGGGTGTACTCCTCAAGTTCCAGCTTGCGGATTGGCTCGAGCACATCGATCATCGCGTGCCGGATGCCGCGCATTTCAGTCGCAGTGGTCTTGCTGGTACCAATGTCCATGTACCGGTAGACCTGGCGCGAGTCGGCAGAGACGATAAGCACCTGGCGGCCAAGTTCGCGTTCAATACGTTCGGCAAGGTCGATGGAGAGCGCAGTCTTGCCCGCGGATGTCGGCCCGTACAGCGCGGCCGGCAGGTGCCCGTCGCTCATGACCTCTCTCCGGCCGTCGGCATCAGCAGCGTGCGCGATCCGACCTGCCACCGTACCCGCTGACGTCACGCGGGGACTGGGCTCTACCCCGCTGTCATCCGTCGCCGCTCAGGTCGGCGCGAGCGGGATGGTGACGCGAAGGGTAGTGCCGTGCGCGGGCGGGCTCGTGATGTCGATCGTGCCGCCAACCGTCTCGACCCGATCGCTCAGACCGATGAGTCCAGATCCGCGGGACATATCCGCTCCGCCCGCGCCATCATCGCTGACCACCAGCCGCAGGACGTTGTCGGCGACGCCAACGTCAACGTCGACAACGGACGCGTGTGCGTGTTTGGTGGCGTTCGCCAGGGCTTCGGAGACCACGTAGTAAGCGGCGACCTCCACCCGTGGTTGCAGCCGCTCACGGACCCCCACGCTGAGTTCGACCGGAACGGCCGCTCGCCGCGCAAGTGCCCGCAGAGCCGGCCCCAGTCCGCCGTCCTCCAGGACCGCGGGGTGCAGGCCGCGGGATATCTCCCGTAGTTCTTCCACCACGTCGGTTAGCCCCTGCGCAGTGCGGGACCACTGTTCCGCGTGGTTTCGCTGGTCCGGCGGCACCTGCGCCTCAGCGGTCCGGAGTTCGAGGGCGAGCGAGAGGAGCCGCTGCTGCGCCCCGTCGTGCAGGTCGCGTTCGATGCGCCGGCGGGACTCGTCCGCCGCGGCGACGACCCGAGCTCGGGACGCCGCTAGCTGAGCGCGGCTATCAGTGTTCGCTATGGCCATGGCTACGAGTTCGGTGAAGGCGACCATCCGCTCCGCGGTGTCGTCCGGGTCCGGTGCAGACGCGCCGGAGAATGCGACGGTCGCGCCCCAGAGCTGTCCGTCGACGACGATCGGGGTGCCGACCGAAGAGTTGATCCCTCGCTGCCGGGCCCAGTCTGACGCGGGCCCGGTCCCGGCGCTGTACCTGGACACCCGCGCGGACTGTCCAGTCCGTTGTACTCGGCCCGCGACGCTGTCCGCTTCGGCCGGCCAGCGCGATCCGACTCCCAGGGCCAGGCCCCGGGTGCCTAGCTTCGCCCAGGAACCCGCCACGGTCGCAGTGCCGTCCGGCTCGAACCGCAGGACTGCCGTGGTTTCGACACCCAGCACCCCGCCCGTCTCGGCGGCCACCGCACCGAACAAGGCGGGTGGCGAGATCCCCTGGGCAACGAGCGTCGCGACCCGCCGCAGGGCAGCTTGCTCGTCGGCGATCCGGCGCAGTTCAGCGCGGCCGATCTCCAGCGAGTCGGTCATCCGGTTGAACGATCGTTCAAGGCCGCCGACCTCGCCCGGCCCCGTCTCGGGCATCCGGACGGCGAGGTCCCCTCCGGCCACCCGGCCTGCCATCCCGGACACCCGGCGGACTGGTCGGACGACTGATCGGGCCAGGTAGCCGCCGGAGAAAATAATGAGCAGAATTGAGCCGCCTACGCTGGCGGACGCCGCGACGAGTGCGCGGTTCGCGGCGGCGTCAGCCCGCTCGTGCCGGTCCCTGAAGATCTCATTCTCCCGGTTCGTAAAGTTCTCGAACCGGACCCGCAGCGCATCGACCTGGCTCTTTCCCGCCTCCGTCATCGCCACTGTCCGGGCGGACACCGGGTTGCTCTGCATCATCGCGACCAGCGGTATCGCGTAGTCGCTGATATACGACCGTGCGGCAACCATGATCTCGTGTGCCCGGATGTGCTGACCCGGGTCTCCGGTGCGGGCCATGCTCTCCAGAGTGGCGGCCTGCCGGGCGAACTCTGCCCGGGCCTGGTACCAGGGCTCGAGGAGCTGGGGATCCCCGGTGATGACGTACCCGCGCTGGGTGGTCTCGATGTCGATGACCACGCGCTCAAGGTGGTTCGCGGCGACCAGCATTTCCAGCGCATGGTCCGCGCTGGACTCGGAGTCCCGCAGCGTCCCGATGGCAAGCGCCAGGACCAGGAACGCGGCGCCGATGACAACCGAGAGCAGCACGCTGACGGCGACCGTGCGTCTGGCAAGGCTGCCGCCTGCGCGCCGGTGCTGCGTGCCCGTTGCCCCCATGGGCCCCCGATGACGGTCTCGCTGACCAGCGGTAGCCGACCGTGAGCTGCCAACAATACCCGGTGTCAGAAGCCCAATGACTACGGAATCAGTTGTCCCAGTCACGGAACGTATCGGATCCCGGCTGCGTCCTACGGTAAACGCCACGCAACCCAGGGAGTGGTCATCCAGGGCAACTGCGGAGTGAAGAGACATAGTGGACGAAACACGCAAGCGTATTGTCTTGGCCGACGATGAGACGCTGCTCCGTGAGGGCATAGCGAGCCTGCTCACGGGAGCAGGGTTCGACATCGTCGGCCAGGCTCATGACGCTGCCGAGCTGCTGACCCTGGTCGAGGCACTGCATCCGGACCTGGCCATCATCGACATTCGGATGCCGCCCGGCTACCAGACCGAGGGCCTGGATGCGGCGCGGCAGATCCGCGAGCAGTTTCCCGCGATCAGCATCCTGGTCCTGTCGGCGCACGCCGAGGTGGACCAGGCGATGGAACTGCTCGCTGCCGGGGATGGCGTGGGTTACCTGCTGAAGAGCCGGGTGGTCGACGTGGCTGACTTCGCTGAGACTGTCGCCCGGATCGCGGCGGGTGGCTCCGTCGTCGACCCCGCGCTTGTCCATGAGCTCGTCGCGGCCCGTCGTCGCGGCGGCCCGATCCAGCAGCTCACCGACCGGGAACGCGAAGTGCTCGCGCTCATGGCCGAGGGGCGCTCCAACGCCGGCATCGCGCACCGGCTGTGGATCACCGAGGGCACGGTGGAAAAGCACGTGCGCGCCATTCTCGGCCGGATGCAGCTGCCAGAAACCGAGAACGATCATCGCCGGGTACTCGCCGTGCTCGCTTACCTCGACTCGCGCTGAGGCACCGGCCGACTACCGGCTGCCGCTCAGCTCCGGCGGCCGCTCAGGTCCGGCGGCCGCCGCGCACGTTGTCGGCTAAGCTGATGACGCGTTCGCTACGCGAGGCGGCGGGGGACGCTCAGCCACTGCCCTGGACGTCGGCGGGCATGCGAGGCCATTCAAGCTAGCCTCGGACGTCATGTGCTTCTCGTCGGGTAACTCCCGTCCAGGACACCTGCCCTTTCTCAGCTCCAATCCCGGGGCCTGCGGTTTCTGTCCGTGGCATGAGCATGGCTGTCGGCCACGCAGAACGCTGCCCGAAACCGGCGGTCCGGTCGGCTCCGGCCGCCGCGCGCCGGCGGCCCGGGCTCAGGAAAGATCGACCGACTGAAAAATAGGCCGCGCGGCAGCTCGCATCGCGGAAGACGACGACAGGGAGCTGTTTCATGCCGACGAGCTACGCGCTGCTGAGCACCTACCCGCCGACCCAGTGCGGGCTCGCTACCTTCGCGGCAGCGCTGGTCGCGCACCTGCGCCGGCCGGGCGATCAGGTCGGCGTCGTGCGGGTGCTCGATGAGCCAGCGCCGCGCTCTGGCAATGAGGTCGTGCACAATCTCGTGGCGGGCTCCGTGGCGAGCGCCGCGGCGGCAGCCGAAGTCCTCAACAGCTTCGATGTCGTGATCGTGCAGCACGAGTACGGCATCTACGGCGGCCCCGACGGACAGGACGTCGTCGCACTTCTTGATGCCCTGTACGTACCGACAATCGTGGTTCTGCATACCGTGCTGGCACGGCCGACGCCGCGGCAGCGCGTGATCCTCGATGGCGTTATCGCCGCCGCCGGTGCTGTCGTCACGATGACCGAGACCGCCCGGTCGCGACTGCTCGACAGTTACGGCACTCCACCCGAGAAGGTTTTCGTCATACCGCATGGTGCGACCGACAACCGAGCCGCCGCGTCGGTTCCGGGGGTTGCCAGCCGGCCCGTGGTGCTGACCTGGGGGCTGCTCGGGCCGGGCAAGGGTATCGAGCACGCGATCGACGCAATGGCCATGCTTCGCGGTCGCGGGCTGCATGCCGACTATCAGGTAGCCGGCCAGACTCATCCGCGCGTACTGGACCGCGACGGCGAGGCGTACCGTCAGGCGCTCGTGGCGCGAGCGGGGGACCGGGATGTGGCAGATCGCGTGCACTTCGACGGCAGGTTCCTTCCCGCAGCCGCCCTGGGAAAGCTCATTGGCGGCGCCGATGTCGTGCTGCTGCCCTACGACTCGCTGGAGCAGGTCACCTCCGGAGTCCTGATTGAGGCCGTCGCCGCGGGTAAGCCGGTCGTGTCGACCTGCTTCCCGCATGCCGTCGAGCTGCTGGATGGTGGCGCGGGTCTGCTGGTGGGCCGCCAGGACCCGGCGGGCATCGCACGCGCGCTGCAGCGTGTGCTCACCGAGCCTGGTCTCTCCGCGCGGATGAGCAGATGTTCCGCGGACCTCGCCCCGCACTTGCTGTGGCCAGCGGTAGCACGCTCCTACCGGGAGCTCGCATCGTCGCTTGCCGCGCAGCGGGCGGGAGCCCCGGCATGAGTTACCCCGCTGCGCCGTTCCGGCACCTGCAGCGGCTGACTGACAGCGTCGGCCTGCTTGAGCATGCCGAGGGCATCGTGCCGCGCCATGAGCACGGATATTGTGTCGACGACGTTGCCCGCGGCCTGATGGTGGTGTGCCGGGAACCGGCGCCGTCTGCGGAGCTCATCACGCTGGGGCGCCGCTACCTCTACTTCCTCGCTCAGGCACAGGCCCCGGACGGCAGGTTCCGGAATCGCCTTGGCTACGACCGCCGGTGGCGCGACTATCCCGGCGTAGAGGACTGCTGGGGCCGCGCCCTCTGGGGCCTGGGCACCGCCGCCGCGCGAGGCCCGACGGCCGGAATGCAGGAGGAGTCACTGAGCCGGTTCGGCCGCGGCGCCCAGGTCTCTTCCGCCTGGCCGCACGCGATGGCATTCGCCGTGCTCGGGGCCGCTGAGATACTCGACCGCTGGCCTGACCATGGCGGTGCGCTCACCCTGCTCGACAAGGCGAGCGCGATCATTGGCCTGGCGCCCGCCGACCCGGCGTGGCCATGGCCAGCCCGCAGGCTTACTTACGCCAACGCGGCCATCGCTGAGGCCGTCATCGTGGCCGGCTGGAAACTCGGCCGCGACCGGGTGCTGAGCGCCGGGCTGCGGATGCTCGAGTGGCTGCTCAGCACGGAGACCCGGGATGGCCACCTGTCGGTCGTGCCAGCCGGTGGCTGGGGGCTGGGTGAGCAACGCCCTGGCTTCGATCAGCAGCCCATCGAGGTGGCCGCGATAGCCGATGCGTGCATGCGTGCAGCGACCGTCACCGGTGACAGCAGCTGGCTTGCTGGCGCGGAAATGAGCGTGGCCTGGTTCCTCGGCGACAACGACGCCAGGGTTCCGCTGTTCGACGAGCGTACCGGCGGGGGATGCGACGGCCTCAGCCGCGACGGTCGCAGTCGTAACCAGGGAGCCGAGTCGACGATTGCAATGATCTCCGTGCTGCAAGTAGGTCTGCGCCTGGCACCGGCACCGGCACCGGCACCGGCACCGGCACCGGCACCTCAATGATGGCCGCCCCGCCCGTTAGCGGGTTGCTGACGCGGACTGCGCACCGGTTGCGGCCAGATGCCTCACGCACGCTGTGCCGGCTGTTCGTGCCCGGCCAGGAGACCCTGATCCGCGGCGAACCGCGTGCGATGGCGGTCATTAATCGTGTCCTTGATCTGAGCGACGAACAGGTAGCGGCAACGCTCGCGCGGACGCTGGCCCGATTCTCCGCCGGGCACCGCGACCTGCCCGGAACGCTGGAGCTGAACTTCCAGCAGATCGCGCATCGGCTCGACGGCGAGATAACCCTGGGGAGCGCGCGCCGGCAGCTGATCGGCGCGTATTTCACTCAGGAGTACGCGCTCGAGGCCGCTGCGCTCTTCAACCCCTCAATGGTCGCCCATCCGGACCAGGCAGGCTGCGGGCCTGGCGAAGTCCGATTCGTCATGAGCCTGCGCGCAGTCGGCGAAGGTCATCTGTCGAGCATCGAATTCAGGACCGGCATCATCGACGAGTCCGGGATCCGCCTCGACCCGCCGGGCCGGTTCCCCGACACCGGCCGCACTCTGCCCGTTCCCCATGATCGCGATCTGTTCCGGGCGAATCTCGCCGACCTCGGCCCAGAGGATGAGAACGCTCGGTTCCTCTGGAGCGTCTTGCCCGCTCGCTTCACAATGGCCGAGCTGGATGCGGCGCTAGCCGAGCTATCCGGGCAGCAGGTGACCCGCAGCGACTCGGCAGCGCTGGCCGACCGGGTCCGGTGGCTCGCCGCATCGAGCTATGCGGTGGAGTTCGATCCAGACAGCGCACTGTCCGAGCGAGTAATCTGGCCCGCCGGCCCGGCCGAGAGCCATGGCATGGAGGACGCGAGATTCGTCCGCTTCACCGATGGTGACGACCTGGCCTACTACGCGACCTACACCGCCTTCGACGGCTCGCAAGTCGCACCGCATCTTCTGCAGACCGAAGACTTCCGCACCTTCACGGTTTCCGCGCTGTCGGGCCCGGCGGCCAGGAACAAGGGCATGGCGCTGTTTCCCCGTCGCATTGGCGGTCGCTATGCGGCCCTCTCGCGCTGGGACAGGGAAACCAACGCGATCGGCTACTCAGCGGACGGTCACCGCTGGGGCGAAGCCATCACCGTGCAGACGCCGACGCGGCCGTGGGAGCTGATCCAGCTCGGCAACTGCGGCTCGCCGATCGAGACGCCGATGGGATGGCTGGTGTTCACCCACGGTGTCGGGCCTATGCGCGAGTACGCCATCGGCGTCGTCCTGCTCGACCTGGAACAGCCCGAGCGTCTCATCGCCGCGCTACCAGAGCCGTTGCTGATCGCCGACGAGTCCGAACGCGACGGTTACGTCCCGAACGTCGTCTACTCCTGCGGTCCCATGCTCCACGGCGGCAGCATCGTGCTGCCCTACGGCTGCAGCGACTCGTCCGTGCGGATCGCCATGGTAGACCTGAGCCTGCTGCTCGAGCGGCTCACGCGCACCTGAGCGAGCCGCGCGGACGGCCAGAGCGCCCGGGCCAAGCCCCGGGTCATGCGCCAGCGCCGCAAGCGCGTGCGGGGATCCAGCATGCCAAGCTGTCCGGATAACTCGTAGCTGGCAGCCGGGTGAAGGTCGAGAATCAGATTCTCGCGGATCGACTCCACCTCATGCACGCTGCCGCAGTTGTGGCATAGGTAGCCGACGTCTGTCATTGGGCTCCCGCCCGAGACAATGGCGCGCGTACCCGCGCGCAAGCAAAAACTCCGGGCCCCTTCCACAGTCGCGACTTGTCGCTGCTGTGGCTGCCTGGGTCCGGAGCAACATCTCGACACTACGCCCCGGCCGCGCCCGACGATAGGGGAAGCCGACGCAGACCCTTCAGATGCTGCTGACGACTTCGGGGGCTGGATCCTCGGTGCGAGCGGCGGGCTGGGCGGCCGAAGCAGCCGGGCGCCAGATCCTGGCCGCGAGTACGACCATCGCTATCGCCCAGGGCAGCATGAACACGATGACCACAGGTCCCTTAGACGACTGCGGCTCGGCGATTTCAAAGCCCACCGTAAACAGGACTGCCAGCCAGCGGGGCACGGTGCCGCTCCGCCACAACGCGAAGCCCATGACGACCGGGGCGGCGTACTCGCCGGCGAAATAGACGTACGTGAAGAACTGCCCGGCTCCGGAGTTGAAGGATGTCATCAGGAATCGGGCGGCCGCGTCTGATGAGATGTGGGCTGTCGCGGCGGCGGCGAGGTTGACACCGACGAGCACGTTGATGATGGCTCCGCAGAAGGCCCCGATCCCGCCGAGCAGTGCCGCTACGGTGGCCACCACCCAGCCGCGGCCTTTGACCAGCATGGCGATCGCCGCATACGAGACAGCCAGCGCGCCCAGGGCAAGCACCGACAGCGAGCCCGCGACGTAGAGCTGAGTCGGATGCATGGCCGCGATGCCGACCAGCTTTAACCCGGCCCCCGTGGTCGTGACCACCTGGTCGGTGCCCTTGGGGTCGAGGGCCTCGGCGCCGACGTACAGCACGGCGGTGACAGGGAGGAAGAGCGCGAGTATCCGCTGCCGTATCAGGGCCGCGTTGTCCACGTCAGCGTGACGCGGCGTCTTGATTGTGGCTGATGAGGTTCTGGGCGACCGAGGTCTTCTCGCCTTCCGCGGGAATGATCGCCCACGCCGCGAGGTAAGCCAGGACGCCTGCCCCGCCGGTGACGACGGCGATGACGGCCACGATCACCCGCACCAGCGTGACGTCCATGCCGAAGTAGTCGGCGACCCCTGCGCAGACGCCGGCCACCATGCGGCCCTTCCGGCTGCGAGCCAGGACCTTTGTTCCGTTCCCGCTGCTCATGCGCACCGTCCCTCCGTGACGCCCGCTACCGGCCGGCCGCCGTGGGCGGCCGATCCTGGCGCCTGCCTCCCAGAATACAGTCGAATCAAAAAACTGGCAACACATTTCCAGAATCCTGCTACTCTTATAGCGTGCCGAAGTGGAGCTTCCTGACCAATCACGCGCGGGTGCTGCTGTACATCGCGTACGACCCTGGTGCCCGGCTCCGCGACATAGCGGCCAGCCAGGGCATCACCGAGCGCAGCGCCCACGGCATCGTCGCCGACCTGGCCCAGGCCGGCTACGTGCTCAAGCAGCGAGACGGCCGCCGCAACCGCTACCAGATCGAGGCGGATCTGCCGCTGGCCGAGCCCGGCACCCGCGAGCCCGCCGTCGGCGAGGTCCTGGCCCTGCTGCTCCGGCGCGCCGACCCCGACGAAGAAGGAGAGCGCGATGGAGTCTCAACTGCAGCGCACTGAAACAGCGACGCGCAGCCCGCCGGCGGCGGGCAGCATGATGCAGGCCGTAGTGCAGGATGGCTACGGCTCCGCCGACGTGCTGCGCGTCGCGCGGATCGGCCTGCCCGAATTTGCCGCTAGTGAGGTACTCGTGCGGGTGCACGCCGCAGGACTGGACCGCGGCGCCTGGCATCTGATGACGGGGACGCCTTACCTGCTCCGCCTGGTCTTCGGGATCCGCAAGCCGAGGAACCCGGTGCCCGGCCGCGAAGTCGCCGGCACCGTCGTCGCGGTGGGCTCGGCGGTGAGCAGCTTTTCTCCAGGTGACGAGGTATACGGGATCGGTCGCGGTGCCTTCGCCGAGTACGCCGCCGCCCGGGAAGGCAAGCTCGCCCGCAAGCCGGCGAACGCCACCTTCGCGCAAGCCGCGGTGGCCCCGGTATCCGCGCTCACCGCGCTCCAGGCGCTGACCGACGTCGGCCGGGTCAAGCAGGGAGACACGGTGCTGGTCATCGGTGCGTCCGGCGGCGTCGGCAGCCACGCCGTCCAGCTGGCTAAGGCCTTCGGGGCGGAAGTCACCGGCGTGTGCAGCACCGCGAAACTCGATCTGGTGCGATCCCTCGGCGCCGACCACGTCATCGACTACAGCACGAAGGATTTCGCCGACGGTGCCCACCGTTACGACCTGATCCTCGACATTGCGGGGAATCCGGCGCCAGCACGGTTGCGCCGCGCCCTCACACCTGCCGGGACGGCCGTGCTCGTAGGCGGCGAGGAAGGTGGCCGCCTGACTGGCGGCATGGACCGCCAATTGCGATCGATGGCCCTGTCGTTGTTCGTACGTCAGCGGCTGACCACCGTCATGTGCAAGGAGCGCGCTGCCGACCTGAAGCGGCTCACCGAGCTCATCGAGGCCGGCAAACTGATGCCGAGCGTGGATCGGGTCTACCCGCTGGACGAGGTCCCGGAGGCCATGCGGCACCTGGCAGCCGGAAAGGCGCGCGGCAAGATCGCCATCACCGTCTGAGCACCCCCCATCCGGCACACCCGGAAGAAGCACGGGCACGGAACGCCACTCAGCGCCGGCCCTGCCGTGCTCTAGACTTGGTGCCGAAGGGGAGTAGTTCCTCGCTGACTGATCGACATGCTGGTGCGAAGACCGCACCCGGTCGTCAGGCCCTGGGAAAGGGTGAACGAGACCTTCGCCGGTGAGTTCAGCTCATCCTGGCGGGGTCTTCGTGACAGTCAGGGCGAGCTGGACCGGAAAGGCCCAGGCCCGGTGTCTGTCCAGCTGCTACTGGTCACCGTATTCGGCGTCACTTTCGTCGCTGAGCTGCCCGATAAGTCGCTGTTCGCCTCGCTGGTACTGGGCACGCGCTACCGTCCCGCCCACGTGTGGCTGGGGGTCGCGGCAGCGTTCGCGGTGCACGTCGGCCTGGCGGTTACCGCTGGTGGCCTGCTCACGCTGGCGCCGCACTTCGTGGTCGACTTTGTTAGCGCGGCGTTGTTCCTGGGCGGCGCGGCCTGGATGGTGCGGTCCGGGGCTGAGGAGGAGAAGCAGCCGGGCCCGGACGCGGCGAGGATCGGAGCACCGCCCGCGACGCTGCGCCGGGTCTTTCTCACCAGTTTCGTGGTGGTCTTCATCGGCGAGTGGGGGGACGTCACCCAGATCACGACTGCCACTTTCGTTGCCCACTATCACCAGCCGCTGATCATCGGCGGAGGTGCGCTGGCGGCGCTGTGGGCAGTGTCCGGGCTTGCCGTGTTCGGCGGGTCCAAGCTGCTGACCCGCGTCCCGGCACGATGGATTCGCCTTGCTGGCACGGTGACGCTCACCGCCCTGGGCATCTACAGCCTGGCACAGGGTGTCCGGGGCGTGATCTGACGGGCCGGCCAGTGACAGAGCCGGCATGATGAACGTGCTGGAGATCGGTTCCGTTGTGTCGGCAGAGAGCTAAAGCGCAGCCGCTGAGGTGGGACGTGAGCCCTGCACGGACCTCGGGCCAGGACGAAGTCGACCAGAAGCCGCCTTTCACGCGGATTGCCGCGATCGGGCTGCTGTCCACCGGGGTGATCGTCGCGCTATACATAGCGGGCCGGATCCACACGGTGAACCCGGCGTTCAGCCTGTTCGGGCGCCAGTACCTGGCCGCGGTGTCGCTGAAGGCCGTGCTGGCCACCGCGGCGCTGGCAGTAGCGGCTGTGCAAGTGCTGCTGGCACTGTGGATGTACCGGAAGCTGCCACTAGCGGGCCGGCCGCCGCGGGCCGTCCGGCCCGCGCACCGGGTGCTCGGATACGTGCTGTTCGCGCTGACAATACCGATCGCGCTGCACTGCCTGATCGCCTACGGCGTGCAGCTGACCAGCGTGCGCGTGGCTGTGCACTCGCTGGCCGGATGCTTTCTGTATGGCGCGTTCGTCGCGAAAGTGCTGCTGGTGCACACCAGGCGGCTGCCCCGCTGGGTGCTCCCGGTCGCGGGCGGCACGCTGGCGGTCACTGTCGGGGTGCTGTGGTACAGCTCGGCACTGTGGTACTTCAACGGCGACCAGCTGCCGCACCTGTAGAAATCGGCCACGAATGATGAACGCCATGTCCGCATCGACCCCCGGCATGGCATAGCGCTGGGCATCCGCTGAACCGCCGGCCCGTCGCTGAACGTGCCCCAGGTATGGGCGGCACAGTATCGGGGGCCGGACCCGGGCTGTGAGCAGCCACGGGTCGTGCGGCGAAGTCCGCCAGGCGCTGGCGGTCTATGTGCTCGGCGCGATCAAGCCCACCGACCGCGACGCTGTCGACCGTCACCTCGCGAGCTGTGCCAGCTGTCGTGACGAGCTGGCGGGGCTGGCTGCCTTGCCAGCGCTGCTACGCCGAGTCTCGCTGCCGGAAGCCCTCGCGCTCCTTGGTGCTAAGAGCAGCGGCAGCCTCCGCGACGACCTGCCGTCCGGCCCGGCGCTACGGCAGTTGCTCGTCGCTGTCGGCCGACGCCGCCGGCTGCACCTTCGGGCGAGCGTCACGACCGCTGCCGCCGCCGGGCTCCTGGTCGGCGCGGGCGTGATCGCCGGCGCGGGCGTGATCGCCGGCTGGCCTGCGGCGCAACCACCCGCCGGACGGCCCGTCGCCAGCCTGGCGCCAGGGTGGACCGTGACACCACGGGCGATCAACCCGCACACGCATGTCAGCGCGATCGTGCGGTATGCCGTGCGGCCCTGGGGGCTCCAGCTGAGCGCGCAGGTAACGGGCATTCCGGCTGGCACGACGTGCCAGCTCAACGTCGTCAGCGCGCAGCGGCAGGTCACCACCGCAGGAGGCTGGACGATCGCCAGCGGGCCGGCCAGCTGGTACCCGGGGTCGGCCGCTGTGCCGGCGCCGGACGTCGAGGACTTCACGATCTCATCCGGATCCGGGATCCTGGTAACGGTGCCGGTTTGGCATCACGCTGGCGTGCCTGCAGCTGCGACGTTAGCGCAACCGTGATGCTCGGCTGCGGCCGCGATCTGCGCGGCGCGGCTTTCGCCGCCCTCGGCACAGTCCGGCCGGCTGTCAGTATCCGGCCGGGCGGCCCTCCAGGATGACGGTCTTGACCTCGAGGAATGGATGCAGTCCCTCCGTGCCGCCCTCGCGGCCAATGCCAGATTGCTTGAACCCGCCGAACGCGATGCCGAGATCGGTGCGGAACGCGTTGTGCCCGACCGTGCCCGAGCGTAGCTGCCGGGCCACGTCTCTCGCCCGGTCCACGTCGGGCGTGAACACCGATGCGTTGAGCCCGTAGATCGTGTCGTTGGCCACCCTG
>JBAUAR010000053.1:0-11977 GCA_049675875.1 Streptosporangiaceae bacterium
CCCTGGCCTGGATGCTGGCGAAGGGGTCGTGTGTGATCCCGATCCCCGGGAGCAGCCGGGCCGAGACCGCCCGGGCCTCCGCCGCCGGTCGCCCGCCCGTGCTGCTTGATTACCTCGCGCTGGCCGATCCTGACACCTTCGCTGATATCGGCAGCGAGCACCGGGGGATCGCGCTGCTGCTGGTCGCCGCCAGGGTCGGTACCACGAGGCTGATCGACAACGCGCGCGTGCAGATCGGCGCGGGCACCGAAGAGCCTGACGGTGGCCAGCCGTGATCCCCAGTCGGCTCATTGCGCCGGCGCCGGGCTGGCGGCGGGAGACAGACGTTGTCGTCGTCGGCTCCGGCGTGGCCGGCGTCACCACCGTGCTGGCCATCAGGCGTGCGCTGCCAGCTGCCCGCATCCTGCTTGCCACCAAGTCGGTGCTGGACGACGGCTCGACCCGGTGGGCTCAGGGCGGCGTTGCCGCGGCGCTGGGTCCGGGCGACACGCCGGAGGACCACCTGCAGGACACGCTGACGGCCGGCGCGGGCATCTGTGACACGCGCGCGGTCCGCGCGCTGGTGACCGATGGCCCGGATGCCGTGCGGCGGCTGATCGAGCTGGGCGCGCAGTTCGACCGCGAGCCCGCCGGTCCGCTGGCGCTCACCAGGGAAGGCGGCCATCTGCGCGACCGCATCGCCCACGCCGGCGGGGACGCGACCGGCGCGGAGATTTCCAGGGCCCTGCTCGCAGCGCTCGCAGACGCCGGGCAAGCGGCCGAGCTCGAAGTGATCGAGCACGCGCTCGCCCTCGACCTGCTGCAGACGGCCGACGGCCGGGCCGCGGGGATAACCCTGCACGTACTCGGCGAGGGCGAGCAGGACGGCGTCGGCGCCGTGCAGGCCCGGGCGGTGGTGCTCGCGACGGGCGGCTTCGGCCAGGTCTACTCGGCGACCACCAATCCGCCGGTGTCGACCGGAGACGGGCTCGCCATGGCGTTGCGCGCGGGTGCGGTGGCCGCGGATCTGGAGTTTGTGCAGTTCCACCCCACCGTGCTGTGGCTCGGCCCTGCGTCGCGCGGCAGGCAGCCGCTCATCTCCGAGGCAGTCCGCGGCGAGGGCGCGGTGCTCATTGACGCGGCCGGCGGCAGGCTCATGACCGGGCACCACCCGCTCGCCGACCTGGCTCCCCGGGACGTGGTGGCGAAGGCCATCATGCGGGAGATGCTCGCGTCCGGTGCCGATCACGTCTTGCTGGACGGCCGGCACCTGGGCGCCGCGGTCTGGCATCGCCGGTTCCCGACGATCCTGGCGAGCTGCCGGTCGCACGGCATCGATCCGGTGACCGAGCCGATCCCGGTGGTGCCCGCCGCACACTATGTCAGCGGCGGCGTCCGCACCGACCTGCGCGGTCGGACGAGCGTGCCGGGTCTGTACGCGTGCGGCGAGGTCGCGTGCACCGGTGTGCATGGCGCTAACCGGCTCGCGTCCAATTCACTGCTGGAAGGCCTGGTGTTCGCCGAGCGCATCGGCGCCGAGCTGGGTCGCGCACTGCCACCGGACGCGCAGCCGGCTACCGATGAGCGGCCGGCCAGGCTGGTCGCCTCGGCCGTTGTCGGGCCGTTGCAGCAGCTGATGACCGCCGAGGCAGGGGTGCTGCGGTCTGGACCGGGCCTGGCCAGGGCAGCCGCGGGCCTGACCGAGCTCGCCCAGCAGGACTCCGACAAGCCAGACGCCGACGCCTGGCAGGCCAGCAATCTGCACCTGATCGGGTCTGCCCTGGTAGCTGCGGCGCTCGCCCGCGAGGAGACCCGCGGCAGTCACTGGCGCGAGGATTTCGCCGCGACCAGCCCGGCCTGGCGCGGACACCTCGCCGTTTCGGCCGCCGCGTCCGGGCTCGGGATCGTCTTCGAGCCGGTGCTTGACTGAGAGCGGGAACGGAATTGCGCGAGGATGTGCGGGGACGGCTCGAGGCGGCGGGACTCGATCCAGCCGCCGTCATGGCGCTGACCGCAGCCGCGCTGACCGAGGACCTGGCTGGCGGCATCGACGTGACGACGGCCGCGACCGTCCCGGCCGGCCTTAATGGCCGGGCAGACGTGGTCGCCAGGGCCGCCGGCGTGGTGGCCGGGCTGGCGGTGGCCGAAACGGTGTTCTGGCTGGCATCGCCCGGCAACCAGGTGCGATGCACGGACCGGGCCGCCGACGGCGACGCCGTGGTGGCGGGTCAGGCGGTGCTCACCGTGACCGGCCCGATCAGTGCGCTGCTGACCGCCGAGCGCACGGCGCTCAACCTGCTCTGCCACCTTTCCGGTGTCGCGACGCTCACCCGGCGGTGGGTGGACGCGGTTGCCGGAACCGGGGCACGGATCCGCGACACCCGCAAGACCACGCCGGGCCTGCGCCTCCTGGAGAAGTACGCGGTGCGCTGCGGCGGCGGAGTCAACCACCGGATGTCGCTGTCGGACGCGGCGCTGATCAAGGACAACCACGTGGCCGCGGCCGGGTCGGTCAGCGCCGCGTTCGCCGCTGTCCGAGCCAGCAAACCAGGGCTGCCGCTCGAGGTGGAGTGCGACACCCTCGACCAGGTAACCGAGGCGCTGGCGGCGGGGGCTGATCTCATCCTGCTGGACAATTTCGCCGTCGCCGACCTGGCCGCCGCGGTGCGGCTGGCCGACGGCCGGGCGCTGCTGGAGGCGAGCGGCGGCCTCACGCTTGGCCGAGCCCGTGCCGTCGCGCAGACTGGCGTGGACTACCTTGCGGTGGGGGCGCTGACCCACTCGGCGCCCGCCCTCGACTTCGGGCTGGACCTGACTCAGCCCGGCTAGCGGATCGGGAGCGTCATGCTGCTGACGATCGACGTCGGTAACACCAATACCGTGCTCGGCCTCTTCGACGGAACAGACGTGGTCGAGCACTGGCGGGTGTCCACCGACCCGGTGCGCACCGCGGACGAACTGGCCGTGCTGCTCCAGGGCCTGCTGCGGCAGAGCACGTTGTTCGCCGAGCCAGACGTGAGCGGTATCGCGCTGTGCTCGACGGTTCCCTCGGTATTGCATGAACTGCGCGAGATGTGCCGCCGGTACCACGGCGACGTGCCCGCGGTCATCGTCGAGCCAGGCGTGAAGACCGGAGTGCCGCTGCGGTACGACAACCCGAAGGAAGTCGGCAGCGACCGCATCATGAACGCAGTGGCGGCCGTGCACCTGTACGGCGGACCCGCGATCGTGGTGGACTTCGGCACCTCGACTAACTTCGACGCGGTGAGCGAGCGCGGCGAGTTCGTCGGCGGTGCGCTCGCGCCGGGTATCGAGATCTCGGTGGATGCGCTGTCCCGGCGCGCGGCGCAACTGCTCAAGGTCGAGCTGGCCAGGCCCAGCCGGGTCATCGGCAAGAGCACGGTGGAAGCGCTGCAGTCGGGCATTATCTTCGGCTTCGCTGGTCAGGTCGAGGGCATCGCCACGCGGATGGCGGCCGAACTGGCGCCGCACAACCCGGACTCGGTCACCGTCATCGCAACCGGCGGCCTGGCGCCGCTGGTGATCCACGAGGTTTCGGTGATCGACGCGTACGAGCCCTGGCTGACGCTGATCGGACTGCGGCTGACCTACGAGCGCAACACCACGCCCGTGCGGGTCGGCCGCGACGGTGCGGCTCCGGTCGGAGACACCGCGCACGACGGGGCCGCCGATGGTACCGCGACTGCCGATGACACCGCGGCCACCGGCTGATCGGCGCACCGGTAGCCTCGGGCATGTGAGCCAGCAGCAGGACGGCGGCACGTCCGACGCCGAGCCGGGCGTCGGGGCGGGCATGCCCGAGCAGATGCAGGTACGCCTGGCCAAGGTGGACCGGATGCGCGCGGCCGGCGTCGACCCGTATCCGGTCGGCTACCCGCGGACGCACGCCATCGGCGAGGTACGCGCAGAGTTCGGCGCGCTGACCGCCGGCACCTCCACCGGCGTCACCGTGGGCGTGGCCGGGCGGGTCGTGCTGTACCGGAACGTCGGCAAGCTGTGTTTCGGGACGCTGCGCGACGGCAGCGGCGAGATCCAGGTGATGCTCTCGCTCGACCGCGTCGGCGAGCAGGCACTGGCCGCCTGGAAATCAGACGTCGACCTCGGCGATCACGTGGGCGTGACAGGTGAGGTCATCTCGTCCAGGACCAGTGAGCTCTCCGTGCTGGCCGACTCGTTCCGGATCACCTCGAAGGCGCTGCGGCCGCCGCCGGACAAGCACCGCGGGCTTACGGATCCAGAAGCGCGGGTGCGGCAGCGTTACGTTGACCTGATCGTCAACCCGGCAGCCCGGCAAGCCGCCGAGGTGCGAGCGGCCGTCACCAGGTCCGTCCGCGAAGAGCTGCACGCCCGCGGCTACCTGGAGGCGGAGACGCCAGTACTGCAGACCCTGCACGGCGGCGCCAACGCCCGGCCGTTTACCTCCCATATCAACGCTTTTAACCTTGATCTCTACTTGCGTATTGCGCTCGAGCTCTACCTGAAGCGGCTCGTCGTCGGCGGTATCGAGCGGGTGTACGAGATCGGCAGGATCTTCCGCAACGAGGGCGTCGACGCGACGCACAACCCCGAGTTCACGATGCTCGAGCTGTACGAGGCGTACGGGGACTACAACACGATGCAAGCGCTGACAACCGAGCTGCTGCGGTCAGCGGCGCAGGCGGCACACGGCAGCCCGGTCGCTCGTCGGCCAGACGGGACCGATGTGGACCTCAGCGGCGCCTGGCGATCGGTCACGGTGCACCACGCGCTATCGGACGCCCTCGGTGAAGAGGTGACGCCCGGCACCGCCGAGAAACAGCTGCGCGTGTACGCGGCCGAGCGGCAGATCGAGTTGCAGCCGTCCTGGAATGCGGCGCAGGTGCTGCTGGAGCTGCACGAGCGCCTGGTGGAGGCCCGCACGGTCGAGCCGACCTTCTACCGGGACTTCCCGGTCGAGGTGTCGCCGCTCACCCGGCAGCACCGCGAGGACGCCAGACTCGCCGAGAAATGGGACCTCGTCGCGTTCGGGACCGAGATCGCCACCGCGTATTCGGAGCTGGCTGACCCGCTCGAGCAACGCGCCAGGCTCACCGCGCAGTCGCTGCTGGCCGCGGGCGGCGACCCGGACGCCATGCAGCTCGACGAGGACTTCCTCACCGCGCTCGAATACGGGATGCCGCCAGCCGGCGGGATGGGCATGGGCATCGACCGGATGCTGATCATGCTGACCGGCATGCCGATCCGGGAGACAGTGCTGTTCCCGCTGGTCAAGCCCACCTAACCCGGCCAGCTCCGGCCCCAGCGATGGCGCTGCCCGGCCGGAGGGGGGAGTCCGGCCGGGCAGCTCAGGGGAACGCTCGGCGAGTTGCTAGGCGATCTGGACGGCTCCCTCATAGACGTCCCACATGACCGGCTGGATTTGCACGTCCTGGCCGAATGTCGGCGCGTCGACCATCAGCCCGTTGCCGATGTAGAGGCCGACGTGACCCAGGTCTGCGTAGAAGAACACCAGGTCGCCAGGTTCGAGCTGGTCCCGCGAGACGTGTTCGCCCTCGTTCCACTGGTCGCCCGTGAAGTGCAGCAGACTGATGCCGACCTGGGCGTACGCCCACATCACCAGGCCGGAGCAGTCGAAGGAGCTAGGCCCGGCGGCGCCCCAGACGTACGGGTCGCCGATCTTCGTCAGCGCGTACCTGAGCGCCTGGACGCCGACGGTGTCTCCGGCAACTGAGATGTCCGGGTACGACCCGGTCTGCTCGTAGATCTGTTCGGCCTGAGCAAATGCCGAGCTATTGAAGAAGTTCTCACGCTGCTGGATGGCCGCGACCTTGCCCTGCATCTGCTTGGCGAGCTCGCTCGCGCGCTGCTGCTGCTGAGTCGCGGCCCCCTCGGCGCGGCGCGCCGCGATTTCAGCGCTCGCGATGAGGTTGACCTTAGCGCCGTTCTCCTGCTGGAGCTGGGTCATGATTGATGCCCGGTTCAGCAGGCTCTGTGGCGAGTTAGTGGTCAGCAGCTGGAGCGTCGGGTTGAGGCCGCCGGTCATGTAGCCCTCCACCGCGATGGCCGCAATTGACCCCTGATCCTGGGCAAAGATACTGCGGTCTCGGGCGGCATTCAGGTGCGCGAGCTTGACAGCAGCCTGCGCCTGCGACAACTGGATCTGCAGGCTGTCGTACTGCTGGCTGAGAAGATCGATTTGCTCGGACAGCTTATTCGCCTCGGCCAGCGTCGCCTGGAGGCTCGGGCTGCCCGACGCATGCGCCGCGGGCGTCGCACCAGCTACGCCGACTGGCAGCACCATCGCGCAGACCGCGACGGCTGCGGCAAGCACGACAACCCGGCGTGCCAGCCGCACCGGGCCGACGGCGCCGGAACGGCTCTGACCGGTTGTGCGCCGCTGCGCTGCCGGGCTATGGATCAGAAATGCGGAATATCGAGGTACATGCCGTCCTGGCATGCGTGCCACGCACGGTCTCCTCTCCTCGGCCGCCTACCGGGTTAGCTGACGGGTTCGGGCCGGAGGAGCCCTACGGCTAACTGCGGACCGGCACTGCGTCCACAGTCGCCGATTCACCCCGAGGATCCATGGGTCCCCGGCTTCCTGATCGGCCGCACCGCCACGATCAGGAACTCGGCGGTTCGTCGAAAGCCCGCCCTTAGCGGCTGGCCTGCAACAGCATGGAGGATAACGGAGTTCAGCGATCCGCGCGGACCGGAACACGAAATATTTTGGCGACCGCGGACCGGGCCAGCAGCGAGCCACGAATTGCCGCCCGCAACTCGTGCGGTCGCGCCCCATGCCCGCCGGCTCCCTGCGGCGGCGGCCTTTCTTGCTTCGATGCAGGCATGAGCCGCCCCGAAGATGACGCGGACCTGTGATTTGTACGTGATCTGCGCGAGATTGCGCTGCGGTCGCCGGCAGCTGAATATGGCTCCGCCAGGACGGCTAAGTAACGCTCCGTTCGCGGTAGCTTCTGGCAGCACCGGGCCGTCTTTGGGATGCTTGTAGCCGGGCAGGGCGGCTGCGGAGGCAGAAGCGGATGGACTATGCGGTGCGGCGCGCGCGGACGAGTGATGTGCGCGCCATCCGCGCGCTCGTGGACGCCAATGTCAAGTCCGGGCGCCTGCTGGACAAACCGACCGTGACCCTGTTCGAGGACATCCAGGAGTTCTGGGTGGTAACGACACCCGACGGGGAAATCGCCGGCTGCGGCGCGCTGCACGTTATGTGGGAAGATCTCGCCGAGATCCGCACCCTCGCGGTAGCGGGAGATCATCGAGGTCACGGGGCCGGGAATCTGATAGTGACCGCACTGCTGGAGACTGCCCGCGAAGTGGGCGTTAACCGGGTATTCGTGCTCACCTTCGCCGTCCCGTTCTTCCGTCGGCACGGCTTTACCGCGATCGCTGGGCAGGCAACCTCGCCCGAGGTCTACACCGAACTGCTGCGGTCCTACGACGAGGGCGTAGCCGAGTTCCTCGATCTCGACCGGGTGAAACCCAACACACTCGGGAACACGCGCATGCTGCTGCGATTGTGACGGCCCGTGATGACGGTGCGTAGTGTGCCGCTCTCGACGGCAGGTGCACCAGCGGCGGAGGTGGAGGTTAGGCGCACAGCGCCTGGGTGTTCCGCTGAGCGCAGGCCAGCGGGCCACGCGCTAGCCTGTGAAGTGCCGGGCGGGACGAGCTGGAGAGGACGGATGCGGTATGCAGGATCTGTCCGCGCTCACGCCGCCACTGCTCGTGTGCGCCGTCGTGGTCATCGCGATCGTGGCGTTTCTGCGACACGAGATGAACCGATCGCGCACAGATAAGCGGGCACCCGGCGAGAACATGTCCGTGCCCGGGCACCATCCTGGCGACGATCTCCAAAGCCAGCGGCATGAGGACTCAGATGCGCCGCGAACGACTTCTGGCGATAGCTGACCACGCCGCGACTGTCGATTACCGTCAGTTACTGCGCGCGAAGGCATTCTTCACCAGATCGGGTCGCCCTGCATAGATAAAACGGCTATCCCGAATTGTCAGACCCGGAGGCCATGGTATATCTTTAGCTTCCTAAAAGACTTCAGTGAAAGGCAGCCGGATGGTGCAGAGGACCGTGGTGACGGTGGTTTGTGATCTCCCGCACGATGGCGAGGTCGAGGGCAACGAGACTGTTGCGTTCTCCGTTGACGGCACCCCATACGAGATCGACGTATGTTCCGCGCACGCGAAGGAACTACACGACATCTTCGGCGGATACATCGCGCACGCGCGCCGCATGACTGGTGGTGCGCGACGCCGTAAGGCGCGTACCGGGCCTGGCCGCGAACGGAGCTCGGAAATTCGTCAGTGGGCCCGTGAGCGCGGTGAGAAGGTCAGCGAGCGTGGCCGTATTCCGGCGTCCATCATTCAGGAATACGAAGCTACACACTGACCGGACACCGCGTTTTCGGCGTCCGGCTGCGTCCAACTGACCGGCCGGTACGTTTTGTCGCTGTGCCCTGAGATGCCGATGTCGCGGACCACACCACGATAAGGTCCGCTATTTCCAGCCGCCGGTATCGGCGCGTCGAATCTGACGCTGTGCATCCAGAAGCGAACTCTGCGTGGTAGCTTGCCGCCCCCACCGCCCATCAGGTGCGGTGGGGGCTGTCCGCGGCTGCCCGTTGCGCGCTAACCCGCCTGTCCTGGCCGACGAAGCCAGCCCGCCTGTCCTGGCCGTCGAGGTCAGTCGATGGCGTTGTACGGCTTTTGCCCCGGGAGCGAACGATGCCGTGGGCTGCCCTGGCGCGCCACGTCCGCGAGGGCCGCCAGGAAGCGGCCGGGCGTGCTTCTCCCGGCTGGTAGCCGCGTGCCCGAGCCGCCGCGCTGGCCTGGGCGTTCGCTACTGGCGTAGTCGAGCCCAGCCGCTTTCGCTGCCGGCGTACGGGGGAACACTGCCTAGTCAGCCTGGGTTTGAATGGGATGAACGCCCCGCGGGCTGGGAACGTCGTTGTAAGTGCGGCTGTCGCACGTCGTGGCGCCACCCGGCATACGGGCTACCATGCGGAAGGGACGGGCAGTATGGGTGCCTGACCCCTACCGCTCTGTGAGGAGCGACGAGATGTTCGAGAGGTTTACCGACCGGGCGCGGCGGGTTGTTGTCCTGGCTCAGGAAGAGGCCAGGATGCTCAACCACAACTACATCGGCACTGAGCACATCCTGCTCGGTCTCATCCATGAGGGCGAGGGCGTAGCCGCCAAGGCGCTTGAGTCGCTCGGGATAAGCCTCGAAGCTGTGCGGCAGCAGGTTGAAGAGATCATTGGCCAGGGCCAGCAGGCTCCGTCGGGGCACATTCCCTTCACGCCGCGGGCCAAGAAGGTTCTCGAGCTCTCGTTGCGTGAGGCCCTCCAGCTTGGCCACAACTACATCGGCACCGAGCACATCCTGCTCGGGCTGATCAGGGAAGGCGAAGGCGTGGCCGCCCAGGTCCTGGTCCGGCTGGGGGCCGACCTGAACCGGGTCCGCCAGCAGGTGATCCAGCTACTGCACGGCTACCAGGGTAAGGAGCCCGCGGCCGCAGGCGCGCCCTCCGAGAGCGCACCGTCGACCTCTCTCGTCCTGGACCAGTTTGGCCGTAACCTGACCGCTGCTGCCCGCGAGGGCAAACTTGACCCGGTGATCGGCCGGGACAAGGAGATCGAGCGCGTCATGCAAGTGCTGTCCCGCCGTACCAAGAACAACCCCGTGCTGGTCGGCGAGCCCGGTGTCGGCAAGACCGCCGTCGTGGAGGGCCTGGCCCAGAAGATCGTCAAGGGCGAGGTGCCGGAGACTCTCAAGGACAAGCAGTTGTACACCCTGGACCTCGGCGCGCTGGTGGCAGGGTCCCGGTACCGCGGTGACTTCGAGGAGCGGCTGAAGAAGGTCCTGAAGGAGATCAGGACGCGCGGCGACATCATCCTGTTCATCGACGAGATCCACACCCTTGTCGGCGCTGGCGCGGCCGAGGGCGCGATCGACGCCGCGTCCATACTCAAGCCGATGCTGGCCCGCGGTGAGCTGCAGACCATCGGTGCCAGCACGCTGGACGAGTACCGCAAGCACCTGGAGAAGGACGCGGCGCTTGAGCGCCGGTTCCAGCCGATCCAGGTCGCCGAGCCGACGATCTCGCACACCATCGAGATTCTCAAGGGCCTGCGGGACCGGTACGAGGCGCACCACCGGGTCACCATCACCGACGACGCCCTGGTGGCTGCCGCCCAGTTGGCCGACCGGTACATCAGCGACCGGTTCCTGCCCGACAAGGCGATCGACCTGATCGACGAGGCCGGCTCGCGGATGCGCATCCGGCGGATGACCGCGCCACCGGACCTGCGCGATTTCGACGAGCGGATCGCCGACGTCAGGCGGGAGAAGGAGTCGGCGATCGACTCCCAGGACTTCGAGAAGGCCGCTTCGCTCCGGGACAAGGAGAAGCAGCTGATCGACAAGAAGGACGCCAGGGAGAAGGAGTGGAAGGCCGGCGACATGGACACGCCGGCCGAGGTGAACGAGGAGCTCATCGCCGAGGTGCTCGCGACTGCTACCGGTATCCCGGTGTTCAAGCTCACCGAGGAGGAGTCGCAGCGGCTGCTCCGGATGGAAGACGAGCTGCATCGCCGCGTCATCGGCCAGAACGACGCCATCAAGGCGCTGTCTCAGGCCATCAGGCGGACCAGGGCCGGCCTGAAGGATCCCAAGCGGCCGGGCGGATCGTTCATCTTCGCCGGGCCTTCCGGCGTCGGCAAGACGGAGCTGTCGCGGACGCTGGCCGAGTTCCTGTTCGGCGACGAGGACTCGCTTATCCAGCTGGACATGAGCGAGTACATGGAGAAGCACACGGTCTCGCGGTTGTTCGGCTCGCCGCCCGGCTACGTCGGTTACGAGGAAGGCGGGCAGCTTACCGAGAAGGTGCGCCGCAGGCCGTTCTCGGTGGTGCTATTCGACGAGATCGAGAAGGCACACGGTGACATCTTCAACTCGCTGCTGCAGATCCTGGAGGATGGTCGGCTGACCGACGCGCAGGGGCGGGTCGTCGATTTCAAGAACACCGTCATCATCATGACAACCAACCTGGGCACGAAGGACATCTCCAAGGGAGTCACGGTTGGTTTCGGCACCGCATCGGAGTCCCGCGGCTCGTACGAGCGGATGAAGGCCAGGGTCGGGGAGGAGCTGAAGCAGCACTTCCGGCCTGAGTTCCTCAACCGTGTCGACGACGTCATCGTGTTCCACCAGCTGAGCCAGGAAGAGATCTTCGAGATCGTCGACCTGATGGTCGGCAAGGTGGACGAGCGGCTGCGGGATCGCGACATGGGCATCGAGATCCGGCCGGCGGCGAAGAAGCTGCTGGCGGAGAAGGGCTACGACCCTGTACTCGGAGCCCGGCCCCTGCGCCGGACGATCCAGCGGGAGATCGAGGATCACCTGTCGGAGAAGATCCTCTTCAGCGAGCTGAAGGCGGGTCAGATCGTGATCGTCGATGCGGAGGGCAGCGGCGAGGACGCCACGTTCACCTTCACGGGTGTACAGAAGCCGTCCGAGGTTCCCGATGCTCCGCCGGTGGAAGTCGAGACCAAGGCCGGGACCAGCGGGGCTACGGCCACGACCAGCGCGTCGGACTGACCGCGAGCTGAGCTGCGATCCACGAGCACCGGGCCGGTCTGCCTGCCAGACCGGCCCGGTGCTTCGCTAGGCCGGGGCGACCAGGCCAGCGGCCTTTATAGGCAGCCGGAGGTAACGAGCAGCCGACCGCGGCACTGCCGGTCGCCCCGCCGCGGTGGGCGCGTGCGCCGACCTGACGGCGCGGTCACCAGGCGCGCGAGCACGCGCCGGACGTTTGTATCCAGGACCCGACTTAGCTCAATTAGATTCCCTGGGCCTGCGGCCCGCCCGCTGTGATGAAACTGGGCGCCGAGGTGGCGGTCGGCGGCCGCTGATCGCCCGTATGGGCCGGGGGGTGGACAAGGCGGCGGCTGGGAGTCAGCCTGG
>JBAUAR010000054.1:0-5425 GCA_049675875.1 Streptosporangiaceae bacterium
GGCGCAGTCCAGCCGGCCGGGCTGGTCACGGCTGGCCGACCACATCACCGATGAGGTCGCGATGGCGCTGCGGCTGACCAGCCTGTCGGCAGGCCGGCTGCTCGGACAGTCAGCGGGCCTGGACCGGCTGCCGGAGGTGGCCGCCGCGCTGGCTGCCGGGAAGATCGACTGGGCCAGGGCATGCCTGCTGGTTGGCGAGCTCGCGGTCCTGACCGATGAGCGGGCCAGCGACATCGCGTCCCGGTTGCTGCGCGAGGCCGGCGAGCAGACGACTGCGGAGCTGCGCGCCGCGCTGGCCCGGCAGATCCTGGCCGCCGACCCACAGGCCGCCGAGCGGCGCAAGAAGGCGGGGCGCAACGACACCAGGGTCGAGGTCTGGCACGAGCCGTCTGGTAACACGGTTCTGGCCGGCCGTGAGCTGCGGCCTGCGGACGCGATCGCCGCCGACGCACAGCTGACATCCGACGCGCGCTGGCTGCGCGGCCACGGCGCGCCCGGCACCCTGGCCGAGCTGCGGGCCGCTGCCTACCTGACCCGCCTGAGCGGACGCGATCTCACCACGATGCTGTCGGCCGCCGATGCCGACGACGCCTCCCCCGCGAGCGACTACTTCGCGAGCGACCATCGCGTCAGCGACCATCCCGGCGGCACCATCAACCTGACCATGCCGCTGTCGGCATTCGCCGGGCTGTCGGACAGCCCCGGTGAAGTCGGCGGGCACGGCAGCATCGACGCGGCCACCGGCCGGGACCTGGCCGTCCGCTTCGGCTACAGCGCGCGGTGGTGCCTGACCCTCACCGGTCCCGACGGCCGCGCCGTTGCGCATGCCTGCGCCCGCCGCGGCCAGGGTCCCGAGCCCGGTGGCCCGGCCGTCCGCTGGGCCGCCGGACTGCGTGATCGGCTTCGGTACCTGGAGACCGCGCCTTGCGGGCACTCCCGCCAGTCAGCCAGCTATACGCCGCCCGCAGCGCTGCGCCACCTCGTCGAGATACGGCAGCGGACCTGCTTCGCTCCCGGCTGCCGCCGACCAGCCGCCCGCAGCGACATCGACCATACGGTGCCGTTCGAGATCGGCGGGATTACCTGTGAATGCAACACGGCGCCTGGCTGCCGACATCACCACCGATGTAAGCAAGCGCCCGGCTGGCACGTCGCCCAGGATCAGCCAGGCGTCATGACCTGGCGGTTGCCCAACGGCCGCCGCTACATCACCACCGGCGACCCCTACCCGGTCTAATGCGTCAGAACGTCAGCACCAGCCGGCCGCGCGTACCACCCGCTTCGAGCTGCCGGTGTGCCTGCGCCGCGTCCGCCGCGGGGATCTCCCGCGCCACCCGCAGGGTGAGCGTGCCGTCGGCGGCGAGCCTGGCTAGGTCCGCCAGCCTCGTTGCGTCGTGCGCATACTCGGTCACCAGGACCAGCGTGATGGTGATGCCCCGCTGGCTCTCGCCGGGGAACGGCCGGACCGCGATCAGCTGGCCGCCGTCCCGGATCGCGGCCAGCACCGGCGGGCCGATGAGCGCGGCGTCCACGACTGCGTCTACTCCCCCCGGCACCACGCTGCGGATCGCCGCCGCCATATCCGGCCCCCGCGCGACGACAGTGTCCGCACCCAGGCTTTGCACTAGCTCGATGTCAGCCGGGCTCGCGTCGCCGATCACCCGCAGGCCCTCGGCCGCTGCGAGCTGCATGACATAGCCGCCGACCGCGCCGGCCCCGCCCGTGACGGCGATCGTCTGGCCCGGCTGCAGCGCCAGCTTGTCCAGCGCCAGCCGCGCGGTGAGACCGTTCATGGGCAGCGTCGCCGCCTCGGCGAGATCGACGCCTGCCGGCACGTGCGCCACCGAGTCACCTGTCACAGCCACGTACTCCGCCTGCGCCCCGCGGCCCGTGGCGTAGGGGACGACGATCGCGAACACCCGCTCGCCCGGCTGCCAGCGGGCACCGGGCCCGGCGGCGTCCACGATCCCGGCCAGCTCCCAGCCCGCCACGTACGGCGGTCCCTCGCCGTGTGGCGGCGGACCGAACACCCCGGCGCGCATGGCGGTGTCGCTAGGGTTCACCGTCGCCGCCGCGACCTTGATCCGTACCTCGCCGTCACCGGGCTCGGGCATCGGCAGATCGACAATGTGCAGGACGTCGGGACCGCCGAACGAGGTAATGCCGACCGCGCGCATCTTTTCCTCCTTTAGCCGGGGACGCCGAGCAGGCGCTCGGTGCCGTTCCGCTGATCCACGTCAGCTGGCCGCGGTGCGGCAGACCGACAGCAGTTCGTCCACGCCGGACACGTGCAGGTGCGGCCGGCGCTCCGGCGTCAGATGCCGGTACGAGGCCGGGCCCCCGAGCCCGGACGACACCGCGACTGCCAGTGCCCGACCGCGGTGTGCCATCGGTACCTCGAGCTCCGGATCGTCGCCCACCACCACCAGCGCCGACGCAGGCACCCCGAGCCGGCTGGCCGCCGTGCTCAGCGCCGCTCGCGAGGGCTTGCCAACCAGCTGCGTCCTGGCGCCGGTCAGGCTGGCGATCATCGCGGAAATCGCGCGGGAGGTGCCGATCGCGCGGCCGTCGGCGGTGGCGAAAAACAATGACTGCGAGCAGCTGTACAGCCGGGCGCCCGCCCACACCGCGTGACATGCCGCCTCCAGCGCGGGCAGCGTAAACCCCGGGTACCAGCCGGCTAGCACCGCGTCGACCGGCTGCGGCCGCCGGTCCGGGAGGACGACTTCGAGACCAGCTGCTCGCAGCGGCTCCGCCACGCCGTCGCCGCCGAGCACCAGCACCCGCTGGTGGCCGCGCCGGGCGAACACCGCGGCCGCGCAACTGGCAGGCGTCAGCACGGCGTCGTCGGGCAGCGCGAAGCCGATGGCGCGCAGCGCCAGCGCCAGCTGCTGGGGCGTCTTAGTCGTCCCGTTGGTCAGCACGGCGAACGGCAGCCCCCGCTGGGCGACCCACCTGGTGAGTTCCACCGCGCCGGGCAGCGGGGCCAGGCCCTGGTTGTTGCGGTCCCCGAGGACAAGCGTCCCGTCCAGGTCGAAGACGAAACCGCGGGCAGCACGCAACCGGTCCACCGGGACGGGAACGGGGTCATTGGCCACGCGGTGCCTCGTCTGGCTCGGCATGCAGCTCCAGCCGGAACCCTGGCTTGTCGACCCGGAGCCTGGCCACCGGCGGTCGCGCCGCGAGCCCGCTGAGCAGGTCGAGGACGGGCTTGAGCTCGGGGTTATAGCGCCGTGGTGCGGGGCCGGCCGCAACCATCGCGTCCACTTCCCCGGCCGGCATCGTGGCCCGCAGCAGCAGTTCGTCGTCGGAAATGCCGCGTGGCAGCTGCCGCCGCAGTTCCTCGGGCGAGGCTGGCGGCGGCTGCACGCGCAGCTGGCTGGCCCGCGGCCTCGACAGGATGCGATCGGCTACGTCCGGGTCAACCGGTGCGGTTGGCCGGCCGAACGTGCCGAGCACGTACATGATGGTCTGGTCGGGCACGTTGCCGTATCGCTCGGAGCCGAGCACGTTGCACAGTGCCTGACCGCAGACCATCTGCGGGAACGGCGTGACCATGATCGGGTAGCCCAGCTCGGCGCGAACCTGGCTGACCTCCGCCATGACCGCGTCGAACCGGTCCGACAAGCCAAGCTCGGCGAGCTGGCGGCGCAGTGTCGTCACCACCCCGCCTGCCATCTGGTGTCGCAGGAACGATGCGTCGTACTCCTGCGGGACGCCAGCCGGCAGGCCTTCGGCCGCCGCGAGCCGGCCGAAGTAGGCCGCGGCGGCGGCGAGCAGCCGGTCGTCGACCTCCACGGTATGGCCGAGCTCCCGCAGGTTGGCCACAACGCGCTCGGCGTTCGGCAGCGAGGTGCCGTTGGCCAGCGGACCGCAGGCCACCTGGAGGACGTCGACCCCGAGCTCGGCGGCGGTGAGGTAGGTCAGCGGCGACAACCCGATCGTGCAGTGCGAGTGCAGCTCGAGTGGCAGCCCGCCAAGCTGGGCCCGCACCGCTGGGAACAGGCTTCGGGCCCGCTCCGGGGTCAGCAGCCCGGCCGGGTCCTTGACATACACGCGGTCGAAGTCCGGCGACGCCGCCATCTGGGCGGCGAGGGCGGCGTAGAACTCGTCGTCGTGCACGGCGCTGATGGTGTACGTCAGCGCACCGATGATCTCGGTGCCGCCGGCCACCCGGATATCGCGGGCGGACCGCAGCATCGCCGCCATGTCGTGCATGGGGTCGAGCACGACGAACCGTTCCATCCCGGCCACGACCAGCCGCCGGTAGGCGAGCCTGATCAGGTCCGGATGCACCGGCTCCCAGGAGATGAACCGCAGCCCGGAGCCGATGAACTGCAGCGGCGTGTGCGGCGCCGCGGCGTGCGTCAGCCGGATGCGCTCCCACGGGTCCTCACGGTGGGTGCGCACCGCCACGCCCATGTGCGTGCTCGAGGTGAAGTCCAGGGCGTGGAAGCCGGTCCGGTCCAGTACCGGCGCTATCTGCAGGATGTGGTTGGTGCGCAGGCCGGTGGCTCCCCACAGACTCTGGTTGCCATCGCGCAGCGAGACGTCGACGAGCCGGATCTCAGCCACGCCGGGCGCCAGCGGGCTCAGGCTGCAGCATCCGGTCAAGGAAGGCCGTGTCCACGCCGCCGGCAGCGAACTCCGGTGCAGCGGTGATCCGCTCGTGCAAGCCGAGCGTAGTTGCCACCCCGGCGATCTCGCATCGGGTCAGCGCCGCCCGCAGTCCGGCGAGCGCCGCGGTCCGGTCCGCCCCGCTGACGATCAGCTTGGCGAGCAGCGAGTCGTACCACGGCGGCACGGCCGCGCCCGCCTGGACGTGCGTGTCCACCCGGATCCCCGGCCCGGCCGGGAACGCCGCCGCGGTCACGGTTCCCGGGCTCGGCCGGAAGCCATCGGCCCAGTCCTCGGCGTTGATCCGGCATTCGATCGCGTGCCCGGTAACGGTCACGTCCCGCTGGGCGAGCCGCAGCGGGTTACCCTCGGCGACCCAGATCTGCTCGGCGACCAGGTCGAGCCCGGTGACGGCCTCGGTGACCGGATGCTCGACCTGGATTCGGGCGTTCATCTCCAGGAAGCAGAAGGCGCGCCGGGCCGGCTCGACCAGGAACTCCACGGTGCCGAGACCGCGATAGCGCAGGTGCGCGCCGAATGCGACCGCGGCGCGGTGAATCGCGGCCCGCAGGTCCTCGTCGAGCAGCGGCGCGGGCGCCTCTTCCACAAGCTTCTGGTACCGCCGCTGAACCGAGCAGTCCCGATCGCCGAGATGCACGACGCGCTCGCCGTCGCCGAGCAACTGCACCTCCACGTGCCGGCCGGCGGGCAGGTACCGCTCCAGGTACAGACGCGCGTCGCCGAACGCCGCGGCGGCCTCCGCCATCGCCAGCTCGATCGCCGGCCCGAGCGCATCCGGCTCCGGCAC
>JBAUAR010000055.1:0-5792 GCA_049675875.1 Streptosporangiaceae bacterium
GGGCGGCCATCGCCGCGACGCGGCGTGACCACGCCCAGCCGCCGGCGACCAGGCCGACGGGGATGGCGACCGGCGCGATCGTCACGGCAGCCCGGAGGTAGCCGCTGTGGTGCCAGAGGGCGAGCCAGGCCAGGCGCGTGGCGTCGGCCGCTGGCCACAGCGAGTGCCGGGTCAGGGCGATCGCCAGCAGCCAGACAGTGACCATGGGCAGGCACCAGGCGGCGGACCGGTACAGCCGCGCTGGCCGCCAGCCCTGTCGCCAGGCCACGGTTATCGCGACGGCGGCGACGAGGGTGACCGGCAGGAACACGACCGCGATCAGCGCCGTCGCCACTGCAGCGGTGCCAGCGGCGGCGAACCTGATGACACTGATGGTCACCGGCCGCCGCCTCGGCCCGCTCATCGGGCAGCTGCCAGGTAGGCGGTGGCGGGCAGGGGCCGGATCTCTATCCGGGCTCCGAGGCTGCCGAGCGCGGTCCGGGCCTTGGTCACAGTGCCGGTCGCAGCGGGCGAGCACAGGTACAGCACCCTGGCGTGCCGGGCCGGCTGCCCCGGCACTCGCGCCTCTGCGGCCGCGCAGCCGTAGTCCCCGGTGCGGCCGAGCAGCTCGCGCATGATCGCGGTCGTGCGCACGGCCGTCTTGGGTGTGAGCTCGGCCTCGATGGCCCAGCACTCGCCCGCCCAGGCCGGCGGCTTCCCGGTGGCGGGAGAATCTGGCCAGTGCACCTCCGCGTCGGGCAGGTGCTCGGCAGCGCGAATCCGGCCGCCGAGCCGGGCCCGCAGATGCCGCTCGCTGCGCCAGTGCGCGCCGCCGTCCCGGTAGCTGATGGCCGACTCGAGCGCCAGCCGCACCCCAGTCACCGCCCGGATGTGCGCCAGCCGGGCCAGCGCCGGGGGCGCCGCGGGGTACCGGACGCCGACTGCGCGCAAACCGGCCCTGGTGAGCCACACCCAGGGCGGCCCCGGGCTGAGGACGGCGGTACTGGCCACGCCGTAGCCAACCCAGCGGCTGACGAGCGCTCCGGCGGACCGGTAGGTCACGCCGAGTAACGCCGCGAGCTGATCGACCTGCAGCCCGTACATCTCCGCGATGAACGGCAGCGCGGTGCCGTCCCGGCCGGTCAGCGGCGTCGGCCCGCGCACCGCGGATGTCACCCCTTCATCACACCACGGCCACGGCCGGAAACGGAGAGTCGCGACGCGGCACGGGCGGGGTGCTGGCTTACGAGCAGGCCGTAGGGCACAATGAGTCGCGGTATACCGCCAGGCCGGGGCTAGCGGCCGACGAGGTCGTAGGGGAAGACGTATCTCGTCTGCTGCTGGGAGGTCTGGGTGTCCATACGTGGCGTGCTGCACGTGCATAGTGCGCCCCCGGCGCTGTGCCCGCACATTGAGTGGGCGGTGGCCGGGGCTCTTGGCGTGCCTGTCAGCATGCCCTGGATCGATCAGCCCGCCGCGCCCGGCTCAGTTCGTGCGGAGCTGACCTGGCAGGGCACGCCCGGTGCCGCTGGGGCGATCACCTCGGCGCTGGCCAGCTGGAACCTCGTGAGATTCGAGGTAACCGAGGACGCTAGCCAGGGCTGCGACGCGGTTCGCTACAGCCACACCCCGGCGCTGGGCACGTTCTGCGGTGTGGTCGCGGCCAACGGTGACGTCATGATCTCGGAAAACCGGCTGCGAGCAGCCATGGAGCTCGCGGCCTCCGCCCGAGCGGCCACCCCCACCGGCAACGCCCGGCTCGGCGGGCTGCGGGAGTTGCATGGCCCGCGGCACCCCGCCCTCAGCGGCTCGCTGGAGGACGAGCTGGCCCTGCTCCTCGGTGATCCCTGGGACGCGGAGCTAGAGCCATTCCGGCGCGCGGGTGACGGCGCGCCCGTGCGCTGGCTGAACGCGACTGGCTGAGCCCGGCCAATTCACTGCTGGCATCGTCAGCGCAGGGAAAGCTGCGCCTGGCTGGTCAGGTGTGACTGAAGTGGCTGATGTTGACATGACAGTGAGTAGCGACTTAAATACTTGGAGTTCACGCTTAAGCGATGGCGACGCGCTGACCCCCGAAGAGCGACGCCCGGCTTGACCTGACGATCAGAGTGGGGCACCCCCCGTGCCCGCGCCCCCTGACCCGTGCGCGGCTGGTGTGTGCAGGGTCGGCGACAGCCGTCGCCTCAGAGGGAGGCGGCAGCACTCATGTCCACGAGCGCCCACGCGCTGCGGGACCACCAGGTCTTTCAGACTGAGCTGGCCCGGCACGAGAAGGCTCTGTACCCGGCGGCACTGCGCATGACCAGGAATCGCAGCGACGCGGAGGACCTGGTGCAGGAGAGCATGACCCGGGCCTACGCCGGGCTGCGTCACTTCACCCCCGGCACCAACTCGCGGGCGTGGCTGTTCCGTATCCTGGCGAACACGTTCGTTAGCGGGTACCGCAAGCGACAGCGTGAGCCGGCCCAGGTGCTGAGCCCGGAGTTCGAGTCGCTGATCACCGCGGCGATCGACACGGCCTCGGCGCCTGCGCGGACCGCACCATCGGCTGAGGACGCTGTACTGGGCCAGTTCGCTTATTCCGACGTCAGGATGGCGCTCGCGGAACTGCCGGAGTGTTACCGGGCGACTATCTACCTGGCCGATGTCGAGGGTTACCCGTACCGGGACATCGCCGAGATGCTCAGCGTGCCGATCGGGACCGTCATGTCACGGCTGCACCGCGCGCGGGGGCTGCTGCGCAAGCGGCTCGCCGTCTACGCGTGACGGCCGCGCGCGTTCCGCGCGGCGCGGCCGGTCTTACCCCCGGCTGGCGCGACATACCGGCTATAGTGCCGCGCAAGGGAAGGCACATCCGGACGCAGGGGAGCTGCCGTGTTCGAGACCGTTGTCGTGGGTGCAGATCAGTCAGCCACTGCGACCGAGGCAGTCCGGCAGGCCATCGAGCTGGTCAAGCTGACCGGAGGCCGACTCCATATCGTCTCTGCCTACCGGCCGCAGCAGTTCAGCGCCGCAGGTGGCGAGCAGGAGCAGATCGACTCTGGCGATCTCGCCGAGACGGTGCTGGCTGACCACGCCTCGCGGGCGCGCTCCGCCGGGATCGAGGCGCACATCTACGCCCGGAGCGGGGATGCCGCGGACGCCATCTGCGACGTGGCCGAGGAGATCGGGGCCGACCTGATTGTCGTTGGCAACAAAGGCATGATCGGCGTGCGCCGAGTGCTCGGCAGCGTGCCAAACTCGGTCGCCCATCACGCTCCGTGCTCCGTGCTCATCGCGGACACGACGTCCTGACCCGCGGCGTCCCGCTGAGTGCGCTTGCTGTCCGACCCAGCCGCGATAATTGACATGTGTCAGAACCCGTTCGCGCCGGCGCCGACGGCTCGTTCGTGGGCCGGGCGGCTGAGCTGGGCCGGATGCGCGAGCTACTCGGCGATGCCGAGGCGGGTCAGCCAGTCGTCATGCTGGTCAGCGGCGACGCGGGAGTCGGCAAGACCCGGCTGATCAGCGAGCTCGCGGCCCACGCGGCCGGCCGCGGGTTTGCCGTCTTGTCCGGCCGGTGCGCCGAGCTGGCCGATACGGTGCCCTACCTGCCGCTGGCCGACGCGGTGCGGGGCGCCGCTCGCGGGCCGCTGGCCGACGCTGTGGCGTCGCGGCCCGTGCTCGCCCGGCTGCTGCCCGACCAGGAGATCACCAGGCCAGCCGGCGATCTGCCGGGAGTAGCGCAGCAGCAGCTCTTCGGAGCGGTTCTCGGCATGCTCACCGAGCTTGCCGCCGCCAGCCCCGTGCTGCTGGTGCTGGAGGACCTGCACTGGGCCGATCGTTCGACCCGCGATCTGGTCACCTTCCTCAGCCGCGTGCTGCGCAGCGAGCGGGTCGCGCTGGTGCTCTCCTACCGGACCGACGACATGCACCGCGGCCACCCGCTGCGCCCTGTGCTGGGCGAGCTGCAGCGGCTGCCGACCGTGACGGTTATCGGCGTCGGACCGCTGGACCCGGTGGCCATGGCTCAGCATCTGACGCAGCTCTCGGAAGGCCGGCTGGACGCGGTTGGCATCGACGCGCTGATCCGCCGGGCGGAGGGCAACGCCTACTACGCCGAGGAGTTGCTGGCTGCGTCCGCTTCGGGCCGCGAGTTGCCAGCCGGCCTTGCCGACCTGCTGGTGGCGCGGCTGGCGGGGCTGGGGGCGCACGCGCAGCAGGTCCTGCGCGCCGCCGCAGTCGCGGGCCGCCGGATCCACGACGACCTGGTGATGGACGCCTCGGGACTGGCGCCGGCCGACTACGAGGGCGCGGTGCGGGAAGCCGTGACGCGGCAGCTGCTCGTGCCGGACGGTGGGGCGGGCCTGGCGTTCCGGCACGCACTACTGCGAGAGGCGATCTACAACGACCTGCTGCCGCAGGAGCGCACCCGGCTGCATGCGCGCCTGGCCGAGCTTATGACCGAGCGGGCGGGCGAGGGAACCGCCGCTGAGCTCGCCGGACACTGCCTGGCCAGTCACGACATTCCCGGCGCCTTTGCCGCGTCTGTTCAGGCCGGGCTCGAGGCGTGGCGGCTGGCGGCACCCGCGGACGCGCACCGGCACTTTGACCAGGCGCTGTCGCTGTGGGAGCGAGTTGACGACCCCACCGGGCTGAGCGGTCTTTCCCGCGGTCGGCTCGCCTACAGATCGGCGCTGAGCGCAGCCGATGCCGGCCTGGTCGACGTGGCCGTCACCCGGCTGCGACGGCTGATGACCGAGCTACGGCAGGATCCGGACACCGACCCGAGGCTGCTGACCCGTGTCATGGAGCGGCTCAGCTTCTTCCTGCTGGATATTGACGCCGATGCCGAGGCGGTGGCGGTCGCCAGCGCCGCGGTCGACGTACTGCCGCCGGACCCGCCGTCCGCCGAGCGGGCCGCCGCGCTGGCCACGCACGCCAGGACGCTACTGAGCCTGGCCGACCCAGGCAGCGCGGGAACCCGGGCGGGCGAAGCGGACGCGGCGGCGGCGGCCGCGAACGCGCCGTGGCTGCAAGCGGACGCGCTCGCGACGCTCAGCGCGGTGGCCGAGCGCGCGGGCAGGCCGGACGAGGCCGAGGCGCTGCTCGTCAAGGCGCTCGACCTGGTGGGTGACACCGACATGCCGGGCGTCGACCTGCGGGTCCGGAACTTCCTGGCGCGGCTGCGGCTGGAGTCGGGTGACCTGGCAGGCGCGGCGGCGGCCGCGCACGTAGGCGTCGAGCGGGCCGCCCGTGCCGGGCTGAGCCTGGCGCCGTCCGGGCTGGACCTGCGATACCTGCACTATCTGGCGCATGTGGCCGACGGCAGCTGGGAGCACGCCCGGGATCTCGCGGACGAGTTCCCGGTCCGGGTCACCAACGTCGCGGAGGCACGGCTTTCGGCGATGGCGCTGTTCACGGACGTGGCGACGGGTGGCGACCGGGTCGCCGAGCGGCGGGCATGGCTGGAACCGTACCTGGCCTCCGATCAGATGACGCGCTACATCGCCACCGGCCTGTTCGCTGAGGACGCCTACTGGGCCGGCGATCTGGCCGGCGCGGTGACCGCCACGCACGCGACGATCGAGGCGGCAACGGCCTGGGCGGGTGGCACGGACACTGCGCAGCTGATCCGCCCCGCGGCGATCGGCGTCGGGGCGCTCGCCGACCAGGCCAGGCTGGCCCGGGCAGCCGGCCAGCCAGTCGATGAGCTGATCGATGCCGCGGAAACGCTGGCCGCCACGGCCGGGCGCGGCGCTGCCAGCGCGCGCAAGGCGGGCCTCGGCGTCGACGGCCGTGGCTGGCTATCGCGGGCGCAGGCGGAGCTGCGC
>JBAUAR010000056.1:0-12441 GCA_049675875.1 Streptosporangiaceae bacterium
GCCGCGGCCAGTCTGGTGGCTGCGGCGCGCCGGTCAGTACCCACGCGGCCTGCCGCGCGGCGCCGAGCGCGACGTATTCCCGCGGCTCTGGCACCTCGACGTCCGCCTGGAAGATGCCCGGCGCCAGCGCGCAGACCGCGTCCGAGCGCGCTCCGCCGCCGATGAGCAGGATCCGGCGCGGCTCGACCCCGAGCAGCTCCACCGCCTCAGCCAGCGAGCAGAGCACGCTCTCAACCGCGGCCCGCGCGAGGTTCTCCGCTGTTCCGTTCGCGGTCGTCAGGCCGGTGATCACGCCCGCGGCCAGCGGCAGGTTGGGCGTCCGCTCTCCGTCGAAGTAGGGCAGCAGGGTAACGCCGGACGCGCCCGACTCGGCGGCTAGCGCCCGCGCCGCCAGCCCGGCCAGATCCGTTCCGGTCATGGCGGCTGCGGCGGCCAGCACCAGCCCCGCGTTGACCGTGCACACCAGGGGCAGGAAGCGGCCGGTCGCGTCGGCGAAGCCAGCCACCGCGCCGGAAGGGTCGGCAGCCGCGATGTCCGCCACCGCGAATGCCGTGCCCGAGGTGCCCACAGATACCGCTACCTCGCCGGGTGCCAACCCCAGGCCAAGCGCCGCAGCCATGTTGTCGCCGGTGCCCGGCGCGAGTGCGGCGCCACCGGGTGTGTGCCCGACCACTTCTGCTGGTGCCGCCACCCGCGGCAGCGCTGGCTCGTGGCCCAGCGCCGCAGCGGCCACCTCGGGCAGCCACTCGCCTTTCGCCGTTGCGAGGTACCCCGTCCCGGACGCGTCGCCGCGGTCGGTGACCGGCTCGGCGGCGCCGAGCTGCATGGTCAGCCAGTCGTGCGGCAGCAGCACCCGGGCAACCCGCGCGGCATTCTCCGGCTCGTGCTCCGCCAGCCAGCGCAGCTTGGTGACGGTGAACGACGCCGTGGGCACACTCCCGGTGGTATCGGCCCACCAGCGCGGCCCGCCGAACTCCTGGACGAGGTCCGCAGCGGCCGCGGCCGACCGCATGTCGTTCCACAGCAGGGCCGGGCGGACCACCCAGCCGTCATGGTCCAGGACCACCGAGCCGTGCTGCTGGCCCGCGACCGCGACGGCAGCAGCCCGGCTCAGCAGGCCGTCGCCGGCCGAGCGCAGCGCGTCCCACCATGCCCGCGGGTCAACCTCGGTGCCGGCCGGGTGCGGCGCGCTGCCAGCACCGACTACCGTGCCGTCGGCGGCGTCGCACAGCACCACCTTGGTGGACTGTGTCGAGGAATCTATCCCCGCAACCAGCATCCGGCGCCTCCGAGCATGCCGTGTGGCCTAACGGTCAGGTGGGCACCGCTGCAGCGGCGGAGCGTGGTTCGCGGACATCGATGGTCATCGTTCTGCTCAGCTCGGCGGTGGCAGCCGTTAGCGGAGCTCAGCTGCCGTCGCCAGGGTGAGATAACTGGTATCGCTCCGGCTGGCTGCAGCGGTCGCCGTGTCCAGTACCGAGACAAGCTCGCTCGTGCTGAGAGCCGCGCAGCTGGCACCCGCGTCGCTCAGCTCATGCAGCCCACCCAGCAGGGCGCCGGTGAATGCGGTGCGGAATCCGGTCATCGAGGCGGGCTGCAGCCCTGTCGCCCGGTGGACGACGGTCCCGGACTTCCGGACGGCAACCAGACCATCCGAGCCGCAGGTAATCACGACGAGCTCGGGTCCCTCGGCCAGCCAGAGCCGCGCGACCGCCTCCGCTCCGCGGCCCGGGTACAGCCACGAGATGTCCTCCAGGCTTGCCGTTACCAGATCAGCTGCCTTAACGGGCCGGTCGATCAGCAACCGGCCGCGTGTCGGCGAGCCCATCACCGCGGACCGCACGGTCACGTTGAGGCACACGCTCGCGCCCCGACAGCGCTGCCGCGCAGCGGCCCGGAGAACCCAGGTAGATCCGGGCAGCACACAGCAGTCGAGCACGTCGAGATTAAGGACCGTGGTGTCGGCCGGGATCCAGCCCAGTTCTGCCGCGGTCCACTGCCAGCTCGCTGTCTGGCGGAAATAAAGACTGTCCGGACAGTCCGCGTCTGCATCGGCAGAGACGATGGCAATCATGGTCGGCTCGTCGGCCTCGGGCGATGCGCTGACGTCCAGACCGTTACTCGCGGCATGCGTTCGCAGGAACTGGCCCATCGAGTCACGCGATAGCCGAGCCATCAGCGCGGTCGGGTAGCCAAGTCGGGCGGCCTGGATCGCGGTGGTGAATGCACTGCCGCCCGGTGATGCATGCATCAGGCTGGAACCCGGTGCAGGCACGAGCTTCACCATTGCCTCGCCGATCACAGTGATCACGGGCTGCCGGTCCTCCTTCCGAGGTACTGCCTCCGCAGGGTTTGTTTAGGTCCTCAACAAACTGAGGTGTAACGGACCCTACAGAGGTTTCGGCAGGGGAGTCAACGACTCCCGGAGGTGGTCCATCCGGCGCCGGCCACGGACAGGCCTCCGCTGGGACGCGACCGGTCCGGGCCGGCCGGATCTCGACTGCCCATCTCGGCGTGCCCGCCCGGCCGGGTCGGCCCGCCGATCAGGCGCCTTGCACCGAAGACGTTCTGTCCGGCACTTGCGGGCGCGTGACATAGTTTCCGAACTGAACAAACTCAGGGCGTCATACGGAACTGCCAGCCGGTGCGGCGCGATGGCGAGAAGGAGGGAGGCGCGGGTGACAGAACCCCGTACGCCCACCCTGCCCGCTCGCGCCGACCATACGGCCATCCGGCGCACCAACCTCGAGCTCACCCTGCGGCTGCTGGCCCTGACCCCGGGTCTGTCTCGCGCGGATCTCGCCGCCGGCACGGGGCTGACCCGCGCGACCGTCACGCGTCTTGTCGCGGAGCTTATTGAACTCGGCCTGGTACGGGAGGGCGCCGTCAGCTCGTCGCGGCGGGTTGGGCGACCGGGTACGCCGCTCGATATCGACGGCCGCCACGTTCTTGCGATCGGTCTCGAAGTGAACGTCGACTATATCGCGATCTTGGTGACAGATCTTGGCGGGCGTGAGGTCCTGAGAGATGAATGCGCCTTCGACTCTGTGAGCGCTGGCCCGGACGGCAGCGTTCGTGCCGCGATCGACCTCTGCCACCGGGCAACTCGTCGGGTCCGTAAAGGCCGGCACGATCGCGAGCCAGTCATTGTCGGAGTCGCAGCCGCAATCGCCGGACTGGTGGACATCCGCGACGGAGTCGTTATTGAAGCGCCGAACCTTGAGTGGCGAGACTACTCATTCGGGGCGGCGCTGCGTCACGGTCTCCGCTTGAACGGGGCCCCGGTGGGAGTTGGCAACGATGCGAACTTCGCTGCGCTGGCCGAATTCCGAACAGGCGCCTGGGCCGGTACCGCGGACCTCATCTATGTCACCGGCGAGGTCGGCATCGGCGGCGGGATTATCGCCGGTGGCCGACCGCTGCTGGGCAGTCGAGGCTTCGGCGGCGAGATCGGCCACATGCGCGTTGACCCGGCCGGCCCGCGATGCCACTGCGGTCGGCGCGGCTGCTGGGAGGCGCTGATCGGGCTGTCGGCGGTGCTGCGGTCCGCGGGCATCAGCACGCCCGCGGGTATGCATCCCCGCACGATGGTCGAAGCCCTCGTCAGCCGAGGTCGAGAGGGCAACGGGCACGCGCTCGACGCGATTGACCGGCTGGGCAGAGATGTCGGCGTGGGCGCGGCGATGCTCGGCAACATCTTCGATCCCAGCGTCATCATCCTCGGTGGCTACTTCGTTGCCCTCGAAGAGTGGATCCTGCCGCGGGCCCGACGCGAGCTCATGAGGGGCATGCTCGGGCACCGGGACGCGCCGCCAGACCTGGGTGTGTCGGGTTTCGGATTCACCGCTGCTGCGCGCGGTGCTGCCCTGCACGCCATGGATGCGGTGTTGTCCGACCCAGCCGCGCTGCTCGCAACTCCGCCGCAGTAGCCCGGCAATCGCACGCTGTAGCTGGCTGACGACGCGGACCACGCCTGCTTTCCGTTATGAGGATGAGACTTTCGGGTGGGCTTGTGTGCTGTATGGTTCCCCAACGTTGATTCAATTCGGGCCTCCGGGCGAAAGGGGCATGGGGGATGCGATTGAGTAAGAAAAGTGGCTTCCGGCGAGCGGGCTGGGTGGCTCTGGCGGGAGTTGTTAGCCTGGCGGCCGCGGCTTGCGGATCGTCGGGCTCAGGGTCTGGGTCGTCAAGCGGCGGCTCGAACACGGTTCCCAAGGGGCTGAGCATCAACTCCTTCACCACGGACGTTGCGTCGGTGATGTCCCCGTTCAAGTCGCTGACGCAGTTCGCGACCAAGGGTTCGAACAGCCTGCAGGTGGGCGTGATCCTGCCGGACACCACGTCGTCGACTCGCTGGGTCGACTTTGACGCGCCGTACCTGACCGACGCTTTTGCTGACGCCGGGTACACCCAGTCGCAGTTCCGGATCGACAACGCACAGGGCAGCGACGCGACGCAGCTCAACGACGCCACCGCGGACATCAACCTGGGCGCCAAGGTCCTGATCGTGACCCCGCTCGATGGCCCGACCGGAGTGGCGATCGCCAAGGAAGCGCAGTCCAAGGGCGTGACGCTGATCGCCTATGACCGCGCCATCTTCCAGGGCAGCAAGACCTACTACGTCAGCTTCAACGGCGAGAAGGTCGGCGAGATCATCGGCCAGGGCTTCCTGTCCTGCCTCTCGTCCGAGAAGATCAGCAACCCGCAGGTCTACGTGATGAATGGCGGCGAGGACACCGACCCCAACGCCATCGCCTTCGCCGACGGTTACAACAAGGTGGTCTTCGGCCAGGCGGCCAAGACCGTCAGCGGTGGTGCGAAGACCAGCTCGGGCGGCGGCACGCTGGTCGCCGAGAACTTCGCCCCCGGCTGGAACAACACTCAGGCCGGCACGATCTTCCAGCAGGCGTACACCGCTAACCCGAAGATCAACGCCACGATCGTGGCCAATGACGGGATGGCCAACGCGATTATTACTGACCTCATCGCGGACGGGGCCAAGCCAGGCACGATCCCGGTCACCGGCCAGGACGCGACGGCTCAGGGCATGGCGTATATCCTGCAGGGCTACCAGTGCGGCTCTGTCTACAAGCCCGTGTACAAGGAGGCCGAGGACGCCGTGTCCGTGGCCACGATCCTGCTGGCCGGCGACAAGGTGCCTGCGGCGCTGCTGAACGGGACGACCACCGACCCGGCTGACTCGAGCGTCAGCGAGCCGGCGTCGCTGCTGGGCGCGACGTGGGTGACCAAGGCCAACATGGAGTCGACCGTGGTCCACGACGGCTTCGACACCGCCACGGCCATCTGCGCGATCGCGGGTGCGAGCCTCTGCGCCGCCGACCACATCCAGTGATCAGCTGATCTAGGGCACGTTGATGGGGAGGAGCGTTCACTTCGAACGCTCCTTCTCATTCCCTCGATGTCGGAACGGCGGGAGCGCAGACTGAGGCATGGCTACCAACGGGTCTTCATCATGACTGAGATAACCGAGGCCCCGAGCGGCTCGAAGGGCAGCGGGGACGGCGCGGAACCCCTGCTCAAGTTGCGGGGCATCGACAAGCACTTCGGACCGGTACAGGCGCTCTACGGGGTGGACCTGGACCTGCCCGCGGGCCAGGTAACCGGCCTGTGCGGGGACAACGGCGCCGGGAAGTCGGTGCTCACCCGGACCATCGCGGGCGCGCACCAGCCGGACCATGGGCAGATTTACTTCGAGGGGCGCCCGGTGCATATCCGCAGCACCCGGGACGCCGGCGCGCTGGGGATCGAGACCGTCTACCAGGATCTGGCGCTGGCCGACAACCTCGACATCGTCCAGAACATGTTCCTCGGCCGAGAGCGGCTGCGCCGCGGCTTGCTGGATGAGGACTCGATGGAGAAGCAGGCGGCCGAGACCCTCAGCACCCTGCGCGTGACCACGGTGCGCTCGATCCGGCAGCCGGTGGCCTCGCTGTCGGGAGGTCAGCGGCAAGCGGTCGCGGTGGCCAAGGCCGTGATGTGGAACTCCAAACTGGTGCTGCTCGACGAGCCGACCGCCGCTCTCGGGGTGGTACAGACCCGGATGGTGCTGGACCTGGTCAAGCGGCTCCGCGACCGCGGGCTCGCGGTCATGGTGATCTCCCACAACCTCAACGACGTCTTCGAGGTCGCAGACCGGATCGCGGTGCTTTACCTGGGGCGGATGGTGGTCCAGGGGCCGACGGCGGACTTCGACCGGCAGAGCGTGGTGGAGTACATGACGACGGGCACCTTCAGCGGCCGGCCGTTCGAGGCGACCGCATCCGCCATCGGCGAGGGCTGAGCCCATGGCCTGGATCAGGAAATCTCCATGACCACCGATTCCGGCGAAGCCCCGACCGGGACGGCCGTTGATCTCACCGCCGCGCCTGAGGCCGCAGCGGCGGACGTGCCGCCGGAGCTCCTCGCCCAGTCGCTAGGTCAGTACCTCCGGGGCTGGTGGCAGCAGATCCGCGGTGGCAACAGCGGCGTGCTGCCCGTGGTAATGGCCATCGTGATCGTCGCGGTCGTCTTCGAAGCCATCACACCCGAGCACGCCTTCCTGCGGCCGAGCAACCTCGTCTACATCTTCGGGCTGAGCACCGTGTACATGGTGCTCGCGATGGCTGAGACCCTGGTGCTGCTGCTCGGCGAGATCGACCTGTCGGTGGGCGCGGTCGCGATGATCGGCGGGGTGATCGCCTTCAAGCTGGTCCAGCAGCCCGGGCCGGACTGGCCCTGGTGGGCGGCGGTCCTCGCCGCGCTCGTCGGCTGCGGCGTGATCGGCGCACTCCAGGGGACGCTCGTTGCCCGGCTCAAGATCCCGTCCTTCGTCGTCACCCTGGGCGGGTTCCTGCTGTTCTCCGGAGTCCTCATCGTGGCCCTCGGCGGGGCCGACGGCAACGTGAACCTCAACTCCTCGTCGGCCAACCAGCGGGTCATCTACAACACGGTCCAAGGGGTGCTCAGTCCTGTCGTGGGCTGGGTGGCCCTGGCTGTAGTGGTCGCGGCAGCGGCTGTAGCCCTGTGGCTGCGGGCGGCGGCGCGGCGGCGCCAGGGCCTGGTGGCCCCTCCGGCCGGCGTGACCGCCATCAGGATCGCCCTGGTGGCGATCGTCGGGGTCGTGGTCGTGGTGATCTGCAGCATCAACCGCGGCACCCGAATCGTCTCGGTCCAGGGCGTTCCGTGGGTGATCCCGATCGTCCTGGTCGTTCTCGGCGTCCTGACTGTGCTGCTCCAGCGGACCCGTTTCGGCCGCTATGTTTATGCCATCGGCGGCAATTCCGAGGCGGCCCGGCGCGCCGGCGTCAGCCTCGTCGCCATCCGCACCTGGTCCTTCGCGCTGTGCTCGGCGATCGCCGCTCTCGGCGGCATCCTGCTCGGGTCCTTCTTCTTCGGTGAATACAGCACCAACACGGCAGACCCCGGCCAGCTCATCCTCTATGCGGTCGCCGCCGCCGTCATCGGCGGGGTCAGCCTCTTCGGCGGCCGGGGCAAGGCAGTCCACGGAATTCTCGGCGGGCTCCTCATCGGCGGAATCGCCTACGGCGTGTCCCTGCTCAACCTCGGTCAGCTGTCCACGCCGCTGCAGTACATGCTGCCGGGCGCTGTGCTCATCGGCGCCGTGCTGGTCGACGTGCTATCCCGGCGCGGGAGCGGGAGCGTGACCCGTGTCTGACATCCCTTTGACCGCCGACCACGGCGAGACCCCGGCCGGGACGGCCGGCTCAGCAGTCGACCTCACCGCCGCTCCCGAGGCCGCCGCGGCCGAGGTCCCGCCCGAGTTGGTCGCTCAGTCGCTGGGCCAGTACCTGCGGGCCTGGTGGCTGCGGGTCCGCAGCGGCGACAGCGGTGTGCTGCCGGTGGTGCTGGCCATCGTGGTGGTGGCCGTCGCATTCCAGATCGCTAACTCGAAGTTCCTGTCGGCGCAGAATCTGGTCAATCTCTTCGAGCAGAGCTCCATCTACATGCTGCTGGCGATGGCGGAGATCTTCGTGCTGCTCCTCGGCGAGATCGACTTCTCCACCGGCCTGGTCATGGGGCTGAGCAGCGTCGTGGTCGCCCTGCTCGTGCAGCCGACAGGCGTGGGCTTCCCGTGGTGGGCGGCGATCATCGTGGCGCTGCTGGCCTGTGCCGCGTGGGGCTCCCTCCAGGGATGGCTCGTGGGGAGGCTGCGGATGCCGTCGTTCATCGTCTCCCTCGGCGGACTGCTGATTCTCGAAGGCATCGCCATCATCGTCCTCGGCAAAAACGGCTTGTACGGTATCGGCAACTCCCGGTTGCACAACGAGCGCGTCCTCTACGACATCTTCTGGGGGCACTTCAGCCCGGTAGTCGGCTGGATCCTGCTGGCCGTGGTGGTGCTCGGTGCTGCCACCGGGTTCTTGCTGCGCGACGTCCGCAAGCACCGCAACGGCCTGGAGACTGCGCCGCGCAGCCTCACTGTGCTGAAGATCGTCCTCATGGCGGTGGCGGGCGTGACGGTCGTCGCCATCTGCAACGTCAACCGGGCCCACTTCGGCACGATCGAGGGGGTTCCGTACATCATCCCGATCGTCCTGGTCGTGCTCGGCGCTTCGACCGTCCTGCTGCAGCGAACCCGCTTCGGCCGTTACGTGTACGCCATCGGCGGCAACGCGGAGGCGGCCCGGCGAGCCGGCGTCCGCGTTCCCGCCACCCGAATCCGGGCCTTCGTCCTCGCCGCCTTGATCTCCGGTATCGCCGGCGTGCTGTTCGCCTCGTGGCAGGTCTCGCTGACCACCAACATCATCAAGTCCGCCAACGCCTACGTGCTACTGGCCATCGCCGCGGCGGTCATCGGTGGCACCAGCCTGTTCGGCGGCCGGGGCAGGACCATCCACGGCATCCTGGGTGGTCTCGTCATCGGCGCCATCTACAACGGCCTCTACCTGCTCGGGGTGCAGAGCCAGTGGATTGACGTCGCCGTCGCCGGGGTGCTGCTGGCGGCCGCGACGGTCGACGTTCTGTCCCGCCGGGGCGCGGTCGGCCAGAGGTGACTCCGGCGGAAACCCAGGTCCCTGCTCGGGCGGCGCGGGACCGGGCGTTCCCGCGCGGAATACCCGGTATGGCACACTGGTTGTGGCAATTAACGTGCTCCGGGGTCGGTGAAACTCCGAACCGGCGGTGATAGTCCGCGACCCGGCCGAGTCCATCGGCCGGCTGATCCGGTGGAACTCCGGGACCGACGGTTAAAGTCCGGATGGGAGGCAGCACGTGCGCGGTGGGCGGCCGGTTTCCGGCGCCCGACCCCGCGATGGCGCGGCGAGCGCATCTCCCCGGAGCCCGCGGCAGGGCAGTGCCCAGCAGGGCAGTGGCCGAGGCAGGCGCCGGAGGAGGACGCGGTGTTCACCGGGATAGTGGAAGAGCTTGGGGAGGTCGTCGGCCTGGACGCCGACGGCGCCTTCGGCCGGATTCGGATTCGCGGACCGCTGGTCACTGCGGGCGCGGCACGCGGCGACTCGATCGCCATCAACGGCGTGTGCCTCACCGTCACCGCGATCACCGACGGCGAGTTCACCGCGGACGTGATGGGCGAGACGCTCGCCCGGTCCAGCATCGGCGGGCTGCGCGCCGGGGCCGCGGTCAACCTGGAACGGCCGCTGCGGCCAGACGGCAGGCTCGGTGGTCACATCGTGCAGGGTCATGTCGACGGCACTGGCACCATCGTCAGCAGGGAGCCGGCCGGAGCGTGGCAGACCGTTCGGATCACGATTCCCGCCCAGCTAGCCCGTTACGTCATTCACAAGGGATCGGTGGCGGTCGACGGAATCAGCCTCACCGTATCCGCGCTCGGGGAGGGCGGCGGTCCGGCCGGCGCTCCGTGGTTCGAGGTCAGCTTGATCCCGGAGACGCTCGCGCGCACCACCCTCGGCAGCAAGCAGCCGGGCGAGCTGGTCAATCTCGAGGTCGACATGATTGCCAAGTACGTGGAGCGACTGCTCGCCGGGAGGACGTCGTGACCAGCGTGGGCAGTCGGGAGCTACTCGCCGGCGTCCCGCTCGATGACGTGGCGCGCGCGGTGACCGATGTCGCCGCGGGCCGCCCGGTCGTAGTTGTCGACGACGCGGAGCGGGAGAACGAGGGCGACATCATCTTCGCGGCCAGCAAGGCGACGCCCGAGCTGCTGGCCTTCGCGATCCGGTACACCAGCGGCGTGATCTGCGCGCCGATGACCGGCGAGATGCTGGACCGGCTCCAGCTGCCGCTCATGACCAGTCAGAACGCCGAGCGGATGCGCACGGCCTTCGCCATCACCGTGGACGCCCGCGACGGCGTGACCACCGGCATCTCGGCCGCCGATCGGGCGCGAACCATCAGGACGCTGGCGGACTCGGCCACCGAGCCATACGAGATCGTCCGGCCCGGTCACGTCTTCCCGCTCCGGTACTCGCCGGGCGGCGTGCTGCGGCGGCCCGGACACACCGAGGCGGCCGTCGACCTGGCCAGGCTGGCCGGGCTGACGCCGGCCGGGGTGCTGTCCGAGATCGTCAACGATGACGGCACCATGGCCAGGCTGCCCAGGCTGCGGGAGTTTGCGGACGAGCACGGTCTGGCGCTGATTTCCATCGAGCAGCTGATCGCCTACCGCAGGCAGCACGAGCGGGTGGTGGACCGGGTCGTGGAGACCCAGCTGCCCAACGAGTTCGGCGAGTGGCGAGCGATTGGCTACCAGAGCTCCGTCGACGGGACCGAGCACCTGGCGCTGGTGCTGGGTGACCTGACCGCACCGGGACGTGACCCGCTGGTGCGGATGCACTCAGAGTGCCTGACCGGCGATGTGTTCGGGTCGCACCGGTGCGATTGCGGCACCCAGCTCGAGGCGGCCATGGCGGTGATCGCGGCGGAGGGTCGCGGCGTGGTGCTGTACCTGCGCGGGCACGAGGGCCGCGGCATCGGCCTGCTGTCCAAGCTGCGCGCCTACCAGCTGCAGGACCGCGGCGCTGACACGGTGGACGCCAACACGGAGCTCGGCCTGCCGGTGGACGCGCGGGAGTACTCGACCGGCGCACAGATGCTCACCGATCTCGGCGTGTCCTCGCTCCGGCTGCTCACCAACAATCCGGCCAAGGTCGAAGGGCTGGCCGGCTTCGGCATCACGGTCTTGGGGCGGGTCAGCCTGCCGTCCCTGCCGACCGCGCACAACCTGCGCTACCTGACCGCCAAGCGGGACCGGCTCGGCCATCAGATCGACAACCTTCCGGTCACCGGCGAGGTCAGCTCGGGGCCGCCCGCCCCGGCGGCAAGCCTGCGGTGAGCCCGCCGTGAGCGGCGAAGGCCGGCCGACCGGACAGCCGGTCGACGCGTCCGGCCTGCGCATCGCGATCGCGGCCAGCAGGTGGCATCCGGAGATCGCCGACCAGCTGCTGGCCCGCGCGGTGGCGGCCGCTCGAGCGTGCGGAGCGGGCGAGCCCCTGGTGGTGCGCGTGCCCGGCGCGGTCGAGCTGCCGGTGGTCGCGGCCGAGCTGGCCAGGCGGCACGACGCCGTGGTGTGTCTCGGCGCCGTTATCCGGGGCGGCACGCCGCACTTTGACTACGTGTGCGACGCAGTGACGTACGGTCTTGCCCGGGTCGCGCTCGACGCGGGCACGCCGGTCGGCAACGGCGTGCTCACCTGCGACACGCTCCAGCAAGCCAGGGACCGCAGCGGCGCGGCGGGCAGTGTCGAGGACAAGGGCTGGGATGCGGCCGTGGCCGCGCTGGACACTGCCGTGGTGCTGCGGTCCCTTCGAGCGTAACGCTGGCTGGCTGGCCGCGCGCGGGCGCGGTCGGCCGGGTCAGCGGCGCGGCGCGACCCGGTAGTGGTAGCCGTGATGGTCGGTGAACCCCAGGGTTTGGTAGAGCGCTCGGGCGGCGCTGTTGTCGTCGGCGACCTGCAAGTACAGCTGGCTGGCGTCAGTACGCTCCGCGGCGTGGCGGGCCAGCACGGCGGTAACGGCGGCGCCGAGGCCCTGGCGCCGGCTGGCGGGGTCGACCTCGATCGCGGTCAGGCCGGCCCAGTTTCCGCTGACGGCGACCCGGCCGATGGCGATCGTCTCGCCGTCGGCCCGGACCGAGGCAAAGGCCTGCCAGGGCGCGGAGGTCAGCAGCCGGATGGCGATCGTCGGCAGGTCCTGGCCGCGATAGTGATACCGGCGCAGCCACGGCTGGTCCGGGTGGGCGTCGACGTCCACCCGCATCGTGGCCCGGCCGCCGCGGTCGGCGACCCGCGCTGAGTCCGCCGTCATGACGGTCGCAGCGCCCTCGCGGATGGTCCAGCCGAGCCGGGCGAGCTGCCCGTCCAGCGTGCTGTCGGCAGGCCGTCCGGTCGGATACGGCACTGAGATCATCGCGGGCAGGCCGCGGGCGGCGTACCAGCCGCGGACCACCTCGACCGCGTCAGGCAGTGCGCGATCGGGGTCGCCCGCCGCGAGCGCGCTGTTCGCG
>JBAUAR010000057.1:0-43382 GCA_049675875.1 Streptosporangiaceae bacterium
GCACCCGGCCGAGCGCGAACTCGCGGGCGACCTCGTGCACGAGCTGGATCTCGGCACCGGACAGGTCGATATTGCTCGGCATCAGATCCATGCCGTCGACGCGGGTCTTGATGATCACGTCACGCGCGGTCAGGCGACGTTCCATCAGCAGGTTGTAGACGGTCGCGTCCAGCTCCTGCGGTTCTATCCCAAGACCCACCGACAGGGCGCCCTGGGGATCGAAGTCGACTAGCAGGACACGGCGGCCGTGCTCGGCCAGCGCGGCGCCGAGGTTGATGGTCGTCGTGGTCTTGCCAACGCCGCCCTTCTGATTGCAGACGGCGGCGATGCGCGCTGGCCCGTGCACGACGATCGGCTCCGGTTCGGGGAACACCGGCAGTGGCCGCCTGGTCGGTCCCAGCAGACGGCGCCCAACCTCAAGGATTTGGGATGCTGACACCGCTACCGCACCTCCGGGCGGCTAGCGCCAACGCGCTCGAACACGGACTCTAGGCGCTGCACCCTGGCCCGGCAAGACGGCGCACCGTAGAGCGGCAAATGAACCGCATGCGCACAATGACCGGCTCATGTTGGTGCTCAGGCGCGAGGCCAAATGCTCATCTAAATCGGTTCCCTACACGGAGGAACCGGGATCAGATTCGGGCCATGTCTGTGAAGCGGCTGTAGTGGCCCTGGAAGGCCACTGTCACCGTGGCGGTCGGCCCGTTCCGATGCTTGGCCACAATCAGGTCAGCCTCACCGGCTCGCGGCGATTCCCGCTCGTAGGCGTCCTCGCGATGCAGAAGTATGACCAGGTCCGAGTCCTGTTCAATCGAGCCGGACTCGCGGAGATCCGCCAGCAGCGGACGCTTGTCCGTTCTGAGTTCCGGGCCGCGGTTGAGCTGCGCGAGCGCGACAACGGGCACATTGAGTTCCTTGGCCAGCAGCTTCAACGACCGCGATAGCTCGGACACTTCCTGCTGGCGGTTCTCCACCCGCCGGGGGGAGCTCATCAGCTGCAGGTAGTCAACGATCACCAGCTTGAGCTCGTTGCGCTGCTTGAGCCGACGACACTTGGATCTGATTTCCATCATCGACATGTTCGGCGAGTCGTCGATGAACAGCGGCGCGTCCACGACCTCGCTCATCCTGCGCGCGAGCCTGGTCCAGTCGTCCTCGCTGAGCTGGCCGGTGCGCATCGCGTGCAGCGGCACCCGCGCCTCAGCCGAGAGCAAGCGCATGGTGATCTCGTTCCGGCTCATCTCCAGGCTGAACAACACGGTGGTCAGCCCGGTCTTCACCGATGCTGCCCTGGCAATGTCGAGAGCGAGCGCCGAGTTGTGCGTCGGAATCATCGACCGGCTCGCGAGGTACAGGCTGTCCGGCGCGTCTACCTGCACGCACCGCACCGGCACGCTCGGCACCTTCCGGACGGCTACGATCATCCGCTGCCGCAGCCCCGGCGTCCCGGTGGCCGGCCTGCGCCGCCGGTGCATGAGCCGCTTGTGCGTGAGCCGGAACACGTCGTCCGAGGTGGTGAACGTCAGACAGCAGCCAGCCGAGGCCGCGATCGAGCTGCCCCACACCCGCCGCTGCCATCTCCCGCACTGGTAGCCGAGGCTAATGATCAGCTCACGCACGTCCGCCGCTAGCTGACTGGAGGCGCACGTGAACTCGACGCGGCCGGCCGCGCCGACGCCGCCGGCCGCATCCAGCAAGCCCGCCAGCAGGGCCATTCGCTGGACACGAGCAGCGCGCAGATACTCGATCGGGATGGCGCCGCGGCCGAGCAGATCGCCATGCCCGGTCGTGGCGGTGCCGGCGCTGTACAAGGCGAGGCACTGACCCAGCACGTAGGGCGGGATGGGCAGGTCGGCGGGTGGCAGATCGAGGGGCTCAGCGACTGGCACTGCATGGTTGTGCCCGGTGCCGTCACCGCGGTGGAGCGTCTCCGCGATCTCATGCGTGGTGCGGACCGACGTAGCAGCCCCGCTGGCCCAGGGCGCCGACGCTAGCATTCCGGCACCTGCTGCCGCGCGGGCCAGTCGACGGTCCGCACTGGTCGTCGTGACCCACTGGTGCTCGGCGTCGGCGACGATGTGCGTCTCGTCCTCGAACTCCACCTCGTAGCAGGGCCGGTCAGTCAGCACCTGCGTAGCGGCGGTCACGGTGACCGGCCGGCCATCAGCACCGAGAAGCTGATCACCGACGCGTACCGCGCCCATGGTCGTCCAGCCGCTCGGCGTCGGCAGCGGCGTGTCGAGCGCGAGCGCCTTTCCCATGGCGGGGCGCGCGGCGATGACGATCATCTGGCCTGGGTGCAGCCCGTTGGTGAGCGCGTCCAGGTCGGCAAATCCGGTCGGCACGCCCGATAGTGCCCCGCCCCGGCTGCCAATGGCCTCGATCTCATCGAGCGCTCCCGGCATGATCTCCGCGAGCGGCAGGTAGTCCTCACTGATCCGCCGGTCGGTGACGCCGTAGATCTCCGCCTCGGCGCGATCGACGAGCTCATCCGCATCGCCGTCACCGCCATAACCCAGCTGCGCGATCCGCGTACCGACCTCCACCAGGCGGCGCAGGATGGCGCGCTCGCGCACGATCCGCGCGTAGTACCCGGCGTTCGCCGCGGTCGGCACCGACGCGATCAGCGTGTGCAGGTACGGCGCGCCGCCCATCCGGCCGATGTCGCCGCGCCTGGTCAGCTCCGCCGCAACGGTGACCGCGTCGGCCGGCTCGCCGCGGCCGAACAGGTCCATGATGACTTCGTGCACGATCTGGTGGGCGGGCCGATAGTAGTCACGGGACTTGATGGCGTCGAGCACGTCAGAGATCGCGTCCTTCGACAGCATCATGCCGCCGAGCACACACTGCTCAGCAGCGAGGTCGTGGGGCGGCGTCCGCCCGAACTCCTCGCCGCGAGGCACGATCTCCGCGACGCTCACTGCCCCTCCCCGTGACCGTCTGCCAATGCCGAGCAGTCATAGAACCGCCGTAACAGCCGCCAATCCGGCAACGGCCGTGCCGCCTTCACGGCCTGTTCTATCGAACAGCTCGGACAGTCTGCAGCGTGTCGCCGGAACCGTCGAATTGTGCTGTGCACAGCCTTGTGGACAGGCTGTGCAGACACGCCGCAGCGACTGTGCGCGGCCTGCGGACAGAATTGTGGAAACGACTCTGGACAATCGCCAGCAGGGCCTGCTACCTGGCTAAACGTTCTACCCAGGCTGTGTACAGAAAGTTCTCAGCGGCGCCGAGAAGAGCTTTTGCGACGGCGAGTTATCCACATTCAGATTTAACGTTGAACGTAATCCCCGCAGTTCTGCTGTCGGCTGACATGGCCGCTGGCAGAACTGCCAAATTTGCCTGCGCGCCGGTCGCGCAGTGACTATGCTTCGAGCATGTGTTCGAAGCCGCGAACGGCCGGCCAGGCCGGTGGTGCGCCCGCCGACCTGGCGGAGCAGCTTGCCGCGGCGATCGAAGAGTGCGCGGCAGCGGTCCGTACCCAGGACGGGGCGGCGACCGGCGAGCTTGCCGAGCGACTGGCTGCAGCATGGGCGGTGCTCACCCGAGCCGATCCCGAGGTGGCCGCGCGGATGGCCAGGTACACCGAGACATAGAGCGGGGGGACGGGGCCCACCCGGGTGCATGTGGGCCTGGACCCGCGCCGTTTCGGCGGGCATGCCGAAACGACAGCAGCCGGTGGCGACCTCGTTCCCGCCGGGCGACTCTGGGGCTAGGCGGTCAGCTGGCCGCGACCTCGATCTCGAGCGTGGCGCTTACCTCTGGGTGCAGCCGGACCGAGACCCGGTGCGAGCCGATCGTCTTGATCGGGTTCGTGACCTCGATCTTCCGCCGGTCCAGCTCAGGCCCGCCCGCCCGCTTGACCGCGGCGGCGATGTCAGATGTTGACACCGAGCCGAACAGCCGGCCGCCCTGGCCAGCCCTGGTCTGCAGCCGGACGTGGAGGCCGGACAGGCTACCGGCCGCTGCCTTAGCATCGTCGAGGCTGCGGATCTCGCGGGCTGACCTGGCCCGCTTGATCATGTCGATCTGCTGCTCCGAGCCTCGAGTCCACGGCATCGCCAGGCTTCGCGGGACAAGGTAGTTGCGGCCGTATCCGGCCTTGACCTCGACCACGTCGCCCGGCGCTCCGAGGCCGGTGACCTCCTGGGTCAGGATGAGCTTCATCGGCTTGCCGCTCATGGCTTCCGGTCCTCCCTCGGCCTAGCGGGCCGTGCTTGTGTACGGCAGCAGGGCCATCTCACGGGCGTTCTTAATTGCCGTGGCGACGTCGCGCTGGTGCTGCGTGCAGTTGCCGGAGACGCGGCGGGCGCGGATCTTGCCGCGGTCCGAGATGAACTTCCGCAGCAACCCGGTGTCCTTGTAATCCACGGTGGTCGCCTTCTCCTGGCAGAAATGGCAGACCTTCTTCTTCGGCTTGCGGACCGGTGGCTTGGCCATCGTGGTGCTCCTTCGCAGTCCCGGCCGGCCGGCCGGGATGGTTGGCAGAGCCCCGCCTATGGCGGGGATGGTCGGTTTCTGATGCGTGAACTAGGTGCGTGAACGATGTGGCCGACCGCCGAGGCGGCCGAAACGGTACTGGTTAGAAGGGCGGCTCGTCGGAGAATCCGCTGTCGCCTGGTTCGGCTGTCCACGGGTCATCGCTGGCGCGCGCTCCGGCGTTGCCACCATACCCGGCCTGGCCGCCTTGCCCGGCCTGGCCGCCTTGCCCGGCCTGGCCACCGCTGAACCCGGCGGTGGACCGATTTGACCTGTTCACCTTGGCGGCGGCGCTCCGGAGCGACGGGCCGACTTCGTCGGCCTCGATCTCGTAGACGGTGCGCTTCTCGCCTTCCCTCGTCTCATACGAACGCTGCTTGAGACGCCCGACGACGATCACGCGCATGCCGCGCTGCAGGCTCTCCGCCACATTCTCGGCAGCCTGGCGCCACACGTTGCAGGACAGGAACAGCGACTCGCCGTCCTTCCACTCGTTCGTAGTCCGGTCCATGAACCGGGGCGTCGAGGCAACGCGGAACGTGGCGACCGCCTGGCCGGTGGGGGTGTAACGAAGCTCCGGATCATTGACCAGGTTGCCGATGATCGTGATGGTGGTATCGCCTGCTGCCATCGGGGTACTCCCGCTCGATCGGTTGGGTCTGGAGTCGAGCTCGTGCTGCCGGGCTTGGTCTTTGGGTGGTAACCGGTGCGTCAGCGCAGGCCGGGTCGCACGACCTTGGTGCGCAGCACCGCCTCGTTCAGGTTCAGCTGGCGGTCGAGTTCCTTCACCGTGTCCGGCTCGGCGTTCAGCTCGATGACCGTGTAGATGCCCTCGGCCTTGTGGTCAATCTCGTAAGCCAGCCGACGCCGGCCCCAGACATCGACCTTGTCTACTGTCCCGCCCGCGGAAGTGACGACCTTGAGGAACTGTTCCAGGGACGGCTGCACCGTCCGCTCTTCAAGGGCGGGATCCAGGATGATCATCATCTCGTACTGGCGCATCGCCAACCATGCCTCCTTCGGACTCAGGCGGTCACGGTATCTCCGTGACAGGAGGAGCCGCGCCGGTCCAGCGGCCCGTTCGCGGCTGCGCCAGCTTACCAGCCCGGTCCGACAGCCGAGTCGTGTCCGGTTGCCGGTTCGAGGGTCAGGCACGAGAGCACCGGAACCGGTGGCCGACTCGCCGCCGCAGGTTCCATTCTTGACCACACGGGAACACACTGGTACCTAGGAGGCCTGCACAGCGATCCTGATCACGTCGTTGGGGGTAGCGAATGCGCCAGGCAGTCACCACCCGGCCGACCCACGCTCACGTACCACGGCTCACGCTCAACAGTGACGGTCGGCGGCACCCGCTGCTCAATACCATGACTGCCGTGGTGTTCTGCGCCGGAATAGTCGCTTTCGCCCTGGGCCTGGTGGTCCGGGCCCACCTGGCCGCCACCATCATCGGCCTGACCACCTTCGCGGTCGGGCTCTACCTCCAACTCGTGTCGGCGACCCGGGAACAGCGGATCTTCATCGTGACCGGGATCGTCGGAGCCTTCGTCGGCATGGGTCTGGGCATCGCCCACGGCGGCTTCGGATAGCCGGCCCCCGGGCTCCGGCAGATCGCGAGCTGCGGGGCGAGCGGTTCGCTGACGGGCGACCGGTTCGCTGACGGGCGACCGGTGCCCTGGCAGCGGGCGGCCGGCCGACCCTGTCGGGCTTGGCCGCCGCCACGTCCCCTCTCCTCGATACGCTCGGCAGATGACACGCATCGGTGTGCACGTGCACGAGGGCGATCCGCTGGCACAGGCCGAGGCCGTCGGGGCGGATGCCGTGCAGTTCTTCCTCGGTGACCCACAGGGCTGGAAGGCGCCGACGTTTCCCCGTGAGCCCGCTGAACTGCGGGCAGCGTTCGAGGAGTCGGGCGTGGCGGGATACGTGCACGCCTACTACACGATCAATGTGGCGTCACCCAACAACCGGATCCGGATTCCCAGCCGCAAGCTGCTGGAGCAGCAGTTGAACGCGGCCGCCACGGTCGGCGCCAGCGGCCTCATCGTGCACGGCGGCCACGTCACGGCCGGCGTGGACCTCGAGGAGGGATACGACAGCTGGCGAAAGGCGATCGAGCGGATCGACCGGCCGTTGCCCATGCTGATCGAGAACACCGCGGGCGGAGACGGTGCGATGGCCCGCGGGCTTGATGCCATCGCACGGCTCTGGGACGCCATCGGCCTTGCTGCCGATGACGGCGGCGGCGAGATCGGCTTCTGTCTCGACACCTGCCACGCGTTCGCCTCCGGCGAGGACCTGGCCACGATCGTGGCGCGGGTCAAGGCAGTCACCGGCCGCGTCGACCTGGTGCACTGCAATAACTCGCGAGATGAGTTCGGCTCGGGCCGGGACCGGCACGCCGGGATGGAGTCCGGCCACATCGACCCAGCGGTACTGGTGGACGTGGTGCGCGCTGCCGGGGCGACCGCGATCTGTGAGACACCCGACGCGGCCGCCGATATGCGCTGGTTGCGGGCAAAGCTCGACTAGACGGCCCCGCCGCGGCACCCGAGCGGCTAGGTAGCCACGACTAGCCGGGTCGCGCTCGTCGCCTCCTCGGCCACGAGCACTACCGGGCCGTCGGCCGAGCTCGACGAGCCGCCGGGGATCAGCACGCTGGTGGTCGCCTGGCCAGTGCCGCCACCGCCGCCACCGCCACCGCCACCGCCGTGACCACCACCGGGCGGCAGCGTGGTGCACGGTAGCAGGCCGCAGGAGGGAGTTGGCGTCGGCGACGGTCCGCCGCCGTTGCCATTCCCGTTACCGTTGCCGTTCCCGTTACCGCACCAGGGCACGTTGGGCGGGCAGGTGCACTGCTGCTGCCCCGGCTGGCCGCCCTGGCCTTGCTGCTGCTGCGACTGCATCCACTGCTGGAGATTGGCACACGGTGCCGGCTTCTTTGGCTGTACCTGGATCCAGGTCACGAACGGCGCGCCCTGAGTGGTCGGGAACATCGGGGCCGCCGCGGTGCTGCCGAAATTCGTCATCATGAAGTTGTTCCAGATGGTGGCCGGCCAGGCACCACCCTGAGAGCCCTGCGTCCCGCCGACCCACGCCAGATTGTCCAGGTTCTCAGTACCAGGGTTGTTAGTGAATAGCGCCACCGACAGCGCGTCCTGGTCCGGCGTCGCGCCGATGAACCACGCCTGCGAGGCAACATCGCCGATTCCCAGCGTTCCGGTCTTGCCGATCACGCCGCCGCGGCGGAACGGGACGCTGCCTTCTGCGGTGCCGCCCGACATGTTGTTGTCGAACGACAGCGCCCAGTCGACGTCAGCGGCCGCTTGCGGGCTCAGCACCTGCGCGGTGGTGATGTGACTCGGCAGGGTGTTGCCGTTTTGCTGCAGCTCGGCGATCACGTGCGGCGTGTGGTAAAGGCCGTCGTCAGCGAGTGTCGCGAAGGTCGTGGCCTGCTCGACCGGCGTCAGCGGGTTCTCGCCGAGGGCAATAGCCGGCGAGCCAGCCGTGTCGTGATGGGAACTCTCGCCGAAGTTCGCATTCAAGCCATTGACGGGCCCGGTCATGTCGTTGCAGTCGGCGATGATCTGCGCCTGGGTGGCCGTCGGCGACTGGCTTGCGGCCACCGAGCACGGCTGCACGAACGCGTTCTGACCCACGCCGAACGCCTTCGCCATCTGGATGACGTTCTGGATGCCATCCCGATGCGCCAGATCCTCGAAGGCCGGGTCGGAGGAGATGGCCGCGGCGACGTTGACCGGCAGTGGCTTGCCGGAGTTCTCCCCCGACTCGTCGAACTTGAAGTAGTAGAGGCTGCCGGATTGGCCGCCGCTCGCCTGCGCAGATATTCCGGGCGGCGGACTCGTCGGTGACAGGGTGTCCTCGGTCGTCGTCGTGTTGGCGGGCGAGTCCGGGATCCAGATCGGCGAGAAGCCGTTGAGCTGACTGGTGAAGACGTTCATGCCCTCGTTGACGGCGGTCGACAGGACATACGTCTTGAAGGACGACCCGACCGGTTGCGGCGACTCAGCCATGTTGATCCAGCAGTCATTGGTACAGCTGCTCGAGTAGCCGGGTCCGCCGTACACGGCGAGGATGCCGCCGGTCTTGGGGTCTTCCAGGACCGCGCCGAGGCGGTCGTAGGCCTGGTACGGGTGCCCCGTCGCGCCCATCGCCGCGATCTCCTGGTTGATCGAGTTCGCGAGCGCGGTGACCATGGCAGGCTCGATGGTCGTCGTGATCTTGTAACCGCCGGTGTTGATCTGACGGCTGGTGAGCCCGTAGCCGCCGTCGGCCGCCGGAGCCTCGAGTTGCTGCTGGACCATCGCCATCAGGTAACCGGTGGGCCCGCTCTCGCCGTTCCCGCCAGTTGGAGGCGTGAGCGGGGGGAATGTCTGCGCTTTGTACACCTTCTGGCTGATGTCATGATCGCGGACCATGTTCTTCAGCACGTACTGCCATCGGCTGTACAGCGCCTTGTAGCCGGCTCCGCCCGCGGGGTCCGGGTTAAAGAAGCCCGGCGAGTTCGGCATCGCCGCGAGCATCGCGGCCTGCGAGATTGTGAGCGTGGCGCCCGGGTTGGTGAGGTTGACGTTGAAGTAGTTCTCGGCCGCTGCGCCAAGGCCCAGGTTCGTGCCGCCGAAGTCCACCGCGTTGAGGTAGTTCGTCATCACCCACGGCTTGGACCGGTCGTGGCCGAGCTTCATCGCGATGATGATCTCCTTGAGCTTCGTGCTCAGGTTCTGGCCGGTGTCCACGCCGTTGTAGTAGTTCTTGGCGTACTGCATGGTGATCGTCGACCCACCCTGCAGGTTGCCGTGGCCGAATGCGTCCTCGTAGGCGGCCCGCATTAGCCCGGTGAGCGAGACACCGCCCTCGGTGTAGAACTGCCGGTCCTCCGCGGCGGTCATCGCCTGGGTCATCACCGTCGGCACCTGACTGCTCGTCAGCAGCAGCCGGTCGACGCTGGTCCCGTTCTGGCTGCTGTCGAAGGTGCCCAGCTGCTGGCCGTCGGCGTAGTACACCACTGACGACTGCCAGTTGGCGGTCAACTCCGAGGCGGTCGGGAGCTTGGTGCTCGCGTAAACGAAGAAGAACGCCGCCACGAGCAGCAGGATGACGCCTGCTACTCCGGCGCCGAGCAGGCCCAGTACCTTCTTCACGCTCCAGTGCCGCCACCACTTCCCAGAGCGCACGTACTCGCGGAACCGGTCCCAGGCGCCGCGGGGATAGCGGCCGTCGAAGCGGCCGCCACCATTACCACCGCTACCACCGCCCTGGCCACGCCCGCCGCCACGACTCATCCCGGGCCGGATGCCGGTCCGCGAGCCTATCGGCCCGCCGGCCCCCGCACCCTGCCAGTAATCGTCCTGCTGCCGCAGGGCTGTACCAGAGCCGTTCGGCCCCTCGGCGTAGGCATGCGGCGCGCCGCTTGGATCCCCCTGAGCCGCACGGCTCCCCGCGGAGCCGCGCATCCCGAGCCTGCTTCTCAGGTCATCTGCGGTCTGGCTGAGCCCGCCGGTCCACTCCTGCCACCGCGACTCACGAGGCTGCCGCTGCGACTCACGAGGCCGCTGCGCGCCACGGGTCCGGCCCGCGATCATTCCCGTCCAGGTAGGCGCCTCACGATCGGGTCCATAGCCGGTCCCGGCGGCATGACGGCTGCCGTTGCCGTTCCCGTTCCCGTTCCCGTTGCCGCGCCCGTTCCCGTTGCCGCGCCCGTTCCCGTTGCTGTAGCCGTTCCCGTTCCCGTTCCCGTTGCTGTAGCCGTTCCCGTTGCCCCGCCCAGTCCCGTTCCCCGCCACGTGCCCGTTGCCATTGCCGTTGCCGTTGCTGAGCGGCTGTCCAGCGGCACGCGAGTGCCGGGGGCCGGTCGTCCCCCGTCCGCCCCGGCCGCCTGGCTGCGAGTCACCCCGGCCCGTACCGCCCTGATCGCGCCAGACCTGCCCGTCGTCCCACGGCTCGTAACGGTCAGGACCGGCGGCCCGCGCACGCCGCCCGGCGGGGTAGCCGCTCTCGTCCTGCCGCTGCCAATGCGACCCGGGCAAGTCTGGGTTACTCACGCGTCCTCGCTTGTCTGGGGGGTTGAGCGATTGCTCGCGCGTAACGGTACGTCAAGGAACATACGGTACCTGCCGATACCTGCTATCCCGGCACTTATCGCGCCACACCCGCATCTGGTCGTACCAACCAGCGGCCCGCAGATCCGCCCTGACCTGCCCCGCTTTTACTCGCTGGCCCTGGCTCGTCGACTACGCCGGGGAGCCGACTCGCCAGTGCCGAGTGTGTAGGACGACGCGAGGTGGTTCCAGGCACAACTCTGGCAGACCTCGACCACGTAGACCCGGAACTCGGCATATTCGGCGGCCATTTCGTCCAGTTCTGGGCCGCGTTTTACCCTGCCTTCGTAGCGGCCGAGCTCGTCGCCGTAGACGTAGGTGACGTGCGTCAGCTTCAGCCTCCGGCAGATCGGGCAGGTGACGTCGGTCGGCTCGCCGTGGAACTTGGCGGCGCGTAGCAGGTACGGGTGGGCGTCGCAGACGTCGGTCACGGTGGTCCGGCCGGCTAGCACCGCAGCGAGGGTTGCTCGCCGTGCCAGGCCGTAGTCGACGACCGATCGCCTCATGTGCGACAGGTTACGACGGATCCCGCCGCGACCCTAGACCTGGCTGGTCACCTGGCCGGTTACGGCCGGTCAGCCCAGCGGACGCGACGGTGCGGGCTTGCGGCATGACGCGACAGCGCATATCGTGTCGATGTATCACTTCGATACATCGGGCCGACGGTTCCGGTCGCCCGGCTCGCCACGGGCCGGCGTGTCGCCGCTAGCCCAGATGATAGCGACGTCACGATTGCGAGGTGCGGGCGGGTATGAGCAGCCAGCGTTCTGGCGTACTCGAGCTCGCCATCCTCGGCATCCTGCATGAAACTCCGATGCACGGTTACGAACTCCGCAAGCGCCTCAACTCGATGCTCGGCGCCTTCCGGGCGTTCGGCTACGGCTCGTTGTACCCGGCTCTGAAGGATCTGCTTGGCAACGGGCTGATCGCCGCCGAGGACCCGGCCCCGGACACCAGCGGCCCCGGCCGTCCGGCGGACCGTCCGCGTCGCTCGCGGATCGTGTACCGGCTCACGGCCGAGGGCAAGGAGCGGCTCAACGACCTGCTCGGCCAGTCCGGGCCGGCCGCCTGGGACGACGACGGGTTCGGCGTGCACTTCGCGTTCTTCGGCCTTACCCAGGCCGACATCAGGATGCGGATCCTCGAGGGTCGTCGCAGCCGGCTCGAGGAGCGGCTCGAGGGTTTCCGGGCAGCGGCCACGCGGACCAGGGAGCGCGTGGACAGCTACACGCTCGAGCTGCAGCGGCACGGACTTGAGTCGGTGGAACGGGAAGTCAGATGGCTCAACGAGCTGATCGCGTCGGAGCGGCAGTCGGGCCAGCCGGCACAGACCACACAAGACGGCGGAGCGACCGCCATCAGCTGACTGCTGACGGCAATTGTCGCTGCGCGGCGCTAGATAAGGAGCAATCCTCATGGGTTCGGTACGGGTAGCCATCGTGGGCGTCGGGAACTGCGCAAGTTCCCTCGTTCAGGGCGTTGAGTACTACAAGGACGCCGACCCGGTGGGCAGGGTACCGGGCCTGATGCACGTGCAGTTCGGTCCTTACCACGTGCGTGATATCGAGTTCGTTGCCGCGTTCGACGTGGACGCCAAGAAGGTGGGCCGTGATCTCGCCGAGGCCATCGTCGCAAGCGAGAACAACACCATCAAGATCTGCGACGTGCCACCGAGTGGCTTGATTGTCCAGCGCGGCCCGACGCTTGACGGCCTCGGCGAGTACTACCAGGAGATCATCACCGAGTCGGACGAGGAGCCAGCCGATGTGGTGCGGGTCCTCCGCGAAGCCCGGGCCGATGTGCTCGTGTCGTACCTGCCGGTCGGCTCTGATCGGGCCGATAAGTTCTACGCCCAGTGCGCCATCGATGCCGGGGTGGCGTTCGTGAACGCCCTTCCCGTCTTCATCGCCTCCGACCCCGTCTGGGCGGCCAAGTTCGCCGAGGCCGGCGTGCCGATCATCGGCGACGACATCAAGTCCCAGGTCGGCGCCACCATCACGCACCGCGTGCTGGCCAAGCTGTTCGAGGACCGCGGCGTCGAGCTGCTGCGCACCTACCAGCTCAACTTCGGCGGGAACATGGACTTCATGAACATGCTGGAGCGCAAGCGCCTGCAGTCCAAGAAGATTTCCAAGACCCAGTCGGTGACCTCGCAGATCCCGCACGAGATGGCCAAGGCAGACGTGCACATCGGCCCGTCCGACCACGTGCCGTGGCTAGACGACCGCAAGTGGGCCTACGTCCGGCTCGAAGGCCGCTCGTTCGGTGACACGCCGCTGAACCTGGAGTACAAGCTCGAGGTGTGGGACTCGCCCAACTCGGCCGGCATCATTATCGACGCCGTCCGCGCCGCGAAGATCGCGAAGGACCGCGGCATCGGCGGCCCGGTGCTGTCCCCGGCGTCGTACTTCATGAAGTCGCCGCCGGAGCAGTACAGCGACGACGTCGCGCGCGACGCGGTCGAGAAGTTCATCCGCGGCGAAGTGGACCGCTGAGACACAACCCCACGATCCAGGGAACGGGCTGGTCCGGTGTTCCTGCACGCCTGCCGGGCCGCCGTGCCCCGGACAGTCCCCCGGCGTGCCACCGCACTATCGCGAGCGGCCCGGCCGGGCTAGCAGGCCTTGGCACCCGCCCCTAGGCTGATGAGGTGTCCTGGCAGGAGTCCGTCCCTCCGGCGCCCGCGCGGCAGCCGGACGCCAGCCAGCCGCCCGCCGGGCCGGCCTCCGGCCGGCGCAGCTCGTTCCTCGGCGACCTGCGCGTCGTGTGGGCCGAGCACGACTTCCGGAAACTGCTGTCCACCAGGGTTGTGTCGCAGGTCGGCGACGGCATCTTCACGGCGGGCCTGGGCACGTACGTGTTCTTCAACGCGGCCACGTTCCCCAACCCGGCGCGCGGGGCGGCGGCATTCGCCGTGCTGTATCTGCCGTACTCGCTGATTGGCCCGTTCGCCGGCGTCTTCATCGACCGGTGGTCGCGGCGGCAGATCCTGGTCTGGTCCGCCCTCATCAGATCGGTGTTCGTGGTGGCGACCGCTGCGCTGATGGCGGCCGGCAACGTGGGCGTGCCGCTGTATGTGGCCGTGCTGCTGGTTCTGGGCGTGAACAGGTTCTTCCTCTCCGCCCTGTCGGCCGCCCTGCCACACGTGGTCGCCGGAGACAAGCTCGTGATGGGCAACTCGGTGTCACCCACCGTGGGCGGAACCATGGCCGCGATCGGCGGCCTGGTCGGCCTCGGCGTGAACGCAGCGACCGGGGACACCGAGCGCGGCGCGGCCATTACCTTGCTGGTAGCGGGCATCTGCTACGTGACCGCCAGCCTCGTGGCGAGGACCATGGGCCGCCGCCTGCTCGGCCCGTCCCAGCAGCCCGGCGCGCCGCCGCAGCGGCGGGTGCTGACCGAGCTCGGGGTGGTCGCCGTCGGACTGGCAGACGGCGTCCGCTACGTAGCCAGACGGCGCGGCCCGGCCGCCGCGCTCGGCGCCACCGGCGGCAACCGGCTGTTCTACGGAATTCTGTTCTTGATGTCGATCCTGCTGTACCGCAACTACTACTACCGGGGCGCGGCTGCGAGCAGCGCGGAGGCTCACTACGGCTACCTGGTCGGCGCCGTGGCGATCGGCTACTTCTGTGCCGCGCTGGTGACCCCGCAGGTCACCAGGCGGCTGACCAAGCCGGCGTTCATTACGGTGCTGCTGGCTGCGAGCGCTGTGGTGGTCGGCGGCCTCGGCGGGACCTTCAGCCAGCCGGCCTACCTGGTGATGGGGTTCTGTCTCGGCCTGGCCGGGCAGTGCGTGGCCATCTGCGCCACCACGGTGCTGCAAGAGGAGCTACCCGACGACTACCGCGGCCGCGCGTTTTCGCTGTACGACATGATGTTCAACATCACGTTCGCGGTCGGCGCGCTGATCAGCGTGCCGTTCATGCCGTTGTCCGGCAAGTCGGGTGCCCTGCTCGTGGTGATCGCGGTGGGCTACGCCGTGGTGGCGGCCGGCTACTGGTCGCTCAGCCGTCGGGCCGGCCGCTCGCGCGCCGCCGGATAGCGTCCCGGCGCTGCTGCGTGCCGGATACGGTGCGCGTCAGCCCCCGTCGGAGTCGGCGGCCGGGCCGGGCGGCACCTGCAGGCCAGCCGCGGCCGCCCACCGCAGCAGCTCCGCGACTGCCACGCCGTGATCGAGCGGGCCCCGCTCCATCCGCAGCTCGCGCAGATATGTCCAGGCGCCGCCCACCAGCGGGCCGGCCGGGATGCCCAGGATCGCCATAATCTGATCGCCGTTCAGGTCCGGCCGGATGCTGTCCAGCTGTTCCTGCGTGGCGAGCTCGGCGATCCGCGCCTCCAGGCCGTCGTAGGCCTTGGCCAGCCGCAGTGCCTTCGCCTTGTTCCTGGTCGTGCAGTCGGCGCGGGTCAGCGCGTGCAGCCTGGTGAGCAGCGGCCCCGCGTCGGTCGCGTAGCGGCGCACAGCGGAGTCGGTCCACTCGCCCTCACCGTAACCGTGGAACCGCAGATGGAGCTCCACGAGCCGGCTGACGTCCGCGATCACGTCTTTGCTGTAGCGCAGCTGACTCAGCCGTTTGCGGGCCATCTTGGCCCCCACAATCTCGTGATGATGGAACGCGACCCGGCCGCCCGGCAGCCGGGACCTGGTCCGCGGCTTGCCGATGTCGTGCAGCAACGCGGCCAGCCGGAGGACCAGGTCCTGCTCCAGGCCGTACCTCGGCTCTAGCTCGATGGCCTGGCTCAGCACCGTGAGGGTGTGCTGGTAGACGTCCTTGTGCCGGAAGTGCTCGTCGGACTCGAGCCGCAGCGCGGGCACCTCGGGCAGCACCTGGTCGGCCACGCCCGTGTCGACGAGCAGCGCGATACCCGCCGCCGGGCCGCCGGGCAGCGGCGAGCGCAGCAGCTTCGTCAGCTCCCCTTCGATGCGCTCGGACGAGACCTTAGGCGGCGCCAGCAGGCCAGCTAGCTCGGTCATGGCATCGCGCACCTCGGGCGCGACGGCGAGGCCGAGCTGGGCGGTGAACCTTGCCGCGCGCAGCATCCGCAGCGGGTCGTCGGTGAACGATGACTCCGGCTTCCCCGGTGTCCGCAGTACCTTGGCCCGCAAGTCGGTGAGGCCGCCGAAGGGGTCTACGAGCTGATAGCCGGGCAGCCTCGCGGCCATCGCGTTGACGGTGAAGTCGCGGCGAGACAGATCCTCGGTGAGCGACCCGCCGTAGGCGACGACAGGCTTGCGGGAAATCCGGTCGTAGCTGTCGGCGCGGTAGGTGGTGATCTCGAAATGCTGGCTGCCCTTGCGCAGCCCGACGGTGCCGTATTCGATACCGATCGTCCAGACCTGGTCTGCCCAGCCAGCCACGAGTTCCTGGACGCGCGTCGGCGGCGCGTTGGTGGTTAGGTCGAAATCAGGCGATTTGCGGCCAAGGAAGGCGTCCCGCACCGGGCCGCCTACCAGCGCCAGCTCGTGGCCGGCCGCAGCGAACAGCTCGCCCAGCTCGGTGACGCGCGGCGACACCGCGGCGAGCATCGCGGCGGCAGCCTGCAGCTGACGGTGGGTCATCGGATCTCGTTCGGGCACGGGCATCGAGACTAGGTCCTGCGCGTAGCCTGTGGGAAACGGAAAGCAGGGAACCCGGGGGCTGCTCGCAGGATACTGCTGGCACGAGCAGCGACGATGACTCGCCGCGGCATGCCCCCCGGTGCTCGGCTCGCCGCAATAACATTCTCGGCAATACCTCCGCCGGGCTTCGGGGTTACCCTGCTGGCCTGCACCCGCGGGGGTCTGGCCGCCGGACGGCGGCCGGGCCTGAACTCGCAGCGGCGGAGCCGCCCGGGCAGCGACGCGACAGGCTGGTGGAGATGGCACGACGGGCACGTGGCGCCCTGGCGGCCATTCTTGCGCTGGCTGCGGTGGCGCTGCCGGCCGCGCTGATCGGCGCGGCCGAGCCGGCCTCGGCGGCGACCACGCAGTCGAACCAGCCGCCGGCGACCGTCACGATCACCAGCATCAGCCCCCAGTGGGCCAGTCCGACCAGCCCGGTCACCGTGACGGGCATCGTGACGAACACCTCGCCAGCGGAGCAGCGCCTGATCGTGCAGCTGTTCGATTCGAGCACCCCGGTCAGCAGTATCACCGAGCTGCAGCAGAGCGCGGCCGGACTCTACGGGCTTGCTGACCTGGCTCTGCCGACGGCGCCCTGGCAGTCTGGCTTGCTCAGACCAGGCGCTTCGGCGACCTGGTCCGCCCGGCTGCCAGCTAGTTCCATGGCCATGACGAGCTTCGGCGTCTATCCGGTCGCGGCCCAGGTTTCGAACGTCTTCGGCACTGCGCTGAATCTGACCGAGAGCTTTCTGCCGTACGTACCAGCCAAGAACGGGACATACGGCAGCACCGTGCCCGCCCCGCAGAAGATCGCGTGGGTCTGGCCCCTTGTCGACCAGCCGCTGCTGGACGAGCCATGGCAAGGCGCGTGCGAGGGCCAGCAGGCTGCCGCGCTGGGCCAGAGCCTGACCAGCGGCGGGCGCCTCGACCAACTTCTCGACGCGGCCACCGCCCCCGTGGGCAGCGCGGCCACCGCGGCGGCGCAGGCCCAGCTGGTCACGCCTGCCTCGGGCCACCCGGCGAAGACCCGGACAGCCCAAGGGCAGCAGCCCCAGAGCGTAGCCAGTTACGAGGCCCTGACCTGGGCAATCGATCCTGCCCTTGCCGCCAACGTTTCCGCGCTCGCGCAGTGCGGCGCACTGCAGCCGCAGTGGGCCCGGGCGGCATCGGCGTGGCTGAGCAGGCTCAAGTCCGCGACCGCCGGCCAGCCCGCGTTCGCCACCCCCTTCGGCGACCCGGATGTGGCCACGCTCATCGGGGCCGGCCACGCTCCGGACATCCAGCGCTCGTTCAGCTATGGACGGTCGGAGGCCAGCCAGATCCTGGGCCGGAGCTTCAACCCGGCCCCGGCCGGCGCGGCTGCGACGGACCAGCAGCAGGCAGCCGGCCTCGCCTGGTCGGCCGATCCCCAGATCAGCTACGGCACGCTCGAGGACCTGGCGGCACTCGACGTCGGGACGGTCTTGCTGAGCAGCTCCGCCTTCCCCGCCGCGCAGACCTCGGTACTGCGGACGCTGGACGGCAGCGGCAGCTATCTGAATGTGCTGCTGGCCAACGACTCGCTGACGAGCGTGCTAGGCGCGGCAACGAAGGCGCCCGGCTCGGCCGCTGCGACGGTCCAGGATTTCCTTGCGGAGACGGCGCTGATGGCCCAGCAGGACCCGGCTTCGCCCATTGTTGTCGCGCCGCCGGAGCGCTGGCAGCCGCCTCCTGGCGTTGCAGCCAGCCTGCTCAGCGCCGCGGCCTCGGCGCCGTGGCTCAGCCCGGCCAGCCTGACGTCGCTGACGGGCGCGAAGACTATCCCCATCGTGCAGGCACCCAGCACCGTCAGCGGACCCACCCTCAGCCAGCCCGAACTTGACCGGCTCAAAGCGCTCGATCGCGCCGTTACCCAGCTACAGCTCATGCGGGCCCAGCCAGACCCAGACTTGTACCTCGCGGTCTCGACGGTCGAGTCATCCGCCTATGCGGGCCGGTTCACGGCAACAGCGCTTGACATGATCGCGATGCTGACAAGCCGCATCGAGCACGAGCAAGAGCAGGGTGTCCACATCGTGGCCGAGAACCGGATCACCCTGGGCGGTCTGCGGGGCTCGGTGCCGGTGTCTGTCGACAACCAGCTTGGCTACGCGGTGCAGGTCGCGCTCCGGCTTGACTACGACACGACGAATGGCACCAGGGTGACCGCGTCGCCGCCGGCTCTGCTCACCGTGCCTCGCAACACCGCAGAGACGATCAAGCTGCGGGTCTCGGCGTCGCAGACCGGCTCGACCACGATCACCATGACCCTGGCCAACCGGAAAGGCCAGCTGCTGGCCGTGCGGCCAGTGCGGATGACAGTCCAGACAACGCAGGTCGGCATGCTCGGGTTGATCATCCTTGGCGCCGCGCTCGGAGTGTTCCTGCTCGCGTCGGCGGCGCGCGCCATCCGCCGCGGCGGCACGCGGCCGATCACTGAGCCGCCGGTCAGTCCGACGCCGAGTGAGGATGAACAGTCCGGGCAGAGTAGCGAGGAAGCCGCACCGGATACCGTCGTACCGGAGCACCGCGAACTGGGGACGGCTGGGACGCCCAGGCCGCGATAGAGGAGACCGATGACCACGCCCCCGTCCGAGCCTGACCCGTACCTGGGTTCCGACGGGTCAGACCAGGACGGCCGGGACTGGGCCGTCCTGCCGGGCGTTCCCGGCTGGAGTGCTGGCCAGCAGTTCTACACCGGCCCCGTCTTTGACGACACCGGCTGGCATATTGACCTGTCCGGCGTCGACTGGGGCCAGGATCCAGAGCCCGGCGACGATGACGAGCCGACCCGGCAGCGTGCTCGTTCCGGCCGCCGCCGCACGACGCTGCGGTTCCGAAACCACGGTACGTCGACGGGCAACGGCTACGCTCCGCCGCCAGCCGCTGCGGACGCCGCCCCGCGCTACGTCCAGCCGCCCGCCCCGGACGGCGTCCGGCCGAACTATGCCGGCTACGACCACCGGCCAGAGCCGCCGGCGACGCGGCACGGCCGCCCCAGCGGACGGCACGCCCGGCCGCCCCAGCCTGACGATCAGGGACCATCGGGACCAGCCACCGCCCTTCGGGGCCCGGCGCCACCACCGGGCCCGACCAGGTCCCGGCCCGGTATGTCGCCGCCGCCTGGCAGGCTGCCGCCGCTGCCGCCCGAACAAGCCGAGCGAGGCGGCTCGCGGCCGGCCAGCCTACCGGGACCAGGCCAGGTCCTGCCCGGCGTGGGGCTACGCAGTCCGGAAATGCAGAGCACGCCGCGGCTCGCGCCGCCCGGCGCCAGGACACGACCGCCCGGTCTGGCGATGCCAGCTCCGGTGCTACCCGGCGCACGCCCCGAAGCTGATGCGGCATCGGTGGCCCGGTCCAGCGGGGTCATGGCGGTTGGCACGCTCGGTTCGAGGCTCACCGGCTTCCTGCGCACCATCGCCCAGTCCTACGCGCTCGGCGTCGCAGGCATCGCAGCCGCTTACAACCTGTCCAACACGCTGCCGAACGTCGTCTACAACCTGGCTCTCGGCGGCATCCTGACCAGCGTCATCGTGCCCTTGATCGTGAACGCCGCGAAGCGGGACGGCGGTCGCAGCGACGGCTACGACCAGCGGATGTTCACGCTCGTCACGGTGGCCCTGGCCGGCATCACCCTCCTGGCCATGGCGGCGTCCGTACCCATCGTGCATCTGTACGCGGGCAGCAAGATCTCGGATTCGGCGCCTACCCTGCACCTCAGCGTGATCTTCGCGCTGTTCTTCATCCCGCAGATTTTCTTCTACGGAATCAGCTCGCTGATCGGCGCGATCCTCAACTCGCGCGGCAGCTTCGCCTCGCCGATGTGGACGCCGATCATCAACAACTTTGTGGTCATCGCCGTGCTGGCGCTGTATGTCGCGATGGCCGGGCTGCACCGGACACCTGCCACCATTACCGGCGGCGAGGTCGGCCTGCTCGGGCTCGGTACCACGCTCGGCATCGTCATCCAGACAATCGCACTCATGCCCGCCCTGCGCAGGGTCGGTTTCAGGTGGCACCCGCGCACCGATTTCCGCCGGGAGGAGGTCGCCGAGATAGGCCGGATGGCGGGCTGGATGTTCGGCTACATCGCCACAACCCAGGTGGCGTTCCTGGTGACCACGAAGCTCGCGAGTGATGCCAGCCTGTCCGGCATCACCGACTACAACTACGCCTGGCTGCTGTTCCAGCTGCCGTACGCGGTGGTTGGCATCTCAGTCATCACCGCCCTGCTGCCCCGGATGAGCGCGCACGCGGCCGAGCGCCGGTATCGCCTTGTCCGGCAGGACTTCTCAGCCGGTATCCGGCTCGCGGCAACGATCGTCGTGCCCTGCTCGCTCGTGCTCGCGGTGCTCGGGCCCGATCTCGCCGAGCTGTTCCTGGCACACGGCGGCACACATCCCGCGCAGGCCAGATACATAGGCCTCGTGTTCGCCGTGTTCTGCCTCGGGTTGCTGCCCTACATGATCTTCCAGCTGCAGCTTCGGGTGTTCTACGCGCTGCACGACAGCAAGACCCCGGCGATCATCGGCCTGGTGACGATGACCGTCAATATCGTCGCCAACATCGTCGCGCTCGACTCGCTGCCCAGCAGCAGGGTGGTAGCCGGTCTCGGAGTGGGCTTCGGCCTGGCGAACCTGCTCGGCAGCGTGATCTCGTGGCGCATCCTCAGCCGACGGCTGCACGGGCTCGACGGCTACCTGATCGGCCGGTCCCTCGTCCGAATGCACGCGGCCGCCATCCCGGCCTTTCTGGTCGCGGTCATTGTGGGCATCCTCACCGGCAACACCGTCGTGACCGTCATCATCGGGGGCGGCCTGGCGACGGGCATGTACCTTCTGTTCGCCCGGGCGCTGCGGATCGACGAGCTGACCAGCCTTACCAGGACCGTGCTGGCCCGGCTTGGTCGGTAACGGTTTGCAGCCAGGTCGACACACGGCCGCCTCCGCGAGCCCAGGGCGGCCTAGCATGGGGGGCAGCACCGTTGCCCGTCCGCGTCGTGGCGCCTGCGTGTGCTGCGCACCTGAGGCATGCGAGGGGAGGTTCGAGGGCTCTCGCGCCTTTGTCCCGTGACAATGAGCACTTACACCTCAGATCCTGGCACCAGGCTCGGCGGCAGATACCGGCTCGAAGACCGGCTCGCCGAAGCCGGCGGCTGGTCGGCCTGGCGGGCGATCGACGAGATCCTGGCCCGGCCGGTCAGCGTGATCACGTTCGCCGCGGGATTCCCGCGCATGGGGCAGGTGGTGACGGCGGCCAGAGCGGCCAGCCGACTGACGGACACCCGGCTGACTCAGGTGTTCGACGTCGAGGACAGCTGGGATCACGGTTACATCGTGCTGGAGTGGCCCGTCGGCGATACGCTGACCGACCTGCTGTCGGAGGGGTCTCTCGAGCCCTATGCCGGCGCGCGGATCATCGCCGAGGCAGCCGCCGCGTTGTCTGGCGCACACGCAGCCGGGCTTGCCCACCTGTGCCTGCGGCCGGATGCGATCCGGTGGACGGCTGGCGGTGGGGTCAAGGTTACCGGCCTCGGTATTGACGCGGCGCTGTCCGGGGTGACGGCTGACGATCCTGAGCTGGCCGACACAAGGGGCCTCGGCCAGCTGCTCTACGCCGCGCTGACCGGGCTGTGGCCTGGCCCGGAGTCCACGGAACTGCCGCCGGCCCCGCAGCCAGACGGTGAGCTGGCACGACCTGGCCTGGTCCGGGCCGGCGTACCGCCGGGGCTCGACGAGGTAGCCGGGCGTGCGCTCGCGCTTTCCGGCTTCGACAGCCAGGCCGCCTATCAGTCACCTGCCGAGCTGGCCGCTGCGCTATCAGCCGCCATTCCGCCGGTGCAGCTACCGACGGTGGCGATGCAGCGCGGGCGCCAGGACGCTGGCCGGACCCGCACCAGCTGGTCGCGGGAGCCGGGCGCAACGCGCCACTCTGACGCGCAGTCAGCCCGCTCCGTCCCTTCCGCACCGCGCCGCAGTCCGGCCCGGGTGGTCGCGGTGAGTGCCCTGGTGCTGGTCGCCGTCGCCGGTGCCAGCGCCGCCGCCGTGCACCTGCTGCACCGCACGCCCACCGCGGCGGCGGCCGGAAAGTCGCCGGGTGCGCAGCCGTCGGGGACGGGCCAGCCGACGATCGTCACCCCAAAGTCAGCGAGCGGGTTCGACGCGCTGAACCCCAATAACGATCCCGGCGATGAGAACAGCAACCAGGCAGCGAACGTGCTCGACCACAATCAGGCCGGCTGGAGCACGCAGGCGTACATCGGCAGCAGCAGCGGCAACTACCCGACCTTCGGGGACCTCAAGGCCGGCACTGGTTTCATCCTTAACCTGGGCCGGCCGGTGGCGGTCACATCGGTGACGGTGACCTTCGGCTCGCAGCCAGGCGCGGATGTAGAGATCAAGGTGGGCGATTCCGCATCTCGGAGCCCGGCCAACCTCGACGCGATGACGACCGTCGCGAGTGCCAGCAATGTGTCGGGCAGTTACACGTTCACGGCGCGGTCCAGCGTTAGGGACCAGTACCTGGTGATCTGGTTTACCAAGCTGCCACCCATGGCAGGAGCCTCGGACAGGTACGCGGCGCAGATCTTCAGCGTGGTGGTCCGCGCCACTTCGTGACCGGTGGCTGGCGCGATGTCAGCCTCGAGGTCCCGGCCGCCGGAACGTGACGGTGGTCACAGCCGGCGTATCCACGTTTGCCATGATGAGGTGATCAGCACCGGACACCGCTTGCATCGCAATGCGGCTCGTGCGGTGCTGCCCGCCGGCGGGGGGAGGTAGCGACGGATCCGCACGATCAGCAGCCCGAGCGCTACACCCTGCCAGAACCGCGCAGGCCAACCGCGCAGCCGTCAGCGACCCAGGACGACGGCCCATCGGATGCTGAGCTGCTGCGGATGCACGTGGCAGGCGATCCCGATGCCTTCGGCGTGCTCTTCCGGCGGCACCGGGACCGGCTATGGGCGGTCGCCATCCGGACCTTGGGCGACCCGGAGGAGGCTGCCGATGCGCTGCAGGATGCCATGATCGCGGCATTCCGGCGGGCCGACAGCTTCCGCGGCGACTCAGCCGTCACGACATGGCTGCACAGAATAGTGGTAAATGCCGCTCTTGACCGAATGCGCCGGCGGGCCGCCCGGCCGACGGCCAGCACCCCGGACGAGCTGGCCCTTGACGCGCTAGCGACCGGAGGAGGCCAGCTGTCGGATCCGTCAGGCACCTCCGACACCGCCATCGACGTGCGCGCGGCACTCCGTCAGCTCGTGCCCGACCAGCAGGCTGCGCTGGTACTCGTCGATATGCTTGGCTACCCCATCGCCGACGCCGCCGAGATCCTTGGCGTGTCCGAGGGTACGGTCAAGAGCCGGGCGGCACGTGGCCGGGCCCGGCTGCTGCCGCGGCTCGAGCACCTGAGAAAAGGTCAGGTCCCGGAGCAGAGCCAGGGGAACCAACCGGCTGCCGGGCGCGTCCTACCTGCGCGGGAGGGGGGTGATGAGCAGTCATGACCCGGCACGCCAGCGCAGAGGAGCTTGCCTGTCTCGCCGTGGGTGAGCTCCGGCATCGCAAGGCGGTGAAGATGGCGGCGCACGTGGCCGGCTGCACGCGCTGCACGAGGGTGAACCAGCAGCTTGCCGAGGTGCCCGCCGTTTTGTCCAGCGCCACCTACCCATCGCTGCCCGAGACCGTGTCAGTCCAGGTCCAGGCGGCCATCCGGGTCGAGGTAAACAAGCGCATCAGCGCTAGCCCGGCCACGGAGGCTGGTCGGCGCGACCTGCCAGCCCGCAGCCGCCCGCAGCGGTCGCGGCCGGGCCTGGGCAGCTGGCACCTGCCCGGCTTGTCAGTCCCGGCGACCAGGCTGGTCGCCGCGGCAGGCGCGGTCGTCATTGTCGGCGGTGGCGGCTACCTGGCGGCAAGCCACGTGCACACCAGTCCCACGAGCAGCCCCTCCTCGTCGGCCGCACTGCCCGCTCCAGCCCAGCCGATGAGCCTGGGACCCGACGTTACCTACGGGAGCCCGGGCTCGCAGCGCACGGTGCACGCGGTCAGTTCCAGCACGGATTTTGTGCCAGCACAGCTGCGCGGCCAGGCGCTCGGCGCTTACCACGAGGCAGAGCTCAAGGGCGTGGCGGGCACGCCGTCGGCCGGCAGCGCGGGCGCGCCATCCGAGCTAGGCCCGGTGCGCAACGGGGCGGCCGCAGGCTCCGGAGCAGCGCCCCGGCTCGCGGGCTGCATCGACGCGCTCGGGCCAGGGCGCCGGGTGCTGCTGATCGACCTCGCCAGGTATGAGGGCAAGTCCGCGACGATCATCGTCTTCGGCAGCACCACGACGAGCCAGGCCGAGGTTGTTGTGGCTGCCGCCACCTGCTCGGCCACCTCCCCTGACGTGCTGGCGCGAGCGCCGCTCGGGCACCTCTAGACCGCCTGGGAGGCGGGTGCGGGCCGGCCTGCCAGGGAATCTCGGAACGTCTCGGGTGGTTATGCCGATGCACCCGCGCTGGCCAGCCCGGAAAGGGACACACAGCAGTGACGGACGTACGCGACGTGATCATCATCGGCTCGGGGCCGGCCGGCTATACGGCAGCACTCTATGCCGCCAGGGCACGACTTCAGCCGCTGGTGTTCGAGGGCTCGGTCACCGCAGGCGGCGCGCTGATGAATACCACTGACGTGGAGAATTTTCCTGGGTTTTCCGATGGGATACTCGGCCCGGACCTGATGGACCAGCTGCGCAAGCAGGCCGAGCGGTTTGGTGCCGAGCTGGTCCCCGATGATGTCACCGCGGTTGACCTGGCCGCGACACCCAAGGTCGTGCTGGTCGGCGGGGAGGCCCATCAGGCCCGCGCGGTCATCATCGCGACCGGATCGGGGTACCGCGAGCTGGGTGTGCCGGGCGAGAAGCGGCTATCAGGGCACGGGGTTTCCTGGTGCGCGACTTGCGACGGATTCTTCTTCCGTGAGCGGGACATCGCCGTCGTCGGCGGCGGTGACTCGGCCATGGAGGAGGCGACCTTCCTGACCCGGTTTGCGAGCAGTGTCACGATCGTCCATCGACGTGACAGTCTCCGTGCCTCAAAGATCATGCAGGACCGGGCTATTGCCAATCCAAAGATCCGGTTCGCCTGGGACAGCGAGGTCGTTGAGGTGCTGGGCGAGGACCGGGTCAGCGGGCTCCGGCTCCGGAACGTCAGGAGCGGCGAAACGAGCACGCTCCCGGTGACCGGCCTGTTCGTTGCCATCGGCCACGATCCGCGCAGCGAGTTGTTTGCCAACCAACTGCCGACCGACGATGAGGGATACCTGCTTGTTGAGCACCCGTCGACGCGCACCAGCATTGATGGCGTCTTCGCCGCCGGAGACGTGGTGGACAGGATTTACCGGCAGGCTGTCACCGCCGCTGGCACCGGTTGCGCCGCAGCAATCGACGCTGAACGGTGGCTGGCCGAGCACAACGACCAGCCATCCGCACAGCCGGCTGCGGCCGCAAGGCCCGGTGCATGACCGATGACAGCCCGGCACTACGAGGCCGAGTCCGGCACCCGAGGGGTCGATCCGCAGCCCGGCCGGTCCGGCCGGACAACATTCGCAGACGAAAGGAAGTCCTAGCAGTGGGCGCAACCAAGGCAGTGACCGATGCGACCTTCGAGGCCGAGGTGCTGCAGGCCGGCAAGCCGGTCATCGTTGACTACTGGGCCGAGTGGTGCGGTCCGTGCCGGCAAGTTGCCCCGGTACTGGAGGAGATCGCGACCGAGCACGGCGAGAAGATCGACATCGTCAAGCTGAACGTCGACGAGAACCCAGTGGTCACGCAGCGCTACGGCATCATGAACATCCCCACCATGAGCGTCTTCAAGGACGGTCAGGTGGTCAAGCAGATTGTGGGCGCTAAGCCCAAGGCCGCGCTGCTGCGCGAGCTAGCGGACTTCATCTGACCCGCTGCCGAGGCTCTGACCGGCCGGGTTGCGCCGTGACCCGGCCGGTCAGCTTATTGAGGTTGCCCGACCGGCCGTCAGGCCAGCCGCAGAGCACGCTCAGGCTGCATCGAGCCAAGCAGCCGCTCCAGGGCCACTTCGACGTCTTCCCGCCACGACAGCGCGGTCTTGAGTTCAAGCCTGAGCCGCGGATAGCGGGCGTGCGGGCGCACGGTCTTGAAGCCGACCGCCAGCAAGTAGTCGACGGGCACCACGCACGCGGGCTGGCTCCAGTTCATGTCCCCGAAGGCCTCGATGGCCTTGATGCCGCGCCTGGTGAGATCTTTCGCCAGGCCCTGCACCAGTACCCGTCCCAGGCCACCATCGGCGAACTCGGGTGTCACGTGGGCGGTCATGAGGAGGACCGCGTCGGCGCTCACCGGACTGGTCGGAAAAGCCGCCGCGCGGGGCGCATAGCTCGGCGGGGCGTAGGTCAGGTAGCCCGCGGGCGCCCCGTCGACGTAGAGGATTTTCCCGCAGCTTCCCCACTCCAGCAGGACGTTGGAGATCCACGCTTCTTTCTCAAGGGCCGGGTCCCCGATCTCGAGCGCCCGAGCCTGGCTGACCGGATCAAGCTCCCAGAAAACGCACCGGCGGCACCGCGGCGGTAGATCGTCCAGATTGTCGAGCGTGATACTCGCGAGTCGGCGTGACACGTCGTTCCTTGCGGTCGGAAGCCCTGCAGCCCGGGCCGTGCCGGCGGGCAGTTGCAACCGGGCGGACCTGCGGCGTTACCTCACGATCCGGCACTACTTCACGATCCGGCACTACCGTCAGGATCCAGTCCCGGCGTTTATCGTACCCACGTCCGCAGCTGGCCGACCCTCTTTGGTCAGCTAGCTGTTCCCCAAGGTTTCACGTGAAACACCAGCGGACGGCCAGTCAGCCCTCGAGGGCAGCCACCGCCTGCGCCTGCGCCGCTATGGCCGTCGCGAGCTCGGCGACATCTCGTTCCTCCGTGTCGAATGCGGTCATCCAGCGAAGTACCACGGTGCCATGGCCATCCTCGGACCACACCTGGGCGCTCCAGTCCGGCAGCAGCCGATCCGCGAGCTCGCGGCTGATTTCGGTGAACACGCCATTGGACTGAACCGGATAGGCAACCCGCACGCCGGGTACCGGTCCTAGCGCTGCGGCGAGCTTGCCGGCCCGGGCGTTCGCGATCCGGGCGCCCACGACCCAGCGATCCTCATCGAGGAGCGCGTCGATCTGGGCGGCGAGGAAGCGCATCTTCGATACGAGCTGCATGACCTGCTTGCGGTGATAACTCGCGCTCGCGTCCAGTCCGTCTGCCATCACGAGCACCGCCTCGACGCCTAGCGCTCCGCTCTTGGTGCCTCCGAAGCTCAGCACATCGGCACACGCCGCAATGTCGGCCAGTGAGCAGTCCAGGTAAGCGGCCGCGTTGGCGATCCGGGCGCCATCCAGATAAGTGAGCAAGCCGTGCGCGCGGGCAAATTCCTGGAGCCGTCTCAGCTCTGCCAGCGAGTAGCAGGTGCCAAGCTCAGTGGCCTGGGCGATCTGGATCACCCGCGGCTGCACCCGGTGCTCGTCGCCGATGCCGGTGAGCTTGGGTGCGATCAGTTCCGGGGTGAGCTTTCCGTGGGGCGCGGCGACGGAGACCAGCTTGCAGCCGAGTATCCGCTCGGGAGCGCCGCATTCGTCGATATTCAGGTGCGAGGACTCGGCACAGATGACGGCCTCGTGCGGCCGCAGCAGCAGGCTGAGCGCGAGCACGTTGGCGCCGGTTCCGTTAAAGACGAGGTAACCCTGCCTGGCTCGCGCCAGGGCGCACAGCCGGGCCACCGCCGCCTTGGAGAGCGTGTCCTCGCCGTACGCGACGGCATCGCCGGAGTTTGCTGCCGCGAGCGCCGCTAGCACTGCCGGGTAGACGCCCGCGTGATTGTCGCTTCCGAATGTTCTGCCCGAGATTGTCGCCACGACTGGCAAGCCTAGGACAGCCGGAGCTAGCCCCGGCGGGTCGGGCCCAGCCCCGGCGACATGCTCCGCACGATCCGCTCCAGGTCATCGAGCGTGGCGAACTCCACGACGATCTTGCCCTTCCGCTGGCCGAGCTCGACCTTGACGCGGGTCTCGAAGATGTCCGACAGCCGGTCTGCCAGGTCTTTGAGCGCCGGCGCTACCGGGACGGCTGCGCCCGGCCGGCGGGGCTTCTTCTCCGGACGGGCACCCAGCGCCACGATCTCCTCGACCGCGCGCACCGAGAGGCCTTCCGCCACGATCCGGTGGGCAAGCTCCTCCTGCCCTGCGGGATCTTCCACCGACAGCAGGGCGCGCGCATGACCCGCGCTGAGCACGCCAGCGGCGACCCTCTTCTGGACGGCCGGGGGCAGGCTGAGCAGCCTGATGGTGTTGGAGATGTGGGGCCTCGACCGGCCGACGCGCCTGGCCAGCTCGTCGTGGGTCGCGGCGAAATCGTCGAGCAGCTGCTGATAAGCAGCGGCTTCCTCAAGCGGGTTGAGCTGCTCGCGGTGCAGGTTCTCTATCAGTGCGTCCCTGAGTAGCTCGTCGTCGGACGTCTCGCGCACGATCGCGGGGATGACGTCGACGCCGGCGAGTTGGCAGGCGCGCCATCGCCGCTCGCCCATAATGAGCTCGAATCGCCCGCCCGGCGACCGCCGCACGACCACCGGCTGCAGCAGACCCACCATCTCGATGGACGCCGCGAGCTCGGCCAGCGAGTCCTCGTCGAACGCCTGCCGCGGCTGTCGCCGGTTCGCCACGATCGCGCTAACCGGTATCTCCGCCAGGTATGCACCCGAGATCGGCAGCGGTGCTTCGCTGCTGCGACTCGTGCCCTGCTCACCGGCCAGCGGCAGCGGCGGACCCGTCGGAATTAGCGCGCCGAGGCCCTTGCCAAGCCCGCGCCTTGGTTGCGGCATCGTGACACTCCTTGCCCTACGGCCACCCGGTCACCCGCACTAGGCACCGTGACCGTGACCGCATCTCAGTCGGTGCTCATATTGCCAGCAACGGTCGGCGATGCTTACCCAAACCAGGCGTCGTCCACAGCCTTGTGCCGGTGGATCTGCTGTCATAGCAGCCTGGCTCATGCCAAAGTTGCCGCAGCCCGCGAAGCCGCGCCAGCAAAGCACTACGAACGACGCTACGCGGGCAGCTGTGCGCTGCGTATGGCTAGCTCTCTCGCAGCCTCCATGTATGCCACCGCGCCGGACGAACCCGGATCGTACGTCATGACCGACTGCCCGTAGCTCGGTGCCTCGGAGACACGAACGCTGCGCGGGATGATGGGTCCCAGCACGACCGAGCCGAAATGATCCCGCACCTCATCGGCCACCTGCGCGGCGAGGCGGGTCCGGCCGTCGTACATCGTCAGCAGGATGGTGGTCACCGAGAGCCCGGGGTTCAGGTGGCTGCGCACGAGTTCGATCGTGCGCAGCAATTGCTCAAGGCCTTCCAGCGCGTAGTACTCGCACTGGATCGGAATCAGCACCTCCGGCGCCGCGACGAGCGCATTCACGGTTAGCAGCCCGAGCGACGGCGGGCAGTCGATGAAGATGTAGTCGAGATTGGACGCGTCATAGCCTGCCAGCGCGCGGGCCAGTCGTGACTCGCGCGCTACCTGGGGGACCAGTTCGATCTCCGCCCCGGCCAGGTCGATCGCGGCCGGAGCACAATACAGCTGCTTGAAGCCAGCCACCGGCCGGACGACCGAGGCTAGCGGCCGCTCCTCCACCAGGACGTCGTACACCGACGGGACGCCCGAGCGGTGATCCACATCCAGCGCGGTCGACGCGTTGGCCTGCGGGTCCAGATCCACGACGAGCACCCTGGACCCGTGCATGGCGAGGCCAGCGGCAAGATTCACCGCGGTGGTGGTCTTGCCCACCCCGCCTTTCTGGTTAGCGATGGTCATGACCCGGCACGATGATGGTCGCGGCCACGCTTCGCCGCCCGACCGTGCCACCACAGCTGCCTGAGCAGCCCTGGCGATGGGCGTGTCGGCGGAAGCCGCTGGCGTCACCGGAAGGGCCACCGGAACCTCTCTCTCGCGTACCTGCTCGGCCGAGCCATCGCGCCACCCCGCCTGCAGCGACCCCGGCCGCGCCGCGCGCCCGCCGTCGACTCGAGATGCCGACGTAGTTTCACGTGAAACGTGGCTGCGGGCCTGCCGGATGCCATCCGGCGCTGATCCGCCGCTGGGTTCCTGCTGGCCAGTCTCGCTCGCGTCGGCCACGCCCTGCTGGGCTGCGCCGCTGGCCTGCTCTGACCGTCCAGCGGCACCGTCCGCGAACCCCGAGCCTAAGCCACCAGCCGCCAGCTCGTAGCCGAGATTGTCACTATCGGTCCTGTGGCCGTCCGGGGCCGACCCGCCCTGAATCGGCCAGCCCAGGCCAAGCACGGCTGCGCGCTGCGCGACAGCGGCGGCAGCCGGCCACTCGGGCCAGCCGAGGCCCTGCGGTGAGTTCGTCATCGCGCAGCAACTCCTCGCCGGGCCTGACCGCACGGCCAGACGCGTCCACCTCATCATCTCGTAGCGGCAGCACGCGCAGTGAGTTACCGAGCCATCGCACGCTACCGGCACAAGCGGATCACACCGCGGGTGCCACTGGCTAGCGCCGGCGTCTCTACCCGCCGCCGCGCCTGCTATTCGGACGTGACTGCCGTCGGCTCGCCCCAGCGCCCTGGCGTCCAGGTCGGGCACCATCGGAACTCTGCTGCGCGGCCCGCCAGCCGGACCTCGGGGCCGACCCGGCAGACCGCGATGAAGCGGTAGTAAATGTCACCAACGTGGCAGTAATCGCCCCGCTCGCGCTCGCCGCCGTGACCACGCGCGCATCGCCGACTCCGAGCCGGGCCAGCACCGGGCGCGCGCGGGCCAATTCCGCCGCTGCCGACGACCCCTTCATGGCCATAACCCGGCCGCCAGGCCGGGCCAGGCCCGCGCTCAGGCCGGCCAGCTTTTCGAGCGGCGCCACGGCGCGGGAGGTCACCACGTCCGCTGCCAGCCTCCCGGTGAACTCTTCCGCTCGGCCGCGCAGCACATCGACATTGGCGAGGCTCAGCGCCGTGACGCACTCCTGCAGGAACGCCGCTCGCCGTGCCATGGGCTCCAGCAGCGTCACCCGCGATTCTGGCCGTAGCATCGCCAGTACGATGCCCGGCAGGCCAGCGCCAGAGCCGAGATCGACCACCGAGCACGTCACCGGAATCAATCGGGCGATGACCCCGCAGTTCAGCACGTGCCTGTCCCAGACGCGCGCCGCCTCGCCAGGGCCGACGATGCCTCGTTCGGCCCCGATGCCGGTCAGGAGCGCGGCGTACTGTTCTGCCTGCGGCAGCGCGGTGCCGAACATGGCAGCTGCCTCGGCCGCCAGCGAGATCTCCGCATCGGCGCCGGCGTCCGCTACGGCAGCGTCGTCTATGGCGGCGTCGTCACCGGCCACGGCGACAACGCCCCGTCAGGATGCTCACCGGCAGCACACCCAGCTCATCCGACCGGCAGCACGACTACGCGCCGGTCGGGCTCTTCGCCCTCCGACTCGCTGCGCAGCCCTGCCGCCGCCACCGCGTCGTGTACGACCTTCCGCTCGAACGGGTTCATCGGCCACAGCTTCTTCGGCTGCCCGGTGCGCCTAACCTCCTCGGCCGCGTCCTGGCCGGCCTCCGCCAGCTCAGCGCGTCGTCGCTGCCGGTACCCGCCGACGTCCAGCATCATCCGGGTTCGGCTGCCCGTTTGCTGATGCACAGCGAGCCGGGTCAGCTCCTGCAAGGCCTCCAGCACCTCGCCGCGGCGCCCGACCAGCTCACCCAGCGTTGCGCCGACGACCGACACGACCGCCCGGTCACCCTCGACGTCCATGTCAATGTCGCCGTCGAGGTCCGCCACGTCGAGCAGGCCTTCGATGTAATCCGCGGCAATCTCGCCTTCGAGTTCCAGGTCGGCTACGGTCGCCCGCGGCTGCCCGTTCCCGCTCGCAAGGTCCTCGCCGTCCTCGGCGTCCGTGACCGGCTTGTCGTCGAGATCGTCCTCGGCTTCATCGGCGCCCGCGCCCGCGTCAGCCGCAGCGCTCACCGCCGGCGCGGCGCCGACCTCGTCCTCGGCACCTGCACCCTGCACCGCCTCGTCCTGCTGGCTCATGCCAGGCTCCTCCTTGAACCCATCCCCGACGCACCATCGTCCGCGCCGCCTAGCGGCCTGCGGGCCCCGACCGCGCTAGGCGCTACCGCCTGCCGCTGCGCTTACTCCGGGACTGCCGCTGAGTCTGTCGTCTGACGAGCTTAACGTCGGGCAGGTCGGGCTGTGGCTCGGGTTCAGCACGCCCGCGGCCGAGTCTCCGCAGCATGCTGGTCGGCGTGGTCGACCCCGTCCCGCCTGCGCCGTTCGCGGTTGCTCCGTTCGACCCGGCTCGGCCCGGCTTAGGTCCACTGGGGGCGGGCCTAGCCGTCGAGCTACTGCTGCCGCTGCCCTTGGGCGCCGCCGCACTTCCGGTGAGCTTCTTGCCCAGGGACCGCGCGCCGCCGCCGGTCAGTGCCTTCGCCGTCGCCGGAGCCGGCGTTGCGCCATCGCCCGCGGCCGAAGGCGGGGTGTACGGGTACCGGCGTCCCAGAATGTACTGCTGTCCCATGGTCCACACGTTCGTCGTCACCCAGTACAGGACTAGCCCGAATGGCCAGTACAAGCCGGTCAGCGCGAACAGCGGCATGATGTAGGTCATGTACTTCTGCGACGCGGCCATGGGGTTGTCCGGCGTCGCGGTCGGCATCATGCCCCGCTTCTGACTCTGCCGGATCGTGAGGAACGTGGTCGCCATGCTGACCGCGACAAATGCGAGGATCACGAGCTTGGCATGCAGCGGCACGTGTATGACGCCGGTGAACAGGACCTTGTCGGCAATCGAGGCGCCAAGGATCTTGGCGTGCGTCCCGGCCACGACCATCGCTTTCGGCAGCCCGTACTTGGGCGTGCCGCCGCTGTATTCGGCGATCGCCCGCAGCACGCTGAACAGGCCGAAGAACAGCGGCAGTTGGAGCACGAATGGCAGGCAGCCCATTAGTGGGTTGACGCCCGCCTCCTGGTAGAGCTTCATCGTCTCCTGGTTAAGCGTCTGCCTGTCGTTCTTGTACTTCTTGCGCAGCGCTGCCATCTGCGGCTGCAACGACGACATGGCCCTGGTCGTGTGCATCTGCTTGATGAACAGCGGCACGATCAGCAGCCGCATGAGGATGACCAGGATCGCGATGGAGAAGAACCACGTCCATCCGCTGGTGGCGCCGAATGCGGGCTTCAGCACGTCGTAGATGTGCGTGAAGACCCAGCCGACTCCCTCATAGAGGTAATTCAGTGGATTCGACACCTGCTAGCTCCCTTGTGCTCTGCTCATGACGCCCTCACTGCGGACATCGGTCACCGCCTCCACGGCGGTTGCCTGCTCCGGTTCCCGGCCAGGAACCGGATCCAGGCCGCCGGGATGGAACGGATGACAACGACTCAGCCGGCGCGCGGCCAGCCATGAGCCCCGCAGCGCACCGTGCACCTGCACGGCTTCCAGGGCGTATGCGCTGCACGACGGGTAGAACCTGCACTTCGGACCTAGCAGCGGGCTGACAAACTGCCGGTAGCCGGTCAGCAGGACCACCAGCACCCGGGCAGCCGCTGACAGCGGCCGGGTCTCCTGGCCTGTACCGACGCTCACCCGCACGTCACCCCACCTTGCCGCCTCAGCAACGCTCCGATTACCAGACCCACGTCGGCGGCGAGGTCGGCCTGGCACGCTCCTGCTGCACGCGGTGCAGCACGCAACACCAGCAGGCTACCTCCCGGCAGCGCCCCCAGATACCCGCGCACCAGGTGCCTAAGCCGTCGGCGAACCCTGTTGCGCACGACTGCGGGCCCTACTGCCTTGCTCACCACGAAACCGACCAGCGGCGGCCGGGGATCATCCGGGCACACCAGCAGGTGCCCCGACACCAACGGCCGACCCGCCCGGCTGCCAGCACGAGCAGCGGCCGCGAAGTCTGCGCTCTGCCGCATCCGGGCGGCAGCCGGAAGCATCCGGGCACCAGCTGCCAGCGTCAGACGCTCAGCCGGCCGCGCCCCTTCCGGCGCCGGGCCGAGAGAATCGCCCGGCCCGCCCGGGTGCGCATGCGGAGCCGAAAGCCATGAGTCTTGGCCCGGCGGCGGTTATTCGGCTGAAAAGTACGCTTACTCACTGAAACTCCAGGTGCGGCAGGTCTGTCGACACACGGTCGCCCGTCAAACGGATCACATCACTTCATAAACCTGCGCCGACCACGCCAGCCGGCCTAGGTCGGCCCGGCCATTCCATCGGCGCCTGTCACTACCAACAACAGCCGACCCAGGACTTCATCCTCGAGGGCTCATCAGAAGACCGGCCGACCTGCGTCAGGCCATGATTGACCTGCACCGGGGTAGCCGGACCTCTACACGCTACGCGCCGGCTCAGATACCGGTCAAACCCAGGCCGGCGGCTCGGCCGCCAACGTTGCAGGGCTCGGCGCGGCGGCCGACACAACCGGCCGGCCGCGCCAGGGCTGACTGTGGAATTCTCCGAACGGACCGCGAACCGCAGCCCTAGGCTGTGGACAGTGCGAACCGGGCCGTCCGGCCAGTCTCCGTCGGCCACCGCGCTGACTCGACGCGACCCTGGCGCACAGTAAAGGCGGAGTAAAGTCCGCGCAGCGTACACACGCTGTGGAAAAAGCTGTTGATCACTATGTGGGGGGCTCGGGTGACCGGCCAATGAGCGACGACGATCTCAGTCACGTGTGGGCCCGTTCGCTGGCCGACCTCGCCGATATGAATATCGAGCCCCATCAGCGCGCCTGGCTCCAGCTCACCAGGCCACTCGGTCTCGTCGGCAACACCGCGCTCATCGCCGCGCCCAACGAGTTCGTCAAGGAACAGCTGGAGACCCGGTTGCGCGCCCTCATCACCAACGCGCTGTCTCGTGAACTAGCTCGCGCCATCCAGCTCGCCGTGACCGTCGATCCCGCCGCGACGGCGGACCTCGGCCAGCCAGGCCAGCATGACCGGCCGCTCCGTCCCGACGACGACATAACTGGGCCTATTCCGCTGATCCGGCCCGACGTCGTCTCCGGCGCGTACGGCGACGGTGTCGCCGGACTGGCCTATGACGGGTCGGATCACCGGGACCCGTCGCCGCCGCGCACTGGCACGGGGCCGCGCCCAGTCGTCACCGCGTTCCCTCCTGCTATGCCGGAAGAATCCGATCACTTCGCCACCACCGGGCTGGCCGGTTCCGCCCGTACCCAGCGGACACCCGGCAACGGACTAGCGCCTGCAGCCAACGGACTACCGGTTGCCCGCCCGGCGGGCCCGGGCGGCCCCACCGGGCTCGCCGGCCAGCCACCACGGCCAGGCCAGGCCAGGCTGAATCCGAAGTACACCTTCGAGACGTTCGTCATCGGGTCCAGCAACAGGTTCGCGCATGCTGCCGCGGTCGCCGTCGCCGAAGCGCCCGCCAAGGCCTACAACCCGTTGTTCATCTACGGTGACTCCGGACTCGGCAAGACCCACTTGTTGCACGCGATCGGACACTACGCGCAGAGCATGTACTCCGGACTGAAGGTCAGGTACGTGAGCTCGGAGGAGTTCACGAACGACTTCATCAACATGATCAGGGACGGCAAACAGGACGGGTTCCGCCGCCGGTACCGGGACGTCGACGTGCTGCTTGTCGACGACATCCAGTTCCTGGAGAACAAGGAAGGCACCCAGGAGGAGTTCTTCCACACCTTCAACACCCTGCACAACGCCAGCAAGCAGATCGTGATCTCCTCGGACCGCGCACCCAAGCGGCTGGTGACACTGGAGGACCGGCTGCGGAGCCGGTTCGAATGGGGACTGCAGACCGATGTCCAGCCGCCCGAGCTGGAGACCCGGATCGCCATCCTGCGCAAGAAGGCGGACCAGGACCGACTCAACGCCCCCGCCGAGACGCTTGAATACATCGCGTCCCGCATCTCCACCAACATTCGCGAGCTCGAGGGAGCGCTCATCCGGGTCACTGCGTTCGCCAGTCTCAACCGGCAGTCGGTGGACCTGCAGCTCGCCGAGTTCGTGCTCAAGGATCTGATCGTGGAGACGCACGGGCCGGAAATCAACGCCGCCACGATCATGGGCCAGACCGCTTCCTACTTCGGGTTGTCCATCGACGACCTGTGCGGCAGCTCCCGGTCCCGGGTCCTCGTCACCGCCCGGCAGATCGCCATGTACCTGTGCCGCGAGCTCACCGATATGTCGCTGCCCAAGATCGGCCAGCAGTTCGGCGGGCGGGACCACACCACCGTCATGCATGCCGAGCGGAAGATCCGCTCGCTGATGGCGGAGCGCAGGGCGATCTATAACCAGGTGACCGAGCTCACCAACCGGATCAAGCAGCAAGCGCTGTCCGGGTGACACGATGCGCTTCGCTATCCGCTCCAGCCGAGACGCAAAATTCGCGCCGCACGCAATGTACGCACACAGCCTGTGGATGAACCTGTGGACAGACTTGGGAGTTGCGGAGGATAACACCAGTCAACCGGAGAGTAACGTCGTGGTTGCGGGCCGGCGTCCGGTGCTCAGTCACAGCACGCGCCTGCCAACCCCCAGCCGGGCCACATCTGCTGTGCACGGCCAACCGGGCCGCTGCCTGGGCGAACGGACGTTATCCCCGGGATCCACCGTTCCTATGACGACTACCAGTCTTATTACTGAGAGATCTCAACCCCCAAAGGAGGGCGACAGGTGAAGATCGTCCTGGAGCGCGATGTCCTGGCCGACGCAGTGGCCTGGACCGCGCGTGCCCTGCCCGCCCGGCCCACCGTGCCGGTGCTCGCCGGCATCCGCCTGCAGGCAGCCGATGAGCTGATCCTGTCCAGCTTCGACTACGACGTGTCGGCGCAGGCGACCGTGCCCGTCACCACCGAGGAGCCTGGCAGCGCGCTGGTCTCTGGCAGGTTGCTCGCCGAGATCAGCCGCAGCCTGCCCGCCAAACCGGTGCACATCAGCGCCGAGGGCGGCCGAGCGGTCCTGACCTGCGGAAGCGCCACGTTCACGTTGCTGACGATGCCGGAGGAGGACTATCCGGCGCTGCCGGAGATGCCGCCGCCTGCCGGGACCGTGGGCAGCGATGCGTTCGCAACCGCGGTATCGCAGTCCGCGACCGCAGCCGGCCGGGATGACACGCTGCCCGCACTGACGGGGGTGCGAATCGAGATCGAGGGCGACATCCTGACCATGGTGTCCACCGACCGGTACCGGCTCGCGGTGCGAGAACTGCGGTGGACCCCGGCCCGGCCAGACCTGAGCGCCGCCGTGCTGGTGCCCGCCAGAGCCCTGGTGGAGACTGCCCGGTCGCTCACGAGCAGTGCCCAGGTGTCGATCGCGCTGGCGCTGCCAGGACAGGATGGCGGGACTCCGGGTGGTCTCGGCGGTACCGGGGACGGCATGATCGGGTTCGAAGGCTCCGGCAGGCGTACGACGACGCGGCTGCTGTCCGGGGAATTCCCGCGCCACCAGTCGCTGCTGCCGAAGACGGTGAACGCCGCGGCCGAAATGCCGGTGAGTGTGCTGGCGGAGTCGGTTCGCAGGGTAGCGCTGGTGGCGGAGCGTAATACTCCGGTGCGGCTTGCGTTCAGCGCGGGCCAGCTCGTGCTCGAGGCGGGTACCGGGGACGAGGCCCAGGCTGAGGAGGTCGTCGAGGCCGACTTCAGTGGCGACGACCTGTCCATCGCGTTCAATCCGCAGTACCTGCTTGACGGGCTGAGTGCGGTGGACTCGGACACGGTTCGAATCTCGTTCACCGAGCCGGGCAAGCCCGCGCTGCTCACTGGTAAGCCGGGCCCGGACGGCAGCCAGGAGTTCCGGTACCTGCTGATGCCGATCCGGCTCGGCTAGTACTCCCCAGCGTGTGATCAGGACGACGTTTCACCCGCCGCGGACTTCGCGTGCAGATCGGACGCGAAGTATTCGTGATCATGGAGTTAGAGTCCGGTTGTGCGCCTGACCAAGCTGTCGCTCACCGACTACCGCAATTACGCGGTGGCCGACGTCACGCTCGGGCCAGGCGCGACGACCTTCATCGGCGCGAACGGCCAGGGCAAGACCAATCTCATCGAGGCGGCGGGCTACCTTGCGACCCTCGGCAGCCACCGGGTCGCCACCGACGCCCCGCTCATCCGGCAGGGCGCCGAGCGAGCCATCGTGCGCGGAGTCGTGACGACGGCCGGCCGCGACAGCCTGCTCGAAGTGGAGATCAATCCGGGCCGGGCGAACCGCCTCCGGGTTAACCGGGCCCCGGCCAGGCCGCGCGACGCCCTGGGCATCCTGCGGTGCGTGGTGTTCGCGCCCGAGGACATCGCCATCGTGAAGGGCGACCCGGACCAGCGCCGGCGGTACCTGGATGACCTGCTGGTGTCGATGCGGCCGCGGTACGCCGGGGTGCGCACTGACTACGAGCGCGTGCTGCGCCAGCGGACCGCGCTGCTCAAGTCCGCGAAGGCGCGCGGCGCGGTGCCGCCGGATGCGCTCGACGTGTGGGACGACCAGCTCGTGTCGGCCGGTGCGGTGCTGACCGCCGGGCGGCTGCGGCTGGTAGCCGCGATCCGGCCGTTGCTCGGTGACTGCTACAGCGCCGTGTCGGGTAGCGAGCGCGACACCGACCTGCGGTACCGGATGGCGGCAGAGTCCGGCGGCGGCACCGGGGACGGGCCGGGCAATCGCCCGGTGGGCGACCCGATCGACCGGTTGGCCGCCGAGGATCCCGAGCCCGACCAGGAGAAGATCGCACTGGCGCTGCGCGAGGCGCTCGCGGTCCGTCGCAGGGCGGAGCTTGACCGCGCGGTCTGCCTGGTCGGGCCGCACCGGGACGAGCTGGAGCTGCGCATCGGTGGGCTGCCGTCGCGCGGTTACGCCAGTCATGGTGAGTGCTGGTCCCTCGCGCTGGCCCTCCGGCTGGCCGCCTACCAGCTGCTACGCGGCGACGGCGATGGTGGCGACCCGGTGCTGATGCTCGATGACGTGTTCGCCGAACTGGATGCGGGCCGCCGGGACCGGCTAGCGACGCTGGTCGCGAGCGCTGAGCAGGTTCTGGTGACCGCGGCGGTGCCCGCGGACGTGCCCGCCGGGCTGGCTGATGCCCGGTTCCGGGTGCAAGCCGGAGTGATCACCGATGGCTGACCGGGAACCGGGCGAGCAGCGCCGGCTGGCGGCGGAGGCGCTGGCGGCGGCCAGGGCAGCGGCGCGGGCCCGGGGCGCCCGGCCAGCCGCGCTGAGACGGTCACCTCTGTCAGCGACGTCGGCAAGTCTTGGACCAGCCGCTGCCCCCGAACCGGCGGCAGATTCGGCCGCGCCGGAAGCCGCTGCACGGGCAATGCCGGCCCCTCAGCAAGGGACTGCGCCGGGCCGCGGAAGCGTTGTATCTGCGGAGGAAAAGCCAGACGCTGGGGAGCCGATTTCGGCACTGCTGTCGAGCGGGGACAGCGGCCGGGTGGGTGCGCGACCAGGATTTGCGTCACCGCCGCGGCGCCCCGATCCGGTGTCCTTGTCGTCGGCGATCAGCGGCTTGCTGGACGCCGAAGGATGGGGCCTATCGGTGGCGACCGGCTCGGTATTCGGGCGATGGGCCGACATAGTCGGTTCCGACCTGGCGGGACATACGCGCCCGGAGCGGCTAGCCGACGGCGAGCTGACCGTGCAGGCCGACTCGACCGCCTGGGCAACCCAGGTCCGGCTGCTGGCGGCCCAGCTGGTGCGGCGGCTCAACCAGGAGCTTGGGGACGGCACCGTGCTGCGGGTGAAGGTTCGCGGCCCCGCCGCGGCCGACCGCAAGCCGGGACAGTGGCGCGTGCGTGGCAGCCGCGGACCGCGTGACACGTACGGCTGAGGCGCAGCGTCTGGCCAGGTAAAATAAACAAGTGCACGTGGGCGTGCCGGGTGGGGGATACAGCGGACGCCCGGGTGTTGCCCTGTCCAGAGGAGCTTCAGCATTGTCCTACGACGCACGTTCGATTACGGTCCTGGAGGGCCTGGAAGCCGTCCGCAAGCGTCCGGGAATGTATATCGGCTCTACCGGTGAGCGCGGTCTGCATCATCTCGTCCAGGAGGTCGTCGACAACGGTGTCGACGAGGCACTGGCCGGGTTCGCCGACCGGATCGAGGTGACCCTGCTCGCCGATGGCGGGGTCCGGGTCTTCGACAATGGCCGCGGCATCCCGGTGGACGAGCACCCGGTCGAGAAGCGGCCAGCCGTGGAGGTGGTGCTGACCACTCTGCACTCGGGCGGCAAGTTCGACAGCCAGTCCTATGCGGTGTCCGGCGGCCTGCATGGCGTGGGCGTCTCGGTGGTAAACGCGCTGTCCACGCGGCTAGACGTGGAGATCCGCAAGGACGGCTACGTCTGGCGGCAGTCATATGCGTACTCGGAGCCGGTCGGGCCCTTGCAGCGCGGTGAGCGCGCGAGCGAGACCGGCACGATCGTCACGTTCTGGCCTGACGGGTCAATCTTCGAGACCACCGAGTGGTCGTTCGAGATTCTTTCCCGGCGCCTGCAGGAGATGGCTTTCCTCAACCGGGGCCTGTCGATCACGCTGACCGACGAGCGACCCCAGCACGCGACGGCGGACACCTCCGACGACCTGGCGGCCGGCGACGCGCCCACGGTGGTCAGCTTCCACTACGACGGCGGCATCGCGGACTTCGTCCGGTACATCAACAGGACGAAGGAACCGGTACACGACATCGTCATCGACTTCGGTGACGAGGCCCCCGGCATCTCCGCGGAGATCGCGATGCAGTGGACCGGGTCCTACTCCGAGTCGGTCTATACCTTCGCCAACACCATCAACACGGCGGAGGGTGGCACGCACGAAGAAGGCTTCCGGGCGGCGCTCACCACCATCATCAACCGGTACGCCCGCGACCAGAAGCTCATCAGAGACCGCGACGACAACCTGACCGGCGAGGATGTCAGGGAAGGCCTCACCGCGATCATCCACGTGAAGCTGTCGGAGCCGCAGTTCGAGGGCCAGACCAAGCAGAAGCTCGGCAATACCGAGGCCAAGTCCTTCGTCCAGAAGGTGTGCAACGAGCATCTGCGGGACTGGTTCGAGCGCAACCCCGGCGAGGCCAAGGCGATCGTGCTCAAGGCCACCCAGGCGGCGCGCGCCCGCATCGCCGCCCGGCAGGCGCGGGACCTCACGCGCAAGAGCCTGATGGGCGGCTCTGGCCTGCCCGGCAAGCTTGCTGACTGCCAGTCCGGGGACCCGCAGGAGTGTGAGGTCTACGTCGTGGAAGGCGACTCGGCCGGCGGCTCCGCCAAGGGCGGCCGGAACCCGCACTTCCAGGCCATCCTGCCGATCCGCGGCAAGATTCTCAACGTGGAGAAGGCCAGGATCGACCGGATCCTCAAGAACACCGAGGTCCAGTCGATGATCACGGCGCTCGGAACCGGGATCCACGACGAGTTCGATCTCGCCAAGCTGCGCTACTACAAGATCATCCTGATGGCGGATGCCGATGTCGACGGACAGCACATCACGACCCTGCTGCTGACGTTGCTGTTCCGGTTCATGAAGCCGCTCATCGAGACCGGCCACGTTTACCTGGCCCAGCCACCCCTGTACAAGATCAAGTGGGAGGGGCGGAACGTCGAGCCCGGATATGCCTACTCCGACCGCGAGCGGGACGCGGTCATCGAGGCCGGCATCGCCGAGGGACGACGTGACCCACGACCGCATGGCCGCGTGCAACGGTTCAAGGGCCTCGGCGAGATGAACGCCACCGAGTTGTGGGAGACCACGATGGATCCGGCCAGGCGAGTGCTCCGGCACGTCACGCTGGACGACGCGGCCCAGGCCGACGAGTTGTTCAGCGTGCTGATGGGCGAGGACGTCGAGGCGAGGCGCGCGTTCATCCAGCGCAACGCCAAGGACGTTCGGTTCCTGGATATCTAGGGGAACGAGCCCGCCCCCGGTGGTCGGCCGTACGCTCGGCCGCGGTGCGTCGGGCGGACGCGTAATACCAGGCGAGATGCCTGAGGGAAGGAATATGCGGTGCCTGACGTGACCACGCCGGAGGCCGGCGCTGCCGGTCACGACCGGATGGAGCCTGTCGACATCCAGGTCGAGATGCAGCGGAGTTTCCTCGACTACGCGATGTCGGTCATCGTCGGGCGCGCCCTGCCAGATGTCCGCGACGGCCTGAAGCCGGTGCACGTCCGGATCCTCTGGGCGATGTACGACGGCGGGTACCGACCAGAGCGCGGCTACAACAAGTGCGCGCGTGTCGTGGGCGACGTGATGGGCAACTACCACCCGCACGGTGACTCGGCGATCTACGACACCCTGGTCCGGCTCGCCCAGCCGTGGGCGATGCGAATGCCGCTGGTCGACGGTCAGGGCAACTTCGGCTCGCCAGGCAACGACCCGCCCGCCGCGATGCGGTACACCGAGTGTCGGCTGGCGCCCCTGGCGATGGAAATGCTCCGGGACATCGACAAGGACACCGTCGATTTCCGGCCGAACTACGACGGTCAGGCGGCCGAGCCGGTCGTGTTGCCGGCCCGGTTCCCGAACCTGCTCGTCAACGGCTCCGAGGGCATCGCGGTCGGCATGGCGACCAAGATTCCGCCGCACAACCTGCGCGAAGTCGCCGCCGGTGCGCAGTGGTACCTCGACCACGTCGACGCGACCGACGAGGAACTGCTGGCCGCGCTCATGGAGCGCATCCCTGGTCCGGACTTCCCGACGGCTGCGCAGATCGTCGGCCGGCGGGGCATTCACGACGCCTACAGCACCGGGCGGGGCTCGATCACCATGCGGGCGGTCGTGAATATCGAGGAAGACGAGCGGGGGCGCACCACCCTCGTCGTGACGGAATTGCCGTTCCAGGTCAACCCAGACAACCTGGCGACCAAGATCGCTGAGCTCGTTCGCGACGGCCGGGTGGCGGGCATCTCTGACGTCCGCGATCTGACCAGCGGCCGCACCGGGCAGCGGCTGGTCATCGTGCTCAAGCGCGATGCTGTCGCCAAGATCGTGCTCAACAACCTGTACAAGCACACCCAGCTGCAGGACACCTTCGGCGTCAACATGGTCGCGCTCGTTGACGGCGTTCCGCGCACGCTGCGCCTGGATCAGGTGATCCGGCACTGGACCACGCACCAGATCGAGGTCATCGTCCGGCGCACGC
>JBAUAR010000058.1:0-7602 GCA_049675875.1 Streptosporangiaceae bacterium
CCTGCAAGAGCGGTCCCCGATCTCGCGGATCGCCCAGGAAAGGAGAAGCAGATGACTGGCAGCAGCACCAAGCAGGCCGGGGCGCCGGGCGTCAGATCCGGTACCCAGCTGAGTTCACAAGGAGGCACCACCATGACCGACGAAACCATCAGCGCAACCACGATCATTAACGCCCCAGCCGAGGCGATCTTCGCCGTACTCGCCGACCCCGCCAAGCACGCCGCGATCGACGGCACCGAGTGGGTCCGCGAGCCCCTTGACGGCCAGCCGCTGACCGCGGCGGGCCAGGTGTTCCGGATGGCCATGTACAACGACAACGTCCCGGGCGGGCACTACCGGATGGCCAACCGGGTGCAGGTGTTCGACCCGCCACGCGCCATCTCCTGGGAGCCAGGCATGGACGCCGGCGATGGCAACCTGCAGATCGTCGGCCACATCTGGCGTTACGACCTGGCCCCTGCCGGACCATCCGGAACCAAGACCACCCTCTCCTATGACTGGTCGGCGGTCCCCGACTCCCTCCGCCAGCGACTCCCATTCCCATTCCCCCCGTTTGCCGCAGATCATCTCAGCAACTCTCTGGCTCACCTCGCCGAACTGGTCACCGGGTAACCGGCCAGCAGGCCGGCCAGTCCCTGCCCCTGGCCTGGCCAGGCCGGGTGGCTGTATACGTGGTCGCCGGAGCTGCCGGAGCCCGGCGCTGTCCGGGCTGCCGCCCGCCAACATCGAGGCCGCAGTTATCCGCGACATCGTGGCCGGGTTTGCTGGTCGCCGGGGCGATTGGCGCGTGGGTGCCCGACAGTTTCTGGCGCTTGCGGCGGTCCACCGTAAGTGGCGGTGGCCCGGAGTGTGAGGTGCAGTCGCGTCAAGCCAGCTCCCGCGCTGGCTGCAGCACAGGCGGCGTCGTGATGGTGGCCTCGCCGCTTCGCGGCTCCGGCTCCCAGGGCGGGCAGGCTCGAGCACTTCTTCATACATGTCCGCCGACTCCAGCAGGCGCAGCAGGCCCGGCCGAGTGACCATGTACAGCGGGCCCGACGCAGCGGTGAGCACCGACATGTCGACCGCCTGCAGGACCCGGCCAGCCGCACTGGCGACCTCGTACCGCTTCAGCGCGACCGCCTGCCCCGGCAGCTCGCCGTAGGTGCCCAGCCCGTGCAGCACGCAGCTGCCCAGCGGGTACAGGCCGATAGCGTACCCAATATCCGCCGCCGCCGACCGCTCGGCGATCACCGGCGGCCGCCCCTGCTGACACAACCGCGCTGCCAGGGTAAGGCCCGCGACCCCGGCACCAATCACCAGCATCCGCACGCGTGCAGCATGCCACGCGCCCAGCCTTCTCCGGCACTGGCAGTGCGGCAGCACGCAAGAACTGGCTATGCATGTCACCGATCAGCGGCAGCCGCCCGTCCCCGCCTGCGTTACACGACGCCGGCAGGCGGGCAGGACCGCGGCGCACCTCGAGGCCGCCATGACTGTCGCGACTGGGCAGGCCGACGCCGGGCTGGGTGTGCGGGCTGCCGCGGCTGCCCCTGGACCTGGAGTTCATTCCGGCGGTCTGGGAGGACTTCGACCTGATCCTCAGCGGCACTATGCTTCCCGCCGCTAAGCCGCTCATTGCCACGCTTCGTGATCCGCGAATGCAGTCCTCAGTCGCGGCGCTGGGCGGTTACAACCTAGCCAAAACAGGCTTGGTGGACATGCTCGCCTGACCATTGGTGCCAGTGCGTGGTGCAGTCAGACCAGCCCGGCAAGCAAGAAGCGGATCCCGATGGCGACCTCCAGCACGCCGAGCAGCCGTCGGATCAGTTGCTCGGGCAGCCGCGACTGAAGCCTCGCGCCGTTATACGAACCCAGCAGGCCACCGACACCCAACGCGATGCCCGTAGGCCAGTTCGGCGCGACCGAACTATGCGTTTGCGCTGACAGAATCGTGAAGGTGACAACGCCCGCCACCGACGTTACAAGTGTCGATGCCAGTGCCGCCGGAGCTAAGGACGCCGCGCAGATCCCAGCCCACCGGCAAGCCCAGGACGTGGCGACCGAGGAGATCCTGGCGGCGCTGGGCGCGACCCGGGACGGGCCGGGCAACCCCGCCTGCGTCTCCCTGACCCGCGGGCCGGGCCAGGTGCCGACCGCTAATGCCCGCGACGGTCGCCGCGGGAATCAGCCCTGGAGCGTGATCACCACGGCGGTGTCCGCATAGGGAAAGGGGCCCTTGCCCAGGTGTCGCACACTGTCCACTAGCCGCATGATGGGCACCATCAGGCCGTACTTGCCCATCACCTTGGACGTGATCGCCTCGAAGTCCGGACCGGAGGTCACCAGCTCAACGGTGCCGGTCACCGGCATGGTGCCGGCTTTGACCCGGCCTCGGACGTCGCTCGGCTGCAATGTCAACCTCGAGTTGTTGCGCAGCCGCTTGGCCTTGCCGGAGGCCGAGGAGGTCAAGAGGGCGACCCGGCCTCCGCCGAGCGGGACGATCCAGGTCGCCGTCGCGACCGCCACCCCGGTCTTGCGGAAGGTGCCCACGGACACGTACTTCTCCTGAGAAATCGCCTGTTCGGCGTTGCTACCAGTCATCTGCTTCTCCTGTCCAATGTGATCTCCGAGATCGGGATCCGCGTTTGGTGAGAGGACGAACGGCGAAACCTGTAGAGGACACCCGTGTTGCATGCCCTGCCGGTCGATGTCACCGCGCCGGTTCAGCATCCGGGTGGCTGCTCTGCGAAGGGCGCCCCTGGCAGCGGCCGCAACGGGTGCTGCGGCACGATCGCCTCCTTGGCTGCGGGCAAGCCCAAGACGAGGGTGCCGTGCCGCTCGTGTGCCCGTATTCATCATTCCTCGCCGCCGGAGACCGATCCGACGGCGAGAGCACGGCACGGTGGCGCTGTAGCATCTGGCCGTGGCTGACGTTCTGTTGCTCGCCGTCGATTCGTGGGGCGGTGTAGCGGCGATGATCACGCTCGCCGGGGCGCTGGGCGACCTTGGGGTTAGCGCCCGGATTGCCGCATCCTCCGACTTCGGCGACAGGGTCCGTGCCGCTGGATGCGATTTCGTTGACCTGCGTATGTCGGTTGCCGACTGGTGGGCCGAGCAGAATGCGCGAAGGGCGGACTGGGCCGGCAGTCCCGTGAAGACCCTGACAGCGCTGCGCTCGGGCAGCAAGGAGCAGGCGCGGGCGGCGGCCGCTCTGCTGGCCGATTCGGTCGAGCCGGGCGAGGGCATCGTGTCCGGTGCGCTCAGCCTGGGCACTGCGGCCGGGCTGGCCGAGTTGCGGCACAGCCCGCTTGTGGCCTGGTACCCGGCTCCGATGACGCCGAGCCGCCTGCCGCAGGCTACCCTGATCCCCGTGCTGCGGCGCCCCTCCCGCATCAATGAGTGGTCCGGACGTTTCGCCGCGCGGGGTGCGGAGTGGATGCTCCGCCCCGCCGTGAACGAGGGGCGTAAGATGCTCGGACTCCGCCGGTGGACGGCCCGTGACTATCTGGCCGCGGTCGACCGGACGCCGTCGGTCTACGGGGTCTCGCCGACCCTGATGCCCGCCGACCCGGCGTGGCCTGCACGGGTGACAGTGGCCGGCCACTTCGTGTGCGCTGACCCCGAACCGGTCATCCCCGAGGGGCTGCCGCAGTTCCTGGCAGACCAGCCCGGCACCGTCTACATCGGGTTCGGCTCCTGGGGAAGCGCCATCAGGCAGTCCGACCTCGACGTGGCGTGCCAGGCCCTGGCCATGGCCGGACGTTCCGGCATCATCGCCGGCCCGAGCCAGCGGGGCATGCTGCCGCGCACGAGCACCCCGGTCTTCGCTGTCGGCGAAGTCTCGCACGACTGGCTGTTCCCGCGACTCGCCGCCGTCGTCCACCACGGCGGATCGGGTACGACCCACCGGGGCGTCCTCGCGGGAGTGCCCAGCATGGCCGTCCCGATCAGCTTCGACCAGCCCTACTGGGGTCGTCGCCTGGCAGAACTGGGCGTCGGTCCACCCCCCGTCCCGTACCGGAAGCTGACGCCTGCCCGGCTCGCCCACGCCATCGAACAGATGACAGGGAACCCGGAAATCGCGGCCCGGGCGAAACAACTCAGCACTGTGCTGAACACCGAACACGGACCAGCCGTAGCTGCCCGCACAATCGCGGCCGCGCTCGCCAGGTAGGTCTGCCTGCCACTGCCGCCCGCTCAGCACACTGAGTGATCGGGGAGGATCAGGGATGATCAACGGCTCGCTCCGAGAACTGCCGTTCGGTGCCGCTGACGGCCTCTGTTCGAGCGGTGCAGGATAGTCCAGCGATCTTGCCGTGCGCAGCGCGGGGAGCCTCTAACCTGACTTTTATCACGATCATGAAATTTCACGGACATCAAGGCGCTGACCTGTAGCTTTGTCCTCGTCAGGCGCGAGATCTGCGCGCTAGCCGCAGCCCCTTTTTTGAGTCGTGCGGCAGGTCGCTCGCGCTGGCGTCGCCCGGTACACGGGCTAACATGCGGAACGGACAGGGCGGGTTCGGGTGCTTCACCGGCCGCGCTGCGAGGAGCGACGATATGTTCGAGAGGTTTACCGACCGGGCGCGGCGGGTTGTGGTCCTGGCTCAGGATGAGGCCATGATGCTCGATCACAACTACATCGGCACTGAGCACATCCTGCTCGGCCTTATCCGCGAGGGTGAGGGCGTCGCGGCGAAGGCGCTTGGGTCGCTGGGAATGAGCCTGGAGGCCGTGCGGCAGCAGGTTGAGGAGATCATTGGCCGGGGCGAGCGGGGTCCGTCCGGGCACATCCCGTTCACTCCGCGCGCCAAGACGGTACTCGGGCTGTCGCTGCGCGAGGCGATGCGGCTAGGCGACAACCACATCGGCACCGAGCACATCTTGGTGGCCCTAACCGAGGAGGCTGAGGGCGGAGCCGCACAGGTCCTGGCCCGGTTCGGCGCCGATCCGGCAAGCATCCGGCGGCAAGTGGCGCTCCAGGTGCAGGCAGAGCGCAAGCACCCCTCCGGCTGACCCCTTGGGCGTCCCCGGCCATCGGCATCTCCAGTCCAGCAACGTCCGTGAGGTGCGCACTAGTCTGATAAAAGTCGGGGCTGACGGCCTCTGTTCGAGCGGTGCAGGATAGTCCAGCGATCTTGCCGTGCGCAGCGCGGGGAGCCTCTAAGGCACCGCGCGTGCAGGCGTGGCGGCGGCCTGCACGGCCGGTGCTGGCGCCGCGCTGACCGGAACTCGCAGCGGGCCGCGGATCAATGTGGAGTTCCGCCGCTGTACGGGGCCGGCCAGGCGCAGGCCCGGCATGCGCTCGGCCAGCGTGCTGAAGGCGAGGGTGGCCTCCAGGCGCGCCAGCGGCGCTCCCACGCAGTAGTGGATCCCGCTGGAGAAGGCCAGGTGATCGGTCGTGGACTTGCGGTGGATGTTGAAGACGTCGGGATCGGAGTAGGCCTCGGGATCCCGGTTCGCGGCGCCGAGCAGGATGGTCACCTCCTGGCCCTTGCGCACGGGCGTGCCGTCAAGCTCGAGGTCCTCCAGCGCGTACCGGCTGGTGCGCTGGACTGGCGGATCGAAGCGCAGCGTCTCTTCCACCACTGCTGGCGCCAGTCCGTCCGGGTCGGCGCACAGTTCGTGCCATTGCGCTGGGTGCGTGAGCAGCGCGAGCACGCCGTTGCCGATCAGGTTCACGGTCGTCTCGAAGCCCGCGATCAGGAGCAGCATGCACACGGCCGGCATCTCGCCCGGCTGGATCTGATCGCCTTGCGTCGCGGCCAGCTGGCTTATGAGGTCATCGCCCGGCTCGTGGCGGCGCCGCTCGAAGAGGCTCTCGAACAGCGAGAGGATCCTGGCCTGGCCGCGTGCCAGCGCCGCTGCCTGGCGCATCGAGGAGATGCCGTCGATTGCGCTGCCGAGCATGGCGCCGTGCTCGGCGAACTCCGCGGAGTTGCCAGCCGGGATGCCGAGCAGGTCGGTGATGACGGCGATGGGCAGCGCGGCAGCGAATGACGACACCAGCTCAAAGTGGTCGGCGCGTGCCGCGCGGTCCAGCAGGTCATTCACGGTCTGCGTGACGCGGACCTGATAGCCGGCTACGGCCTTCGGGCTGAACGCGGGCAGGACGAGTCTGCGCAGCCGGGTGTGGTCGGGCGGGTTCATCGTCAGGAACGAGCCCTCGAGCTCGTCCTGTGGGCTGCGCGGGAAACCGGCTGGTGGCCTGGCGCCGAACCGGCGGTCGCGCAGAACCGAGTTGCAGACTCTGTGGCTGGGCGTGGCCAGGCCCCCGTAACGGCCGGGTAGCACCGTGCCCGCCGCGCGCAGCTGTGCGTAGATCGCATAGGGATCGACCCGGCCCGGGCGGCGCTGCAGCCTGGCGAGCTTGTCCCGGCGGACATATGCGGCCGTCCAGGTACCTGAGCGCCGCCAGTACAGCTGGCCCGCGAACTTAGCGGCTTCGCCGATCTCACTCATGATTGTCGCCTCCTGGCCGGGGGTGGATGCCGATGCCGTGCAGGAACAAGCCGAGGACTCGACCGGGCGCGTCGAGCGGGGCCAGCCGGCCTGCGAGCACTTCGCCCGAGGCGGCAATGAGCAGGGAGACATAGGAGTTCAGCAGCCATGTGTCGGACAAGCCGGGGGTCAGGACGCCGCGCTCCTCAGCACGCCTCATCACGGCGATGACTACTGCGTCACCTACGTCCCACCGCTCCGCCAGGCTGGGCTGCTTCTCCAGGCCGGGGTTGCGCCACAGGAACATCAGCTGCGGGCACAGCGGGAGCAGCACCGAGGTCAGCGACGCCAGGCCTCCGTCCGGGCCGTCCGCCGCCTTGCTGACGGCCTCCTCCCAGAGGTCGAGGACGCGGTGGCCGACAGCGAGGAGCAGATCATCGCGGGTCGCGTAGTGATTGTGCAGCGTGGTCCGGCTGATTCCGGCAGCCTCGGCGACCTCGGCTAGGGACGCGCTGGGATCGGCGACCAGCACCTCGGCCACAACGTCGAGCAGGGGCCGTCTCGTTCGGTTCTGAACATCCATGTTCAGAACCGTACCTCACCGTAAATTATTGAGCAACATTGCCCTGACGCGATCGCGGTCCCAGCGTGCGGAGTCAGCGCTGGACTGCCGGAGCAGGCTCGCCTGCCGATGGCCGAGGTGATCACCAGCGACCGCGACGGGCCGTCCGGGCTGGCGGCGATCGTGCCGGCCGCCTCGCTAGGGCTCGGGGACATGCAGGTCCGGGCCGACTCGGTGTTCGCCGCGCTGCACCCGCCTGGCAATCCGGGCAACGTGGGCGCGATCATCAGGACCGCGAGCGCTGCGGGGGCGTCCGGGGTTGTCCTGATCGGACGCTAACGTGCATTCGCGCAGCGATGATCGCCCTTGCGAACGACTACGCATGTTGCCGGCTATCTGACGTCATCCAGCAAGTAGCCCAGGTAGTCGATATCGGAGCCGTTAGTTTGCCTGGGGTCGGCAAAGAGAACTATTCGCGCGAGTCAGGTTGCATGATTCAGCCTGTCGCGCAAACCCGCGTGGAGGCAGGTTGTGGATCTTGGCCGAAACAGATACGGGTGCGCGGCTGCGGTTCTAGGCGATCCTGAGCGTGGGCTGCCGGGAATGGGCCTGTCGGTGGTCAG